>CAVTDA010000136.1:0-10868 GCA_963733285.1 uncultured Acidobacteriota bacterium
CCGCATGGGAAAGTTGATTTTGGCTACAAAGTGGTGGGCGGTTACGGGTAGGGTGGTGTGTTGGTCAGCGGGAGTGACCCGCGAGTCAGAAGATGGATTTCGATTCTTAGGGCATACAGCCCCGGCTTGGCCTATCATCGACGGTTTTCGAATGGCACCGGAAATTCGCGACCGAGAATACCGCGGAGAAAGCTTCCACTTGCGCATCGAACCCGGGGTTCGCGAGTTGGTGTCCCTTTTTTATACGAGCCAGGGAACCACGCTCAAATTGAGCGGCGAGCGGGGTGGAGAGAATTTGGAAGGCATACACATCTTTATCCCTCCGGAGGTGGAAAGTAATCGAGGCGCGGAGATCGCACGGGACATCGCAACCGGACTAGGCGCGATGCGCTACGGTTATGTGATCGCTCAGAAAACTGGTGAAGAAATCGTTCCCGAGGCTGAGCGCGAAGCCGCCTTGGCGGAGCTGCGAGCGATGGGCTACGACCTTGAGGTGTCGGCGGACCGCAAGCGCATTCAGATCAGGAAGAAATCGGGTCCGCCGCGCGCAGAGAGGGGTCCCATTCGGCCATGGGGTCTGCGAATGAAAGAGTTATTGCTTTCGGTTCATGGAACTCGGCCGCGCCACGAAATCCTTGCGAAGTCAGGTGACTTCTAGCTTCCACTGGCGTTTGCGCCAGCGAGATGGTTTCGTGGCCTGTCAAGCTTGAAACATCGAGGAGAAATCAGAATGAAGAGCGATCTTTCCCGCCGCAATTTTCTGCGCCTCACTGCCGGTGCGAGCGCATTGAGTGTAAATGGTCTCAAGGGATTCGCGACCACGGATGCCGCCGCCGAAACGCCTGTGCCTATGGACCCCAAGGAGCCCGACCGCCTCTTTCCATCCGGATTGAAAGGCCATGCATGGAACACCTTTCATGCCGCGGGATACTCCAATCCCGTTTCCGGGATTTGCTATCGCACGAAGCCCGAGGGCTATTTCGGACTCTACATCGATAATCCCATGCCCGTCTCCGGCATGCCGCTCGGTGGAATCGACACCGGCGCGCTTTATCTCGAGCCCTCGGGACAGTTGGGTTACACGTCGGTGTTCAACCACCTCACGCCTATTGGTGGGCCGCTGAACACGCCCTATCTCGGCCTCGTCATGGGCGGTAAAGGATACATTTGCGGGACCGGCCAGACCAAGAATTATGCGGGGAACAACCGCCCCTCATTCGCAATCGGAACCGCGGGTGGAATGCAGGAAAGCGATTACTGGGGCCACTATCCGATTGCCGACATTGAATACAAGACTGACGCGCCGGTGAATAGCGGCGTGCGCTGTTGGTCGCCGTTCATCCCCGGCGATTCGAAAGCCTCCAACACCCCGGGCGCGGTTTTCGAAATCCATCTGCGCAACAAAACCACCACAGGGGCCGTAGGGTGTGTTGTCTTCAGCTTCCCCGGTTTTGCTGACCACCACACGCGCGATCACTCGATTGGCTGGCCGAATCTTGCCGCCGAGCCGGTCATGCCGCCACCGCAAATCTCACGCCGCCCAGCGCCCAAGGGGTTGCAAGGCATCTGGGTGGACAACAAGTCTTGGGGAATGAGCTACGTCCTCGCGACGACGGATGACGGCGAGGTCCGCACCGGCGGCGCTTTGGGCGTTGACGGTGACGTTTGGGCAAAAGCCCAAGAAAAGCTGCCTTCGACCGCCGAGCATGACGATGGCGGGTCGTCGCTCTGCGTTGAGTTCAACATGGGGCCGGGCGAGCACAAGGTCATCCGCATCATCCTGGCCTGGTACGCCCCGGAGTGGGAAGGCAACGGCGTCCCCGGAACCGGCGGCAAGCGCATCTGGACCTACGCGCCCGAAGGTGAAACTCTCTCGACGACGGGCAAACGCTTCACCCACATGTACGCCGCGCGATTCGCCAATGCGGGCGAGGTGGCGTCCTATCTCGCGCAGAATCACGAGCAACTGTTGAAGCGGATTATCGCCTGGCAAGCAGAGGTCTACAACGACACGACGATGCCGGGATGGCTCGCGGATTCGCTGGTCAACTCGCTTTACTATTTCGCTCCATGCAGCATGTGGGCGCAGGCCAAGGATCCCATTGGGAGCTGGTGCCGGCCTGAGGATGGTCTCTTTGCGTTGGAAGAATCCCCGCGCGCCTGTCCCCACATGAACACGCTTTCCAACGTGGGAATGGCGGGCCCGACGATATCCTTCATGTTTCCGGATTTGGCGCTTTCAATGCTGCGAACGATTCGCGCAACACAGCGCGAGAACGGCGACGTGGCACAATTGCTCGGTCGCTGGGCCGACCCGGCGAATCCCATGTCCTACGATTATCAGGAAGTCATTTCCGGCTTCTGCTACGTCTCGGCGGCGTATCTGCACTGGAAAATCACCGGTGACGAAGCATTTATGAAGGAATTTTACCCGTCGGTAAAGTTGGCGCTGCAATATTCCTTTACGCAGCGACCTGATCTGGGGCCGTCGCAGATCATCGCCATGCCCCCGCACCGCGAGCACGCGTGGAATGACATTGAGTGGTTCGAAGACCGGTCGATGTACGGCTACGTCACTCATCCCGGCGGGTTGCGTCTCGCCGGAGCCGAGATGCTGAAGGCGTGGGCGCGCGCCATGGGTGATACGGCGGAAGTTAATTATCTCGATTCCCTGATCGCCGCCGGCAAAGAGGCCATGCAGAAGTATCTCTGGAAGGGCGACCACTACCTGATCTACAACGACCCCAAAACGGGCAAGACGCTTGACGCGGTCTTCTCGCCGACGCTCAACGGGCAATATTGGGCGCATTTTTGCGGCGTGCCAGCGGTGTTCCCGAAGGAGAATGTGGACAGGCTGCTTGCCCTCCAGCGCGAAAAGGTTTGCCGGATCAGCAAGCTCGGAATGCCGCCGATTTACGCCAACCCCGATGGTACGATGTGGAATAAGGACAAAACGGGGTATCTTACCGGGGCGTATCTTTACACCAACCACCAGGTGATTTGGAACGCGATGACCTTCATTTACGAGGGACAAAAGGAATTCGGGATGGACCTGCTGCGCAAGAACCTGGAAACCAGCTATCTCACCTGGGGATACACCTGGGATGGCACCAACTGTTGCAGCGCCGGCGGCGACACAGGAGAAGTCAACTACGGTTGGGACTACTGGTTCAACTGGTCCATTTGGAATGCTCCCGCGGCGCTGCTTAATAAAGATATCACCGCGCTCAGCAAACCCGGCGGCCTCGTACACCGGTTGCTGGAGGCCGCGAAGCAGAAAGCCTAAGCTCGATAATCCTTCCTACCCGTGGGAACGTGTTCCCGGGCGGCCGCGCCGTAATCCTGTGCCATGGCCATCCCGATCAACGTCATCGGGACAGGTCCTGGCCATGCTCGAACACGGGCAAGACCCCGATTCATCCGGGTCCTGCCTGCGCTCGGGCGGACTAGTACATTGGTTGCTCGACGCCGCCAAGGAGAAGGTCTAGAATTAACCCGTAGAACTTCGGGGCCTTAAGGGGCGAAGAACCTCTGTTTTGAAACGGCGGGGCTAACGCCCGGCCCTACCGAAGACCACAAATTTTATCGTTTTTTAATGCAATAAGGGACTAGATTACATCACCCTATGGCGTCATAATTAGGTATGACAGGGTACTAAGGTGAATAGGGAGGACACGCTTTAGATTATGGTGAACCGTATCACGCTTCTCTTCTTGCTTGCGGCCGGATTGATTGCCGGCATCCCCACCGGCCTTGCCGCGGAGCCCCCGGCGGCGCCCGATACCAACGACCAGTCGGCCATTCACGAAGCCGCGGTCTGGATCGGCCACAAGAATCAGGTGGAAACCGAATATCGCTACGTCATGACTTGCCGTGTGCGCTTTGTCTTCTTCTGGGGCGGGAAAGACGACGTGGGCGGCGGCTACGTTCGCATCGGCAGGGCTGACGGCGACGAGCACGAGCAGATGGTTCAAATCCTGTTTGGTTCAGACCCGGCCAAGGCACCGCTCTCGATCAATCGCTGGGGAGCGGGAACAGAAATTCTGCGGGTTCAGGACTCGGGCCAACCTGTGTCCAGCGCTTTCTTCGGCTTCATGAAATCGTCGAAGGGCCAGTCCGTGTTCGCGATGCGCAGCGAGCTTTCCAAGGAAAAGTCCAGTGGAACGCATCTCTTTGAGGGAATCATCAGCCGCGTTGATGCCGACCGCGCCCTCACCGCCTCGGTTCCCTATCAGTCGAATCGCGATTTCGATCTGAAGCAATATGGCGACGCGGAAAAGGCGGCTCTTCAGGAACTGGAAACCGACCCGGCGCGTCACATCGGGCGCGTGGATGGGGCGGACCGCAAACAGTGCCCCCGAGTCGGCGAGTTCCTCACCACGATTCTGCAATTGATGAGTGACGCAACTTCCGGACACGCCACGCCCGAGTCGCTCTCTTACATGTACAACGCCCGCCATTACACGGCGACGATGCTCAGCGTTCAACCCGTGGCGGAAAGAACTGTCCACGTTCAGTATCACGCCAACGGCGGTTCGCTCGACCGCACCTACCGCAATATGAAAAGCGCGCGCTTTGAAGTGGCCTGCAGCGAGACCGGAACCAAATCCAACTTTGAAATCCTTTTGGGAACGCAGGGCGACCTGCGCGGCAAGCCGGTGCAAATCAATTACCAGCCAAATTGGTGGTTTCAGATCGTGCTGAATCTCGAGCCCAATCTTCCCGTCACTGCGAGCCTTGCGCATTGATGTCTTGATTCAGTTGTGTCCGAAGCGAATCTCACCCTTCCATGACCCCACTAAAAGGGGTAATCTTCTCAGTCGCATTGCAGACCGGTTTTTTTACCCGATTAGGGTGTTGGTCTGCCGATCGTCGCAACCGTCTTAGCCGTGTAGCGGTGTAAGCCTGTAGCCCACGGCGCAAGCCGTGGGCTATGGTCTTACGGCCCTTCGGGCCTCTGATGGCGCAGATTACTCGTCGTTGTGCGTGATGAATTGACGGAGTCAAGGGAGACAAAATGACACGAAGAACGATGCTCTGGTCGCCGATTTTGCTGGGGGCGAAGCGCGCGTGGAATGCCCTGGCAAGTGGCCTTGGGGGTCCGTGGGGGGCCGGGCGCGACCTTCCGGCCGCGGCGCCGGGCGGCGACAGCGGGTTAGCGCTCGAAACTCCCAACCACAAAATCGCGATTGACGAGAAAACCGCGCGGTTGCTTTCCTTGCGGTCGACGCTCGCGCCGGGGCAGGAATTCATCGTTTCCAACGAAAAGATGCCGGTCTTCGTCATCCAATATTTGACGCCGGAAAAGAAGTTCCAGCAGATTTCCTCGCTCCAGGCGCGCGAAGTCAAAGTTCAGGCAGCGGACAAAAAGATCACGGCGGAATTCACGGGACTCGGTGGACTCGACCTCGCGGCCACGGTGACGATCCGGACTGAAGGAAACGACCCGGCAACCTACTGGTCGATCTCGATTCGCAATCGAGCGAACTTGGCCATCACCGACATGCAATTTCCGTTTGTGACGATTCCCTACAACCTCGGCGGCAAGCCCGGCTCCGAGGCGTTGTTGCAGCCGCTGATGACCGGGCATTTTCTGAATCCCCCCCAGCCTCAGGACCTTGAGCCCGATAGTCCGCACGCCTGGCAATTTCGCCCTGAGAATACCGACACGATCCAATACCCCGGCCTCACCTTCGCGCAATTTCTCACCTACTACAACGACCGCGCGGGGATTTACATGGCCTGCAACGACAATTCCGGCGGGATCAAACTGATCAAGCCCGTGCACAATCGCGTCGGTGGAATCCGTTTGGGCTTTGCGCACGTCGGCGACTGGCCCGTAAATGGCGAGCGCGACCTTGGTTACGATGTGGTCCTCCGCACGTTCAAGGGCGATTGGTATGAGGCGGCGTGGATCTATCGCGACTGGAGCTTGAAGCAGCCGTTTGCCTCGAATCCGCTCCACCAACGGACGGACGTGCCGGATTGGATTCTCGATTCTCCCGCCCACATCATCATCCGCATGGCGGGTGAAATCGATAATGGCCCGGCCGAGCCCAACCCGGAATTCCTCCCCTACCCCAAACTGATTCCGCTGCTCGACAAGATTTCCAAGCGGATCGATTCCCCGCTCGTGCCCATCGTGATGTCGTGGGAGCGCCCCGGCCCGTGGGTCTATCCCGACTGCTTCCCGCCGCTTGGTGGAGATGAATCGATGTCCGAATTCGCCCTGCTCGCGCGCCAGCGCGGCTGGCACGTGGGCAGCTATTCCAACGGGACGCGCTGGGTGACCAAGCATTATTGGACGGACTACGACGGCACGAAATTCTTCGAGGAGCAGAATGGCGCGGAGACCGTATGCCGCACGCACGAACAAAAGCTCTGGGAAGAAAGTTGGGGCAATGCCTGGCGCCCGAGTTACGCCTGCTGCCTGGGTGTGCAGAGAACCCACGATATCGCCGACAATTTCGTGACCCGGCTGCTGGGCAATGGGCTCGACTGGCTCCAGTTCCTCGATCAGAATGCCTGCTGCTCAACTTTTCCGTGTTTTGCCGCCGATCACGATCATCCCGCGATGCCGGGTAAGTGGATGAACGCCGCCATGCAGAAGCTGCTCGATGGCTTCCGGAAAATTGCCGATGAGCCGCTGGAGAAGATCGGCCGGCCCCGCAAGATTGCCTTTTCGGTGGAGACGCCCCCCAACGAATTTTTCATGCGGAACTTCCAGGTGGCGGACCAACGCACTGCGCCTCCCGGACATGGCGTCTACGGGAGTCTGTTCTTCCCGCTCTATACGTTTCTCTATCACGAGTTCGTTCTGCTCCAGGGTGGCTTCGGGCTGGCGCCGGCGCCCTATCACGGCGAACTGCACAGCGCCGGAAACCTCGTGATGGGCCAGATTCCCGGCGCCGTTTTGACTGGTGACGGCACGCTGCTGAGCCGCGGAGAGACCAATCACTGGTGGATGCCCTGGAAGCCCGAGGTCGGCGACAAAGAAAGCGCCCTTGAGATGTTGAAGAGAACCAGCGCACTGAGGCGTGGCAAGGCGAAGGAGTATCTGGTTTACGGCCGCATGCAACGGCCCTCGGAAATTTCAAATATCAAGATCATGCACTGGGAAAGCGATGGGCAGGTGCGCAATATTCCCGCGGTTCTGCATTCCGCGTGGGAAACGCCGTCTGGAAAATTTGGCATCGTCCTCGCGAATTGGACGCATGAAGCTCAGTCCATCTCGATTGCGGACGCGCGGCTGGGGAAGCAGGTTTTGCCGACGGTTTCAACTGAACAGGTGAGTACGCGCGCCCGTGTGGCGAATAACGGCAAACTCGCGCTGACGCTTTCTCCTCTGAGTTGCATGTTGGTGGAGAGAGCCTAGTCCTGACTTTTGGAAGCTCCCGAGGTTATTTGCAGGTGGATGGAAGGGCAGTGGGTCTTGTTCCGGACGGGCAGGAGCAGCGTATTACCTCGAATGAACTTCCACCAGCCGATTACTGGTGTTGGTCAGGGTATTCAGATTCCTCAGGAACTCGGTTCGCGCCGATCGGGCAACGTCCAACAACCGTTGGTACTCTGCCTCATCTTCACCGCCATTCACGGCGTAGAATTTGAGGGAGTTTTCGGCCATTTTCATCTTCTCTCGCAATTCGTCAATCCTAATTTGAATGTCCATCAATCCCTGCCTTTTGTTGCCCAGACATTAAACCACTTTCTTATGACGGTATGAACAATAGCAATTCGAAGGCCTTTCGACCACCCGCCCGGTCACCTGACGCTATGGGGCGGACTGACGGGTCTAATGGTCGCGTGATTGGCTGATAAAGCCTCCAAAATGAACATATTAGGGCTGGCGCGCGGGCCTATTCCGCGGCCGCGGATGCACTCCCGTTGACTTCGCAAAGCACTTCCATCAGGCTGGAGCAAAGGCACTTGCGGGGGATTTACTGTCTCGCTGCGATGCACCTCGACAATTGGCTCTAGATTTATGACATTCACCGTTCGGGCGGTGCAGGCGATTCTCTCAATGTTCCCCGTAACGCTCTCACCTGGTTGGACATCGCAAGGGTTGACTGTCTGCTCCCCGACCCTCGCAAGTGATAAATCGAAAAAATCGGACGTTTTGACCTTTTTTTGGATATTGCTCTGGAATGCCAAGTCCCGACGTCTCCAAGGAGCGGTTTTTGGGCTATTTCGCGCAGAAACCGGCCCCCGGTCTCGATGAATGGACCCAGTGCCCGAATCAATTGGCGAGAGAGACCACGCATCCGCCCAGGACGATCAGGCTGCCTCCCAGCAGGAGCGTGGGGGAGGGCTTTTGATGGAATACGAACCAGGAAATCAACTGCGCCACGACGAAGAAAAAGGCGACATAGACGCCGATGAGGCGCCCAAATTGCCACGGCGGAGCGTTGACAGTATAGCCATACAACGTTAGAAGCAGCCCACTCGGAGAGAATGAAAAGTACTGCGCGGGTTGCGGTGGAGCTGTGCAATCCCAGGCGCATCAAGGCATCGCCACCCGCCTCCAAGATTGCTGCAAACAACAACATCCCCATCGCGAAACTGTAACGCACCCTGAGAACCTCCCAGTTGGTCAAATTGTTGGATTAATGCGGGTCAAATAGCCTGATCGTCGCTTGCAACCACGGCGGCATTGCGCACGCCGACCTCGTCAATGTGCCGAAGCAAATCCGCCGGGTCGCTATAGACGCGGTAGGCGCCCGTGCGTTCCAGCTCATCCTGGCCGTATCCTCCGGAAAGCAAACCGACTCCCAAGGCGTGGGCGCGGCGGGCGGCAAGCATGTCCCAGACGCTGTCTCCCACCACAATCGAGGTTTCTATCGGAACCCGCAAACGATGGGCGGCGGTCAGGAACAGGTCAGGATCCGGTTTGGCATATTTCACCTGGTCTCTCGTGACCACCGGAACCCCGTCCGGGACGCCCAGGGTCTTCAGCGCCGGGGCAGCGGTTTCCATCCGCCCACTGGTGGCGATGGCCCAGGGAACGCGCGACCGGGTCAAGCAAGCCAGCAGCTCACACGCCCCCGGAAGCGGGCGAACCGGGCGGTCAAGGCGCTTATAGGCCTCGGCGTGTAATTGTTGCAGCCGGGCGGCTTCCTTCGGAGTCAGATCGAGACCGGTTTCGCGCAGCAGGGCATTGACGAATAGTCCTCCACTCATGCCGATACGGCGGTGGATGCGCCAGACGGAGAGCTCAATCCCCGCTTTTTCCAGCGCCTCGCTCCAGGCGAGAACGTGCTGATAGACGCTGTCCACCAGTGTGCCGTCGAGGTCGAAGAGGAAGGCGACGCGGGACGATTCCCGGTCCCGATTGCGCTTTGGAACCGCGCCGCGCTTGCGGTTGGCCCCCGGGCGATTGGACTTGGGCATCGATTTGAAACCTCTCGATTCGGCCAGCGCGTTGGCAAAAACGGCGTCCGGCGTCGATGGATTGAAGGAATAACCCTAAAGACCAGTATACCGGAAGTTTCCGGGACGGGCTATGACGCCGCAGCCTCGGTGGTGTGTTGGTTGGGAAGGGAGATCCCTCGGTTATGCCGGGGAGGCAGGAAAAGTTTGCCGGATGCAGGAGTTGAGGTCAGAAAGAGATCCCGCACCGACGCAACAAGCCGAACGTGGGGCCCCGTCTGCTTTTCGGAAGTGACCCCTCACCCACCGCCTTGCGGTCCCCCCTCTCCCCTCGGAGAGGGATCTGAGTTTCTCTGCTGTGCTCGAGAGCACACCCAACAAGATGCCTCTCCCAGGGGAGAGGCCGCATCCGTCGGCTGACGGACGGGTGAGGGGTCTCTTTCAATAACCGGGGGCAGCACCGTTTCCCGGTTATTCCTCCTCCGCGTGAACATCCAGCCCATGCCGGAGAATCTTCCGTCCATTGCCCGGTTTGGTCAGTGACAAAAGGTCCCGCACCGTCCCAATTCTTCAGAAAGTGTAGGAATATTGACCCACCACGCACCGGGTATGAGTTGAAATGTTAGCGAGATGTGAAACATAGGATTGGAAGATGCGCAGTTAAGCAGCAAGTCTGTGCTTGAACATGAGCAGCAAGAGGCAGTGTCAGAAAGGGTCTCAGGTACCCTTTTGGGTGACATTGGCGACTTCCCGCAGTCTGTCGACGGCTTGTAAAGGCATGCGTCGCCCCGATATTTTTTTTTTTTTTTTTTTTTTTTTTTTTTTTTTTTTTTTTTTTTTTTTTTAAAAAAAAAAAAAAAAAAAAAAAAAAAAAAAAAAAAAAAAAAAAAAAAAAAAAAAAAAAAAAAAAAAAAAAAAAGCATCGGAACGCCACCCTAGCTTGCAAAAGGAAGCGCTGGGTGTATAGTTCTTTCAATTCACGGGTCGTATGCGTTGGAAAACAATGTCGCGCCACCCGCGCAACCCATCTAGGCGCGGTTGGACTCATTGGCATGAGCATGTTAATCGCAGCCTCGGGAAGGATTTCTCATTGATGAACGTACAACGGCAAACCTCTTTGAGATGCATGTTAAGTTTGGGGTGGCGGTGATGCAGCATGGCGTCTACACAGCTTTGAAATGGGGTGGGGCACCTTTCCCTGGATTGCTATCGTCAGTCCCCTGGTTTTCTTCGCGATTGGTCTCCTGCTCATAATAAAAATTAAACTCCCGAAGTTCAGGTTGGCTATGGGAGGTGTAATTGCTTTCCAATTGTTCATATTTATTCTCGGCCCGCTTTTGACTCTAATTCCCAAATATGTGAGCCTCTACCATACCTACAAGTCTTCGGAAAGTCTTACAGTAGTCGGTGTCGTTGAGAACTTCACACTAGCTCCAAAGCTCGGAGCCCAGGTGGAGTCTTTTCGCGTGGGGAACGTAGAATTCTCATACAATAAGCTGGGA
>CAVTDA010000137.1:0-8150 GCA_963733285.1 uncultured Acidobacteriota bacterium
GAGAAGAAGCGACTTATTGTCCGAAGTGGCGAGATTCACCAATATGGGGGATCTACGGCCTTGCTTTTGGCCGTCGGGTTCGGAGCCGGGGCTGGCGCAGACGCGTATGTTTTATTGTACGCCGTCTCCCGAAGCCCGTTTCGCTGAGCCCCGCGCGACCGACACACCGGCTCGCGTACCGTGCGCTCACAAGTCCTCGCGGGGGGCGAAGGCCGTGGAAATTTTATTGTCTTGACAAAGAGAGGCGAGGAGGCTTAGAACGGCGACGCCGGGAGGCTCGATTTAATGCTGTTTCCACCGCCTCACGTCCTCCCTATTTCACTCGCCTCCTCTCCCTTTTTCGCGACGCTCCCAAAGCTCAGAACTTCTTGAAAACAAAGGCTTCGGGATTGGCGTTTTTCGTTCCCCAAAGCTGAGAAGTTACTGAAAACACAACCACTTAGCGAATCGCCCAATAAGAATTGGATGACATATGACAAAATATCCATGCAAAGCGCATGAAAACACAGGTTTTACCGGAGCGGATGCGGCCCTCGCGCCAGGGCGTTTGGCGAGTCGCCGGGACGCCTACAAGGGGGTGCCCCAATCACCTTGGGATTGGAATTCTCGGCGACTGGTCCGGCAGCTAGCCTCCGCGGCATTGTAGACAATGAGAGAGGACCAATGAGCAGCAAAATCAAACGGCGATCTTGCATCCGCCGGTCCTGTAAATTGAGGCTCTATTTTTGGTCTTCGGGTTCGGGAGCCATAAGCGGTCTGGATGCCTCGTTGGGCGGCGCGGAGAGCCCATGGGGAAGGCAGCGGCAGTGACTAGAGCAGCATGATATTGCGCGAGCGCGTCATCGCGCTTGCCATTTAAGTCATCCAAGCGTCCCAAGTAGATGTGCGACCAGGTCACGATGCGCAGGTCATGAGCCGTGGCGAGAGCCTTTTCAAAGTACTCCTCCGCCAAGTCCGGCTTCCGCATGTTGGCGTACGCAACCGCCAACCCATAGATGGCCCGCTCCTCTTGGGATTGTCCTTTTCCAGGACCGCACGGTAGGCCGTTTTCGCCTCGAGATATTTCCCCTGGAAAAACTGGTTGTCTCCCTGATCGAGCAGTTGCTGTTCCTCGGTCTGGGCCGGAGCCTGATGGGTGACGGACGGAGGTGGTTTTCTGGCGAATTGGACGGGGAAGAGACGCTTCTGTTCCGCGCGAACATCGATGGCATCGATCATCGGCCGGTAGTAGGTGGTCATCGTCGTGTCCTGGTGTTCAAAGGCCAGCAGCGATTCATAAAAATAGCGCACCATGACCAGGCCTTGAGCGGTTAAATCATCCAATTTTTTCTGCGTGTCCGCGGGGGGAATCTTGTTGATGCGCAGTTCGACAGCGCGAATCAGGCACTCCGTGGCCAGGAGACCGAGATCCTCCTTGAAGTCGAGCCCCAGCATGGGAGCCTGGCGCGCGACGTAGAGGAGAGCGGTTTTTTGGTTCAAATCGGCGCCGTACTTGGCCGCCAAGGGATCGAGCAGAAAATGCAGATATTGAAATCGAATCTCGTTGATCTTGAGATTTTGAGATGGAGTCAATACCAGGTAGTAATTCAACCCGTAGATTCGCGCCTGTGCCTGCTCCGGGGCGCCCATCAGATCGATGTAAATCGCGTAAGTCCTTCCGAGATACCCACCGGAGGGGAATCGCAAATAAGCCTCCGTCGTCACAAAGTCCTGGCGAACCGCCTCCGTGTAGCGCTCGGCGATCGCCTCATACGGTTTCATAACCCGCGACCAGATGTTGATCATCTTGGCTTGAACGTAATAGGTTCGTAGCAGGGGGAGAAGCCCCGAGACGTCGCGGGCGTCGGGGGGAAGTTCATTGTCGGGAACCGTGAGCTTGAAATCCGGGGCGGAACCCACCATGAGCGCGAGGGAAATATATTGGCCCAGATTCTTGCCGGGATCGTCCTTTATCTGATGATCGGCGTAGAACTTCTTGAGCTGGGGTAGAACGGGCGCGTTCTGCGCTTGCAGGTATTCCCGCACGTCTGACGAGTATCCCCGGGCGCGCTGAAGCCGATGCCGTCATCGTAGCCGGCTGCGTTGATGGCCGCCATGATGTAGAAAAGCTGTTCATTCGGCTCCAGCAAGACGTTTCCCGCGCCTTGTGAGTGCGCGGGCGCAGGGAGCAGAATTATTGCAATGATGGCGATCAGAGCGGGGAAGATTGCGCGATGCGGAACTCTATTGCAGCGAGAAGGCGGTGCCAGGACAAGATTCAGCCGGGGGCTCCGCCGGGACAATGGAGAGATTGGGGTCAGATGCAAACGGACTACCCTCGGACCGTGATTCGCCGCAAGGACAGAACCACTTGCCCATCCGTGGGCTTGCCGAAATTCGTGGCAGGTTGAAAAACGCTGAAGTAAATCAGCCGGTCGAGCTGATTCATGATTTCCGGTGAGTGCTGGCCGGAGAGCACTCGATACCCGATCGCCCGCCCCTCGGCATTGATCTGCGTCACCAGCACCAAACCTGTATCGCCCGTGTTGAAGTTGATCGGCGCCAGGGCCTGAACGCGGGCCGGCGTCACCACCTGGATGCTGACGTCCGGCGTGTTGGTCATCGGCACCACCTGCGAACCCAGGATCAGGCCGAAGCAGATGATGGCGGTCAGCACGCCCCCGGTGGCGGGAATCAGGAAAGGCCTCAGGGTATTTTCCATGCGCTGCCAATATTCCGTAACGGGCTTACGGCTCGTCCGCTTGGAGGCCTGAATGCGCAAACGCAAGGCTAAATCCGTGGGAACTTGTTGGCGCGGAAGCGCCCGCAGCTCATCCTGGACCGATTGCAACTGCTCCAGGTGTTCTTCGCAGGCGCCGCAAAAGGATAAGTGATAGCGAATGGACTTCCTGGCTTCCAGCGAACACAGGTTGTCGACGTAGTCCGAAAAGTGATTGCGAATTTCCTGACAGGTCTCAAACATGTTCCTTGCCCACATAGGCCGCCAGCTTGCGGCGGAGCAGCTCCCGGCCACGCAACAGCCGGGATTTGACGGTTCCCTCAGCCAAACCCAGCACCTGCGCGATTTCTTCGTAAGGCAGTCCTTCGATTTCGCGCAATACCACGACCATTCGGTAAGGAGGCGCCAGGCTCGCCAGAGCTTGCTTTACCACCACTTCCCTCTCGGCCTGCTCAAAAACCTGATCAGGCCTGCGCTCGCTGGAGGCAGCTTCGGCTGCCACCGCGGCCGAGGGTGATTCAGTGTCATCGACAGAAATCGGTTCCCGCCAATGACGACGAATCCAGCTCCGGCGATGGTTCGATGCTTCATGTACGGCAATGCGGTAAATCCACGTGCGCAGACTGCTGTCGCCGTTGAACCCCTTGATGCCCTTGAACACTTTCACGAAGACGTCTTGCAGGACATCCGAGGCGTCGGCCTGATTTTCCACCATGTGCCAGACAAGATTGAAGACGGGATTCTGATAAACCGCCAGGAGGTATGCGAAGGCGTCTTGAGAGCCGACCCGAAGCTCAGCGACCAGTGCCGCCTCTCCGTTCTCCGCCGGCAACGTGCGCTCGAGGGTGAAGCCTACCGAACGTGCGGTACCCATGACGCCCTCAACATACCAGTTCTAACTCTGAACTTCAATACCAGCCCGGCTTGGAGTCTATCTCCCTCTTCCTGCTTAGATTGACACCGCGAAAGAAAGGTTTGTTCCATTAATAATGTTGAGAAGACTCGGCTGGGTTTCCGCAAAGCTCGCTACCCGTGGGTTGGGCAATTTGTCACTCGCATTTCAGCGGCGGCGTATGGATTTAAGATTTGGATTCTGTGGATTTCCAGACAAGGCTCGCGGTCTGGAGATGGGTGCAAAGATTGGGCCCGTCAGTCCGAATTTGGGCCCGCAAAGGAGCTGTAATTATTGACAGCGACCTGACCGCGTGCTAAGAATAAAGGAATGCTTTTGCGTGGGCCTGTGGCGCAGTTGGGAGCGCGCATGACTGGCAGTCATGAGGTCGAGAGTTCGAACCTCTCCAGGTCCACCAACCTAACCCACTGATTTCTAATCAATTACTTCGATCTTCATCAGCCCTTCCCCGATAAGCGGTTCTTTCTGGTGACCATCCTGGGTATTCAGTTTTGAAGAACACACTTGATAACTTCATCGCGTGGGGAGGCGTACCACTCGGTTATCGCAATCATCGAATCCATGCCATTCGTCCCAAATGAAATATGCCTGTTACAAAGATCGTTTAGGGTATTATTTGGGAAACCGTGGACATTCATGCTTCACCGGCCGAGCGATCGTTTGGCTGGTCGAAGACCTACCGGAAGCTTATGGCCTTTCGATGGCGAATTTGGGTATGGTTGTTGCTCTGCGGGCTCGGCAACTCCCTGCCGCTACGTGCGCAATTGCCGTTTTACACCGATGACCCCGCGGTCACTCCCAAGTGGAAGTTTCACTTTGAGTTCTTCAACGAGTTTGATTCCCTGTCGCATGGCCAGTACCCCAACCTCCGGCAAAATACCGCGAACTACAAGCTCAACTACGGTCTGCCACACAACCTCGAACTCGACATTGACGCGCCTTATCTCGCCATCTTTCACGCCGTAGGAGATCCGACTGCCGCCGGCGTAGGCGACACGGACATGGGAGTGAAGTGGAACTTTCATCAGGCATCCCCGGAATCCCGCATTCCCGCCCTCGCGGTCGCCTTTTACATGGAGTTCCCCACCGGCGATGCTCGCCGCCAGCTTGGCTCAGGACTTTCCGATTACTGGCTTTATGTCGCCGCCCAAAAGCCCCTTTCCGATAAGACTCGAATCAACGCCAACCTGGGTTTCTTATTCGCCGGCAATACCAGCACCGGCGTGGTGGGCGTTACAAGCACGCGCGGCCATGTTTACACGGGTGGATTCTCGCTCCTGCACGACCTTAATTCCCGCTTGACGCTCGGAGGGGGAGATCTACGGCGGCATCGATGATGAACCAAGTTTGGGCCGGCGGCAGGTTCAAGGCATGTTGGGAGGCCAATACGCCCTGCGCAATGGCCTGAGTCTTGCCTTTGGCCTGCTGGGCGGAAAATTCATTGCCAGTCCCAGGATTGGCGCCCAGATTGGCTTTGCGGCGGACTTCCCCGACATTTTTCACTCGTCTCCAAAGAAATGAAGCACGGACTCCGAAATCGCACCGCAGATTCCCCTGCACCTTGATAATTGATGATGGGGAAATAATCCTGTGTCCGGGCAAAAACAGCGAGGACCGGTCCGCGCTCAGAGGCGAGGGTTCCGGTCCCCGTGGATCGTCGAGTTCGACGATCAAATCGACTCACCTACCGCAAGCTGGCCATGGGTTCGCCGCCCCGGGGTGAATACCGCGTCAGGGATTCATCAAGCTTTGCAGCTTCAACGGGGGGCTTAACCTCGCCTTCAATTAGAATCTGTCTCGCGGTTACAGCATGGCCGTAGAGGGCCTTGTCCGCATCCTCGTTGTGCTTGAAGACCGCTCCCGAGAGGGAAACTCCTGCAAACAAACCGCGCGCGCGCGAGTAACTCAGAATCTCGGCGTGCAGCTCGGCGTCGGTTGCGCCCTGGGCAGAGCGTCCAACCGGACCGCCGGCAACAGAGATGTCCGCGCCCAGTTTCACCTGGTCATGTACGAGCTTTTTCGCGCCCGCTTGATTCATCACGATGAAAACCAGATCGGTCGCTTCGCCGCCAATCTGGAATCCAAAACTCCCTCCACCCAAGGTGAAATTGGAAGGAGCGCCCCACGCGCCATTCCCATGCTCCCGGCAAACCAGGACGCCACGGCCGTACGATCCACCCACCAGAATCGCGCCCTTAATCTCTGATGGAACGATGCCCACGCAAACCGCCTTTCCAAACAAATCCTCCGGAATGCCTTTGTCGGGAGTTGCCATAATCTCGTTGATGACGTTGTTCGCCTTTTCCAACTGGGTTTCCCTGCTGAATGACACGCTCGCGCACAACAAAAGCAAAACCGCCACGCTCATGAGCCTTTTCATCGTTGCCCTCCTCATCGTTATAGTCGGGTTAGATGCAAGGATAGGACCACGTCGGAAGTATTCGATTAAAGCCAGTAGATCCTATAAGATACGCGAATCGCTGGGGGCGGGCAAGTACCACTTTCCGAACCAGTTCGGAAGAATTTACACCACTGCGCTCTCAACCCTTTCGGCGCTATGATTTTTGGGATTTTCGGAGGATTCAGAACCGCTTGTGAATTTTCACCTGCAGGGTATATCCGCCGTTCTCGTCCCGGGTGGTACTCACGGCAAATCGCTTGGAAACCTGGTACTCCACTTGAACGGTTTGCCCCGTGCTCGTTCGCAGGTCGGTGGAAAAAGTGAAGTAGAGGTTCTTGGTGACGCGCTGCTGAACCGCCAACCGTCCGCCGTTGTTCCCCTGCGCGCCGCCGACCTGTGGATCGATGGTCAACGAGCTGACTCCGGCAAGCTTTTCCACGCGGCTGCTGAACTGGCCGGTCAATTGCCCGGCGATGACCGACTCCGGCGACGTCTGGGTTGCCGAGGAGGCCTCCGTGGTGTGCCCGGTGGTGAGCAGATTGATGATATCAACCGGGGCCAGCGGCGGGTCCGACGTATAGGTTGTGCGCAGACGGTCGAGCGGCCCCATGAAATTCATGCTGAGGTTGAATTGATCGACCGTGGTTGTGACCAGGATATTCACCACCGGCTCGGTGCGGATCGGATTCACAAACTGAATGACGCCGCTTTCGACCGTGTAACGGTTACCACCGAAGAAAATCTCGCCCCCAGTAATGTCACTTCTGCCGAGCAGCACCGGTTCAGCCGCCGTCCCCCGCACCCTTAAATCCACCGAACCTTGAACGCTCAATTTGCTGCTCGCGAGCGCCATTTCCTGCGCCGACTTCAGCGACACATTCAATTTGATGTTCTGCGTGAGTGACGGCCCGGAAGCAGGCGTGGAGATGGTGCCAAACTGATCGGCGAAGGTGGCGAGATCAAAATCCTTCGTCAAGGAAAGCCGATCCACGGTCAACTGCCCGTTCAAGACCCCGGATTTGCCCGTGCCCGTCAGGACCAGGTTTCCGTTGAGTACGGTCCGGGTGCCCACCGGATAGCGCAGACGCACTCTCTTGGCAGTCAGCCCCAGGTTGTACTGAAGCGCTGGCAGGAAATTCGCAAATCCCGTGGCCGTAAAAGTTCCGCCTCCCGCCTCGCCCTTGAAGCTCTGAATCTCCACGCGGCCGTTCTTAATGGCGATGACACCATTCACATTCTCCGCGCCGATGGGCGAATCGGGCCCTTCCAGAGTGGCCTTGAGGATTTGGATGTTGCCGCTAACGTCCGGGTGGGCGCGTGTCCCCGCGGCGTTAACATCCAGCCGAATCTGTCCGGAGCCATTCCAGCGCGGAAGGGCCAATTGAATCAGTTGAAAATCCACAGTGCCGTTGGCAAGGGCCTGGAGGTTTTGGTCGCGCCCAAGAGGCAAAGCTGCCCGCAATTGCAGGTCCGTGCCTGTCCCTTTCAACTCGCATTGATCGAGTGAAATCACGCCTCCGCGATAAACGGCGTGAATCGGCGTGGCGTTTCCAATTTGAAGAGTTTTGTACGAGAGATTCAGCTTGGGGATATCGATCTCACCTTCAAGAAGATTGCGCTCGCGCAGCGGCCCACGCAGGGTTGCGTGCAATTCCGCCTGCCCGCCCAGGTCAGGAGGGATCTGCTGGTCGAGATTCCCGAGCAGTGCGCCCAGCGAAATGTTCCGCATATCGAGGCTGGCCTCGATGGGATAGTTGCCGTTCAGGTCAACCGTTCCATTTCCCTGAATCGAGGCGCCCGAAGCCGCGGTCCCCACCACAAACGTCGCCCGCCGATTCACCACCGAGGTGCGGAGTTGAAATCCACTCAGCGATTGCCTGCCGATCATCAAATTCGGCGCCACGATGATGGCCGTCAATTGCGGCTGATTGAGCGTTCCCTTCCCCTGCACGGTTGCGTTGAGCGCGCCACTGATGGGGAAGTCACGTTTATCAATCCCTTCCAACTTCTCAACCTGAAGATTGGATATCTTCAACTGAACGTCGTAGCCTTGCCTGGAAAAGTCATACGTTACGTCCCCGGAGCCGGACCCCGCGGGCGTTGCGAGTTGCAGAGTG
>CAVTDA010000138.1:0-21101 GCA_963733285.1 uncultured Acidobacteriota bacterium
GGCTCAAATCACCACGTTTGGTTAAGACTGCGGCCGGGGTGCGCTCCCCAGCCCCGCCGGTGGTAAAATAAATAAATGTCATAAGCTCCGCATTGTCGCACTTTGCGAATGCCTTCGAGGAAATGCTGCTATTTCCCTCCCAGTGTTGAGTCCGTGCATTCAGGATCTAAAAGGGGTTGAAAGTCTCAGGTGCTATAGATGGAACCCAAACCGAAAAATACCGTCTCGGAGTCCCGCAGATCCGCTCTGGAAATGAGCCCGGAGGAATTTCGCGCCCTCGGATATCGTCTGGTGGATCAAGTGGCGGAATTTCTAAGGTCACTGCCCAATCGGCGGGTGAGTACGGCGGAATCCCCCTCGCAGATTCGCGGCATCCTGGGAAATTCGCCGCTGCCCGAACAGGGAACTGCTCCCGGCCCCCTTATTGGAGAGAGCGGTAAAGCTGCTTCTTGATCATTCGCTTTTCAATGGACATCCGCGGTTCATGGGCTTCATCACTTCGTCCGCCACGCCGGTGGGGATCTTGGGGAATTATTGGCCGCGGCCGTCAATCCCAATGTGGAGGATGGATCCTCTCCCCCATGGCGAGCGAAATGGAAGAGCAGACGATACGCTGGATTGCCGAGATGATCGGGTATCCTCCCGATGCGGGCGGAGTGCTCGTTACCGGCGGAACCATGGCGAACTTCATTGGGTTTCTTGCCGCCCGCAAAGCCAAGCTCCCCTGGGACGTCGATCTCACGGCATGGCGGGCGAAGGCTCGCGCACGATGCGGGTTTATGCCTCGACCGAGACGCATACGTGGATTCACAAAGCGGTCGACTTGTCGGCCTGGGCTTGGATCCCATCGCCTGCATTCCGGCGGGTTCGGCCAGCGCCGCATGGACACGAAGGCCTTGCGCGATCAAATCCTCCACCCACACCCAAAAGGGAGTCCTGCCCTTCATGGTGATCGGATCGGCGGGAACCGTCAGCACGGTAGCTGTCGACCCCTTGCCCGAGATTGCGTCGATTGCGCGTGAACACGGGCTCTGGTTCCACGTCGATGGCGCCTATGGAGGTTTTGCCGCAGTTGCGGACGATGCGCCCGCTGATTTGCGCGGCATCGGCGAAGCCGATTCCGTGGCCGTGGACCCGCACAAGTGGCTTTACGCGCCTTTGGAGGCCGGGTGCGCGCTGGTCCGCGACCGCCGACTCCTGCGCGACGCCTTTGCTCAAACTCACCCCTCCTATCACAAGTTGCTCCAGGAGGAGGAAGATGCAGTTAACTACTTTGAATATGGGCCGGAGAACTCGCGGGGCTTCCGGGCGCTGAAAATCTGGCTCGCCCTGAACCATGTAGGCCGTGAGGGCTATGCGCAGATGATCGGTGACGATATTCGCCTTGCCGGGCGGCTGTTCGAACTCGCCTCTGCGTACCCAGATTTGCAGTCCTTCACGTCTGGCTTGAGTATCGCGACCTTTCGCTATGCGCCGCGCGATTTGAAGCCGGGTACCGAACAGGTTGAAGGGACTGCAACCTCTTGAACAGTGAATTGATGGTGCGCATCCAGAAGAGCGGTGAAGCGTTTCTGACCAACGCGGTGATAGGGGGTAAATTTTTGCTTCGCGCCTGCATTGTGAATTTTCCTACGTCCCTTGTGGACGTCAACGCCCTGCCCGGCCTCGTCGCCCGCCTGGGGAGGCTGAGCTGGATCGGTCTGATGAGGCCACAAGCATTATCCGCGAAGATGCGCTAAAGATAAAAAGACAACATATCAAGAAGGAGTAGTGCCATGTGGGAATAAGATCAACAATGAAGCTTAAAGTGGGCCTGGCGGAGATGCTCAAGGGCGGCGTGATCATGGACGTAACGACCGCCGAGCAGGCCAAGATCGCCGAGGATGCCGGCGCCGCGCCGTAATGGCGCTGGAGCGCGTGCCCGCCGACATTCGCAAGGAAGGCGGCGTGGCCCGCATGGCTTCCATCAAGATCATCAAGGAGATCATGGACGTGGTGACGATTCCCGTGATGGCCAAGGCGCGCATCGGCCACTTTGCCGAAGCGCAGGTGCTGGAAGCCGTGGGGGTGGATTACATCGATGAAAGCGAAGTGCTTACTCCGGCCGATGAAGAGAACCACATCAGCAAGTCGGGTTCAAGGTGCCGTTTGTCTGCGGAGCCCGCAACCTGGGCGAAGCCCTGCGCCGTATCGGCGAAGGCGCGGCCATGATCCGCACCAAGGGCGAAGCGGGCTCCGGAAACATTGTGGAGGCCGTGCGCCACATTCGCGCCATCACAGCGAAATGCGCCAGCTCACCACGCTGCGCGAAGAGGAGTTGATGGCGAAGCTAAGGAACTTGGCGCGCCCTTCGAGCTGGTGAAGTGGGTAGCCAGAACGGCAAGCTGCCCGTGCCGAATTTCTCCGCCGGCGGAATTGCCACTCCGGCCGACGCGGCGCTGGTGATGCAGCTTGGCGCGGAAGCGGTCTTCGTCGGCTCGGGGATTTTCAAGTCTTCTGACCCCGACAAGCGCGCCAAAGCCATTGTCCGGGCCACCACGCACTACAATGAGCCGGCAGGTCGTCGCCGAATGCTCCGAAGAAGTCGGCGAGGCGATGAGCGGCCTCGACGTCCAAGCTCGACCCCAAGGAATTGCTCCAGACCCGGGGGTGGTAGGCGAGGAGCCTCTCTTGGCGGAAATTTTTGAATTCAGCGGGTCGCGAGGTGGTTTGAAATGAGTATAGCGAAGGAAGAGGCGAGGAAGTTGATTGACTTGTTGCCCGACCACGCCACGTGGGACGAAATCATGTATGAGTTCTACGTGAAGAAGAAGCTCGCAAAAGCGCTGAATGAGGCTTCCTCGGGCGATACCGTATCCCACCAGATTGCCGTTCAACAAATCCTGGCCAATCGATGAAGGCTGGAGCGCGCACCTGTAGAGCGGGTGTCCTCACCGGTGAGTTGCGATGGCGGGTTCACTGACCCGCAGAGAAATCCACCTGGTGCGGACACCCGGTCTACAGTGCCTTGGCGCAATGCGAAACTCAATAATTTAGGTATGAACAGCGGTCACAGAACCATCGGACCGCTCGTCCTTCAGGGCGACTTTGCCATGCACGCCAAAATGCTGGAACGTCTTGGCGCAACGTGGAAACTCGTCAAGCATGCCCGTGGACCTCGACACGGTTGACGGGCTCATCCTGCCGGGCGGGGAAAGCACCACGATGCTGAAGCTCTTTGATTTGGAGGGCGTTGGGCGGTTGGCTCATCCAAGAATTTCGCCGCGCGGGGGAAGCCCGCTTCGGGACCTGTGCGGGCGCCATATTGCTGGCGAGAGAGGTGTTGAAACCCGCCGCAGGCGAAACTCGGACTCATCGATATCGCGATTGAGCGCAATGCCTACGGCAGGCAGATTGACAGCTCGATTGAAAACGGGACTGCCCGGAGATTTCCGACCACCCGGTGGAAATGGTTTTTATTCGCGCACCGATGATTCGCCGCGTTGGGGAAGGAGTTCGCGTCCTTGGCCGCTGCGGGAATCTTCCCGTCCTGGTTGAGCAGGGCAACATCCTCGCCGGCACCTTTCATCCTGAATTGACCGACGACGAAACCGTGCACCGGTATTTCCTCAGCAAAATATAGCTGCCGCGAAACCCTTCCCCGCCGTCTTGACGCGAGGATTGCCGGACGGTCACAAGCAATCAATGCCCGGTGCGAAGGCTATCCAGGGGACGCCTATCATCACGGACCACGCGCCGAATCGTCGCTCCGGGCGCCCAAATCGTGTAAAATTGTCCGAGGAGGGCCAACCATGAGCAGCGTCAAAGTGATGATCGCGGTATTGATGATTGCCGGTGTGGGCATGTCGCAAACGATGAGGCCGGCGCCATCCGCAACCACCGGGGCGGGTTTTGATAAGCTGAAATCCCTGGCCGGAGAGTGGGAAGGAGTTATGCACGAGGGTGGGCAGCAGCTTCCCGCCACCACATCTTACCGAATCGTTTCTGGCGGCTCGGTGGTGATGAACGTGCTCGGAGCGGGCACGCCACACGAAATGGTGACCATGTTCCATATGGACACCCTGGTGATTTGATGGCTACTCACTACTGCGCCGCCCACAACCAGCCGCGCTTCCTGCTTGTCCCCTCATCTGAGCCGAACGTTTTGCAATTCGAATTCAAGGACGCAACCAACCTCCCCACTCCCGAGACTCCCCACATGGTGGGACTCAAAATTACTTTCGTGGATTCCAATCATCACTTTCAGGATTGGACATATCTCGAAAAGGGCCAAAAGAGCACCTCGCGGTTCGAGTTCCACCGGAAGATTTGAATGCCGCAAGCCGCCCCTCTCGTGAAAATCCTCTACGTCTGCGTGGGCAACGCCTGCCGGAGCCCTATGGCCGAAGCCTGGGCCAATTATCATGGCAAGGGCAGGGTGGAGGCTCACAGCGCCGGGATGTATCCCTACGGAAGGATTGTTGACGAAACCTACGATGTCATGTTGGAGAAAATGATTGCTCTCGACGGCCAATGCTCGAAGGGGTTGAGGGACGTTGAGGTTATGCAGATGGACCTGGTAGTTCGCATGGGAAAGGAAGTGGCGTTCGTCCCGCCCGAAGGTTTTAAGGGGCGCGTTCTCGATTGGGAGATTCCCGATCCCTATGCCCGCGGGATGGAGACCTTCCGCTCCGTCCGCGACCTGATTGAGCAGCACGTCCTTGGCTTGCTGAAGGAATTTGCGTGAGGTTCCGCGGCCTGGCGGTGCGCTGGTAGGGGGGGAGAGATTTGCCTGCGGCGGCCCGATTAGATCAGGACAAGTTCCGCAGCATTTGCAGCAAACTGGACCACTACCGGGACTCCACCTCGGCTGAGCCGAATCGGGCTTTCATGATAAGATGAACTTTTGCGTGTACTACCGGGGCCTCGTGCCGGATCCATTCATCTGATCAAACAAACCGGAGAACATTATGGGCTATGTCAAGGAGGAATGCGTGAAGACTGAGCTTCCCGATCATCACGATGCGGAATTGTTGTTGCGGCTTTATGATTTGCGCCGCGAGGCCAAATTGCGCCAGGGCCGCGACTGGTTTATCCGTGAGTTCAGCGCCAGGAGTTTTGAGGATTATCAGGCCCAGGCGCCGGCGGGGTCTGAGCAGAACGCGTGGTTTCGCATGACCGTGACTTATTGGGACATGGCGGCTTCATTGGTGAACCGCGGATTAATCAACCCCGACCTCTTCTTCGAAAGCACTGGCGAGTTTTGGATTGTCTGGGACAAGGTTCGGAATGTGGCGCCGACACTTCGCGAGCGGAATAAAAACCCAATGTCTTGGAAAAATCTGGAAACCCTCGCGGGAAAGTACGAGAAGTGGATGGCGGCACGAGCCCCCGAGGCGCTGGACTCCCTCCGCAAACGAATGTCCGGTGGTGCTTCTGCCAGGCCGGCTGACTCGAAATAATGTGACGAGTTTGGGCCCCCCATCCACACCGCTCAAGGGTAGCGGCTATTGCGCCGCCTCTCGTTAATCCTGCAATCTAAGATTCCGGGGCCACCGATTTCAAGACGCTCCCTTCGCCGTTCGTTTTAGCAACGGCACAGTTGTTCTCTCCAGTATTCTTCGCCTCGCCTGAAGCGACCTCCTGGTGAAAATCAAAATCGGAAATTGGATAGACGGTAATCAGGCGCGCCCCGCGGCTGAAAGTTAAATCTTGAAACGCCCAATGGATGAATACCAGCACGCGGCTCTGGAACTGGACGAGGTACATCAGGTGGACGGTTGCCCAAACCAGCCATGCAAGGATCCCGGAAATATGCGCGCCGAAGATGTCCGCGACGGCCGCCCATCGGCCGATGACGGCCAGGTTTCCTTTGTCAAAGTATTTGAAGGGCGGCAGATCTTTTTCTCCCCGAAGTTTCTTGACGATCACCCTGGCGGTATACGCTCCCTGTTGCATGGCGAGTTGAGCGACACCCGGAATTGGTTTGCCGCTCGAATCGAGCGAAAGCGCAAGGTCGCCAATCACATAGATGTCAGGGGAATTTACCACGGTGAGTTGCGGTCCGACCTTAAGCCTTCCCAGCTTGTCTGTCTCAGCCGCGATGCGCTCCGCTAAAGTCTTGCCCAGCGCCGAGACTTTGACACCGCCCGCCCAGAGCACGGTTCTCGCCTCGAGGCGATGATCGCCCTCGCTCGTCTGGAAGTTCAGACCTTCTTTGTCAATTTCCCGAACCAAGACGCCGGTGCGAACTTCAACGCCCAGATGAACCAACGACTGGCGGGCTTTTTCGGCCAGGTCCGGAGGAAATGCCGCCAGCAAGCGGGGGCCGCCATCCATCAGGATAATGCGTGCTTCCTTGGGATCAATCGAGCGAAAATCGTCTTTCAAAGTCTGGCGGGCAATTTCGGCGATGGCGCCGGCAAGCTCCACACCGGTTGCGCCCCCGCCGACGATGGCGAAGGTGAGCCAGGCGCGACGCTGCGCGGGGTCGGCGATGCGCTCGGCCACCTCAAAGGCGTAGAGAATCTTCGTGCGGATGTTGGTTGCTTCTTCGACACTCTTCAGGCTTGGGGCATTTTCCCGCCACTCTTCGTGGCCGTAATAGGAAGTTTGCGCACCTGCGGCGACAATCAAGGAGTCATATTCCAGGCGGGCGCAATCAGCGAGGAGCACGTTCTTGGCTTGAGGATCGATATCAACGACACGCCCGAGGAGAACGCGAACATTCTTCTGGCGGCTCAAAACACTGCGCAGGGGAGCGGCGATTTCTCCGGGCGAGAGTGAGCCAGTAGCAACTTGATAAAGCAAAGGTTGGAAGAGGTGGAAATTCCTCTCGTCCACAAGCGTCACGTCCACATCGGCGGATTTGAGTGCCTGCGCTGCGGACAGGCCTCCGAACCCGCCACCGATGATGAGAACCCGCCATCGATTGCTCACAAATGCCTCTCAGGTTATTGAATCACTGCCCATTTATTGGATGCGGGGGAGGGAAGGGGGATGCGGAAAAAGCGCCTGCATTTCTCCTAAACCAACGACGCCCAGCGGCCAAATACCCCGCTCGCTATGGACTGTAATTCAGGCAGATACGCGGAGGTCTGGCGCTCAATCTCCCGCGGGTCGCCTCCGGCTTGCTGAAGTTCATCGGCGAAATCAACCAGCATCTGAGTAATCTGGGCCGCGGTCACTTCGAGGTGAAAGAGAATTCCATAGGCGTTCCGGCCATAGCGGAAGGCTTGATTGACAGTTTGCTGGGATGAAGCCAGCCGGACCGCACGGGCGGGGAGGGAGAAGACATCACCGTGCCAATGAAATGGCCAGAAATTCGAGGTCGCGCTGGAAAATAGAGAATCCTTTGCGGCGTCATCCGTGAGTGCAACCTCGTGCCAGCCAAGTTCTTTCCGCTCGCCCTTTTTAACTTCTGCGCCTAATACTGCGGCGAGCAACTGGCTTCCCAGGCACACGCCCAGAACCGGAACGCCCGCTTTGAGCGCGGATTCAATCAATCGCATTTCGTCGCGCAAAAAAGGGTATGCAGTGTCTTCGTAGACTCCCATGGGGCCGCCCATCACGATCAGTCCCGATGCATCGCCCATTTCTTTGGGAACGGTGTTCCCCTTGTGCGTTTCGATGTAGTTGAACCGGATCTGATTTCGCCGGAGGACATCTTCCAGCGTGCCCAAGGTTTCACATGCGGTGTGTTGCAAGACCGATACGGCTTTCATTTTCCTCCGCGCCTTTCTCTTGACCCGTCGATAAGGACGGAAGGTCTTCGTCCGGCGTCACTTGGCCCACTATTATTGCTGGTTACGGTTTCAATGTTGATCTTACGCGAAAACGGTAAGCTCCGAAAAGCGTAATGGAGGAGCGACAGAATGGACCCCGATACGCAAAGCACCATTGACTCATTTCAAATGGAGGAATATGATGTGAGCTAATATATGTATGGTAACATTTTGTCCCTATTTACCCCGTCCGTCAATTTGTCCAAAAGAGGTTTCAGCCATGTTCAAACGATTTTGTATGTTGATTGTGTGCGTCTGTTTGGCGCTCACCACCCGCGCTGCGGATTTGTCAACGGCGCCATCGGAAGAATTGCTGAAGACCTACGTGCAGCTTCGCTCTCTGCACGGTAGCCCGCAATGGGCGGCAACGGAGAATGTCGAGTGGAAGCGCGATGCCGCCACATTTCGGTTCGTGAACGGGCGGATCGCGTTGTCTGCCCCCGTCGGTGGGCGGGTGGTTGCGGCGTATTTTGAGGGAGCTGGATCATTCAAGCTCGAGGCTCCTACGCCGGCGATGCGAAACCAGCTTGCCCGTTTTGCCGGCGGGCCGGTGCTGAATGACGAGTTTGAGAAGGCCGTTTTCCTGTTCACTGACGAATCCGCGACGGAGCTTCAGCACTTGATGAGTTTTCGCGGCGACGGCGATGCTGAGTTTGCATCGGCGGCCCTGGCGGCGGCACAGAAAAAATATGCCCAGAGCTTTTCTCCATGGTGGAATAATGAGCGCCAGGGAAATCCAATTATGCGTAATATTCCGGCGCGCATGTTGGCCGACCTTACCGATCCTTCCAGCAGAGGCTTCTTTCTAGCTGACTTCAAAACTCGTCACCACGGGGACCTGCTCTTCCAAATCAGTTGGAACCGCGACTCTCTTTTCTTCCCCTATCTCGCCAATGACGAAGAGGTGGCACTGATCCACTACAACCGGGATGAGTACTATGAATGGTGGGCGGGATTCCACCTGGCGGGGGAATACGCGAGTACGTCCTGGCCGGAGCATCGGGTTCTGCCTGCCCACTGCGGGCAGGAAAGCATCGACGCCGAAATCGCCAAGGACAACCGTCTCTCGGCGGTGGCTACGATGGACTTCGAGGTGCCGCGCGACACGGCTCGTGTCCTGCCGCTCTCCCTTGAGGGTGTGCTGCGAATTTCGTCCATCCAGGACGGCCAGGGCGACAAGCTCTCCTTCATCCAAGAGCCGAGAGAGTTTGACAGTGAGCC
Organism: uncultured Acidobacteriota bacterium; assembly: GCA_963733285.1. Lineage (GTDB taxonomy): Bacteria > Acidobacteriota > Terriglobia > UBA7540 > UBA7540 > Bog-366. The sequence continues at coordinate 8,985 of CAVTDA010000138.1, forward strand.
CTGGATCATCCTTCCCGAACCCGCGGCGCCCGGAAAACACTATAAGGTGAAGATTGTCTACGCGGAGGATTCAACCCATGACAGCAGAATTGTACACCAACAGGGAGATGGACTCTTCTACGTGACCGCACGTGAAAGCTGGTTTCCCAGTTTCGGCTCCTTTGATGACCGCACCCACTTCACCCTGCACTTTACTTCCCCCAAGAAGTATAAGTTTATTGCCACCGGCCGGCAGGTTGCCGCGGAAAAGGGCAAGGATGGTTACGACAGCACGTGGGATACTGATATCCCGCTTTCCGTCGTTGGCTTTAACTACGGCGACTTTGTGGTGAAATCGCAAGGCGACTCGAACCTTAGCGTATCGGCCTATGCTGGCACTGAAGTCCCCAATGAGTTGAAGGATATCTCAGCCGATTTCGCCCTCGCTGATCTTGTCGGCGACCACAATGCCTCCGGGGAAACCGGTATCTCCGAGGGCGGTTTCAACACCGCCAAGAATGCGCAGCATGCGGCGGGAATCAGCTACCAGGCGCTCCAGTTGTTTGGCTACCTTTTCGGCCCGCTCCCCTTCAAATCAATCTCGGTCACCGAGCAGCCGGTTATCGGCTACGCCCAAAGCTGGCCGACGTTGATCTTTCTACCTTACGATTCGCTGCTCGACTCCACGACGCGGCACCAGTTACACCTTCAGACCACTTCGGAAGACATTGAGTTCTACAATCTCGTGGCAGTGCACGAGATGGCTCACCAATGGTGGGGACATGTGGTGGGTTGGAAGACCTATCGCGATCAGTGGCTGTCAGAAGGCTTTGCCGAGTTTAGCGCCAGCTTCTACTCCGGCAAGTTTCAAACGGAGAAGGTCCGCACCTATTGGGATTTGAAGCGCAAGGGGCTTCTTTCCAACAATACTTCGGGACACCGGCCGGCTCAAATCGGCCCGCTCTACCTCAACGAGCAACTCAATGCTCATCTTGAGCCCCGCAATTCCACCGAGGGGATCTATGACAAGGGCGCCTACGTGTTGGAAATGCTTCGGATGATGATGGAGGACCGGACGCAGAAGGAACCCGACCAACGCTTCATCGATACAATGCATGATTTCGTGAGCACCTACGCGAACCGCAACGCCTCAACGGCCGGTTTCCAGAGGGTTGTTGAGAAGCACATGGGCCAGCCCATGGACTGGTTCTTTAATGAATATGTCTATGGGACCGAAATCCCGACTTATGACTTTAAATACAAGGTGAATCCCACGGGCGATGGGAAGTCTATCCTTCAATTCACCCTGACCCAATCCGGCGTGTCGGACCAATTCCTGATGCGGGTGCCGATCTATTTGACCCTTGGCAAGCGAGTCGTCCGCCTGGGCCTTATGCCGATCAAGGGGTCTTCCACGATTACAAATCAGGTCGCGCTTCCCGTTAATCCCGACGGTGTGTCGATCGACCAATTCCACGAGGTCCTTGCCTACGAGCACCAGTAGCCGAGCATCCAGTGCTCGTGGACCGTCGGCATGGTTCATCGCGAATCGAATCACTATTGGGAAATAGCTCCATTTGTCCCGCCCCGGGAATTGGGCGGTCCAGGTTGGCATGCTATCAGGTTCGGCTGGCGGGAATGCCGGAGCTGAAACTCCGACCCCCAAATGTAGGTCGCGAGCTGCGTTCTTCCCAACCATGGCCCCACCCGGCCCATTTTTCTCTTGACAATCCTATCGTGATAGGCTACAATTATTGCAAGGAGGATAAGGTGGATGCTGCCCGCCGAAGATGCAACGCGCCGCAATTCCAGGCTGATATTATGTTCGTTTTCCGGCGATTTGCCAAAGCTGAGAACTTATTGATAACAAAGGAAAACTTTCGGGATTTTGCCTCTCCAAAGCTGAGAACATACTGAAAATAAGCCAGTTACAAAAAATGGCAAAGGCTGAATGCGTAACGGCAAATTGTTCCACCCCGACTGGCGCATCGATAAACCGAAATCGGCTGCCGCCGCTTGGCGCTGACCGCCCGCCGTGGTCAGTTGGTGATTTCGAGAGGCCCCATCGGCGCTCAAGCGAGTGGCTCCACGACTGGAATTTCATCCCGCGGTCGGCTCCAGAAGGATTGATGTATCCCGACAGGGGAGCCATAATCTACTCGAAGTCGATCTTCGAATCTCTGGGATCGGAAGGAGTCGTATCTTGGTCAAACGGGCATTCCTATTCGCGTTCATTTTGCTTATTGCAAGTGCGGCCTTCCCACAGGACAATCCGGCTCCCTCACCGCTTGTCGACCGCGTTGGGCAAACGGGTTTCTTGCAATTGGAGGCGGACAGCTTCAACCATCTTGCCCCCCGGCAAAAAGCTTTGGCCTTCTGGCTATCGATGGCGGCAATCGCCGTCAACCCCATTATCTATGACCAGAACTCGTCCTACGGCCTCGATTTGAAGCATCTCCTCGAACAGATCCTCAAGCACTCGAAGGGAATTGACCCAGTTGTTTTGAAGAAGATCACCGACTACACAAAGCTCTACTGGGCCAACCGGGGGAATCACAATTCCTTCACCTCGCAAAAGTTTTTGCCGGAGTTTACACCCGAGGAATTGCAAAAGGCGGCGGTGCAGGCCCTCAGAAACCGCGCTGATCTGGGCACTGAATCAAAACTTCGGAAGGAATTGGAGGCCCTTCGCCCAGCCATTTTCGATCCAAATTTTCAGGCATCGCTGACCGTGAAGAATCCCCAGGGCGGGGAAGACCCTCTCGTCGCGAGTGGGAACAACCTCTATCAGGGCGTGACCATGGCCGACCTGAAGGATTTTCACGACGCTTTTCCGCTCAACTCGCGTCTGGTCAAACGCAATGGGCGCCTCGTGGAAGAGGTCTACCGTGCGGGCGGCGCGGGAAAGCCGGCTGAACTATACGCGGAAGAGCTGGGGCGGGTGATTCGCTATCTGAACATGGCGATGCCCTTTGCTCCGGCTTCGACCCAGAAAGTGCTGCGGGATTTGATCCGCTACTACCAAACGGGTGACCCCGCAGACTGGAGGCAGTTCAACATCGATTGGGTGCATGATGACACCCCGGTGGATTTCACCAACGGGTTTATTGAGGTTTACAAGGATCCGCGCGGACTTAAGGGGGCCATGCAGGCCTATGTGACCGTTGTCGACGAAAAGATGAACAACCTGATGAAGCAATTTGCCGCCAACGCCAAATACTTTGAGCAGCGCGCGCCCTGGGACGACAAATACAAGCTGGAGGCGCCACATCCGCCCATCGTGAATACAGTCGAAGCGCTAATCGAGACGGCGGATTTCGACGTCGACACAATTGGCGAAAACCTTCCCAATGAGGCGGAGATTCACGACAAGTACGGCAGCAAGAGTTTCATCTTTACAGGGTCAACGCGCGCCTTTGCCGCCGCCATCGGGTCAAAATCGAGCAATGAATTCGCTTACTCGGAAGAAGAACGAACCCGCGCCGACAAATATCTCGCGCTTGCGGAAGACATGCAGACGGCGATGCATGAGGTTTTGGGACACGGATCGGGAAAAATGAATCCCAAGCTGACCCAAGAGCCGGCAGTTTATCTCAAAGAATACTATTCGACTCTGGAGGAAGCCCGGGCGGACCTGGTGGCAATGTGGAATTTCTTCGATCCGAAGCTCATTCAAATGGGCGCGATTCCGAGTATCGAGGTCGCAAAGGCCGAGTATGACGCGGAAGCGCGCGCCGCGCTTACGCAGCTTCATGAATTTCCCACTGGCGACACCATTGAAGAGGACCACCGGCGAGGAACGCAACTTATCGTCAATTTTATTCGTGACAAAACCGGCGCGATCCAGCCGGTCGAGCGCGATGGGAAGATCTACCTCGTCGTGAAGGACTACGATGCGATGCACAAGGGCGTCGGGATGCTGCTGGCGGAACTGATGCGGATCAAAGCAGAAGGCGACTATGAAGGGGCAAAGACCCTTATCGACCGCTACGGAATCCACTTCAACACGGCGTGGCGGGATCAGGTGGTCCAGCGATACAAGAGTTCTCGACCTTCCTTCTTTTTGGAGCGGGATCAATCCGGATTTGGTTCCCGGACGCAGCCCAACGGATATTCGGATTCAGTATCCGCGCGACATCGTCAAGCAGCAGCTTCGCTACGTTGCGATTGCCGGGCACTAGGTGAATTGCTAGAAATTGTTGCCGGCGATTACCGTTCCATCTTTCGCCCCCCCGGTGAGATCGAACGCCCTTGGCGCGTCGTGCAATTCATTGCCGAAGAGATAAATCTTGCTGCTCGCGGCGCCCATTACCCGCAGAAAAATTTCTGTGCCGGGACGCGCACGTGAATTGCAAATCGAGGCATCTTCCACCTTATCGAACAGCACGGCGGGATCGTCCGACCCGGGTTTAGCCGGCCCGCCCAAAAAGTTGTCAACCTTCAAACCGCTCACATCTTCAAACGCAAGCGCGCTCTTCCATTTGTCCCACGCGGGTTTTTCCCAATTGACCTGCACGTCCTTCACCGTGATGTTTTTTGCGTATTCAAAATACATCGCATGGACCGCCTTGTCGTAGGGCGATCGCGGATCCGTGGAAATAAAGAGTTTCACGTTTTCGAGGCTGATATCGTCCAACCAGCTTTTGGCATGGCCGGTGATCAAAGCACGTTCCCTGGCCGTGAGCGATAATATTTCGCAGGATGACATGGCGAATCGCTCCGGCAGGCGGCTCCCCCGGCTTGTCGGGCTCATGATTGCTCTCGCTGCGCCGTTGAATCGTGAAGTAAATGGGATCACCATCGCCCCACCAGAACCAATCGTAGCGGTGGCAGTTAATCACCAGGTTTGACAGCACCACATTTTCCACATATCCGCCATCGTAAACCATGAAGGCGATTCCGCGATTGGAGCCGGTGATAACACAGTTATCCACGGTGACGTTGCGCACGCAGTTGATATTTCCGTCGCAGAACTTGAGAGCGGCAGAAGCCGAAGTGAGGCGGCAATTCGTAATCGTAATATTCTCGCAGGGAAGCGCGGGGCCATACCAATTCATTGAGTAGAACACGATCGAGTCGTCGCCGGTTTCAATCGTGCAATTGGCGATGCGAACGTCCTTGCACCCGTCGGGGTCGATGCCGTCCGCCCACACGGCTTCGTAGGGATTGGTGTAGATATAGACGCCGTCGATGACCAGTCGCTCGCAGGCGTAGGGATTGATGGTCCAACTGGGTGAATGAAGGAAAGAAAGGCCGGCGATTCTCACATCCTTGCAGCGGCGCAACTGAATCATGTGCGGCAATTCCTGGTTTGGCTGGCTTTCAGGATAAGGGCGCATCAGCTTTTTCCCGTGTGCGTCCGACCATGCCTGCGCCATGACACGATTGATTTCGATGTCGACGTAATGGTCCTTATTTTGTTGCCAATAGTATTTCGCCTGACCCTCGACCGTTCCCCGTCCCTCGATGGTGATGTTTTGAGCGTCTTCCGCATAAAGCAGCGCGGGCCGGTCATAATGAGCGGGGTTCGTGGAAGCGTACAGTGTAGCGCCTGCGTCGATGAAAAAAGTCACGTGGTTTCGCAGATAGATGGTTCCCGAGGTGTATTCACCTGGTGGGACATAGACGGTCCCGCCGCCCGCTTTGGCGCAGGCTTCGACCGCCTTCTGGATGGCTGGCTGAGCGTCGTCGCCCTTGTTTCCGGTGGCTCCGTAGTTTTTGACGTCAAAACTACGATTCCCATCCGCAGCATGCAAGATGGGCGGGAAGAGTGACGCGCAAGCGGCGATGGCGATAAGCGAAAGAACGCATGCCCGTACGTCGAAGCATAAAAGTTCCTCCAAACCAGGTGAGTCTAGGGTGTGGGTCAAACCTGCAACCGTAACGCCCCATTCGTACGGGCGTCAAGGGCGAAACGCGTCATGTCGGCCGTGGGTTCTTTGGCGACAAATTTTAAGCATCGAATTGAACAAAGTCTGACTTATGATAGGGTGCCGTTGGAGCTTCCGCTGAGGCGCAAACCATGAACAATCGCATTCCCACAAGTGAATTTGAGAATAGAGTCCGGAACATTCGCCGACAGATGGAGCAGCGCGGCATGGACGTTCTCCTCATCTACTCCCAACGAAGGGGACACATCCCCTACGTTTCCGGTTATCGCCCGAATTACCATACGCACTCCGCCGCCATGGTTCTTCCACTTGAACGCGACCCGATTATGTGGGTCAAGTTCGCTTTTGATCTGCCGAGAGCCCGAAGCGTCAGTTGGCTTCAAGATATCCGCGCCAGCAAAAGCGAAAGTGCCGCCAAAATGCTTGCGGGATGCGCAGAAGAGATGATCGCGCTGGGAATGGGCCGGTCGCGAGTTGGTATCGTGGCGTCCGACTTGGCCATCGACGAAATGGGGACGACGCTTTTCGATTCGCTGCGCGCTTCGCTTCCGGACGCAAAACTCGATCACGCCTCCGACCTCCTGACGGACCTTCGTCTGGTGAAAAGCGAGAACGAAGTCGAGGCACTCCGCGACGCCGCACAATTGGCAGACCAAGTAGCAACCGCGCTCGGAAAAGAGATTCGTCCGGGCCAGATCGAAAGGGTTGCTGCCGCCCGCGCCGCTCAAGTTGCCCGTCTGGAGGGCGGCGATTGCGACATCATTATCTCCTCCGACATTTCGCGAATTTCCTATCCGCCGTCGGAATACGAATTCCGTCAGGGTTGCGTTGTGAACACCGAAATCACGGTACAACTTGCGGGATATTGGGTGCAGATCTGCCGGTCATTTTCCCTCGGAGCTCCTTCTTCCGGCCAGCAGGGGGTGTTTAAAGTTGCCCACAGCGCTTTTTCAGCCGGGGTCAAAGCTTCCGTGCCGGGAGCGAGGGTTTGCGACGTCGCCGATACCTCCAATCATGTCATCCGCGCCTCCGGCCTCAAGAACTTTGCCGAATTCGGTCCCGGCCATGGCGTGGGTCTTGACCTGCCGGAACTCTACGGCATCGACCACGAGTGCAAAGCGCAGTTAACTCGCGGCATCATCCTTGTGGTTCATCCCGGAGTCTGGGTTGCGGGCCAGGGAGCGGCATTTGTGGGCGGCCCCATCGTGACTACGGAAACCGGGTTTGAGCACCTTGATTCGCCGCAGTCCGAGATTTTCCAGGTTTGAAGGCCGCACCCTGGCTTTGGTAGGGGAGTGCTTGGCGCTCCCACAGGAGCCCGAAGGGCTCATTCCCCGGCCGAGGTCAACGCTGCGCCTATCTCGCCGTCGGCAGCGTCGAGCCGACTTGTCCCAAACCGGCACGGGTTTTGAAGGATTGACAAGGAACGAAACCAGAGATATCAATATTGCCCACCATGTAATTGGCCGCGCGGCCGAAGCGGGGTTTGCGCGGAAGGGGAATCGCACTCGATCCAAAAACTGCCTTTGGCAATTGCGCCGCATGCGACCAGGTTTTCACTGCGGATGCGCGGGGTGAAAGCATCTTTTGAAACATAAGGAGGGGATGACGATGACAAGTTATCAGATGTTGATCGACGGCAAATGGGAAACTGGATCGCAAAATATGGACGTGCTGAACCCGGCGACGGAACAGGTCATGGCAACGGTGCCGGCAGCGACCCCCGCCGATGCCCAACGCGCGCTCGAAGCCGCGGCCAGGGCCCAGAAGCCGTGGTCGCGCCTGACCGGAGTCGAACGCGGCAACATCCTGCGGAAGTGGGCGGCACTCGTGGATCAGAACAAGCCGCGACTGGCGGAACTGCTCTCCAAGGAAGAAGGGAAGCCGCTTCCCGAAGCGCTCGGTGAAATCGATTTCGGCCGAAGCTGGCTCAGCTACTATGCCGAATTCGACCGCCGCATTGAGGGCGATATCGTTCCCGCCGACAAGCCCAACGAGCAGCTCTGGATCGTTCCCCAACCCGTGGGAGTCGTGGTCGGTATCATTCCCTGGAACTTCCCCTCGGCTCTGACCTTGCGCAAGGCCGCGCCAGCATTGATTGCCGGGAATGCGCTCGTGCTGAAACCGCATGAGGACACACCGCTCTCCGCGATCGTTCTCGCTCAACTCGCGGAGGAAGCCGGCGTTCCTGCCGGGCGTTTTCAGCGTCCTGACGGGCGCTGGCGAAGTGGTCGGGGAGGCGCTAGTGAAGAGTCCCATTCCGAGGCTCATCTACTTTTACCGGCAGCGTGGAGACCGGCAAGCACATTTCCCAAGTTGCTGCGGAAACCGTCAAGGTGGTTTCACTCGAAATGGGCGGCAAGGGCTCCATTCATCGTCATGGACGACGCCGACCTGGAATCTGCCGTGAAGACGGCCGTGTTCGCTCGCTTCTTCAACTGCGGCCAGACTTGCATCTGCAATGAGCGCACCTACGTCCACAAGCGCATCGCCGAAAAGTTCATCGCACGCTTCCTGGAGGAAGTGGCAAATTGAAAATCGGCAATCCGCTGGATTCGGGCGTGACGGCTCGGGCCCAAAGTGAATCGGCCGGAACTGGAAAAAGTCGAACGCTATGTTGAAGAAGCCCGCAAGGGTGGCGCGGAAGATTCTCGACGGGGGAAAGCGGCCCGGTGCTGCCTATAAGAGTGGCTACTGGTATGAGCCGACGGTCCTCACCAATGTTCGCCAGAACATGCAGATCATGCAGGAAGAGGTGTTCGGGCCGGTGATTCCCATCATGCAATTTGACGATTTTGAAAGGGCTCTGACTTGGCCGAACGATTCAAGCTACGGCCTCGCGGCCTATCTGTTCACCAACGACATGAACCGGATTCTGCGCGCGGTTCGAGATATGGAGGTGGGCGAACTGTATATCAACCGCGGTCCGGCGAATCGATTCACGGGTTCCACGCCGGATGGAAGCAGAGCGGCATCGGCGGTGACGACGGCAAATACGGATTGGAAGAGTATCTGCAACGGAAGACCGTCTACATCCGTTATCAGGGATAACGGAAAAGCGGGGGCACATGGGCTCGCATTTCGTCGTGGGGCATCTTTCTGTCCTGCTGGGCGGACTGCTGAACGGCAGTTTTTATGCGCCCGTCAAGTGGATGCCCCGATGGCGTTGGGAGAATATCCTGGCTGATTTATTCCGTCTCCGGCCTGTTGGTCATGCCCTGGGCCCTCGCTTGCGGCGCGATTCCTCACCTGCTGCGCATCTTTCACGAATCTCGTGGGGTGTTCTACTCATGATTGCCCTATTTGGCCTGGGCTGGGGAGTTGGCTCAGTCTTTTTTGGTCTTGGAGTTGTCAAGGTCGGCCTTGCGTTGGCATATGGCATCATCCTGGGCATTATCGCCATCGTGGGCGCCACCGTTCCCATTCTGGTGAAAGATCCCGCCCAGTTTTGGACGCCGCAGGGGCACGCGCTCTTCGCCGGGCTCGCCCTGGTCATTGTGGGAACGGTCTTTTGCGCGATGGCGGGACACCAGCGGGAAAAGGATAAACAGAATATTGGTAACCCACCGGGCGCACGCTCCGGGTTCGTGCTTGGGTTTCATCATCTGCATCCTTGCCGGAATCTTTTCGCCCATGCTGAACTTCGATTTCGTCTTCGGCAAGCCTTTACAGGCGCGAACCTTCGCGGCCGGGGCGGCTTTCTCCATGGCCAGCTACTCCATCTGGGCCGTCGCCCTCACGGCAGGATTCCTTGCCAACGCTCCCTACTGCGTCTATCTGCTGGTGAGGAACAAGACTTCCGGTCTATCGGACCTCGGGTGCTCCTGTATCCTATTGGCCTCTTGGTACCTTGATGGGATTCTTCTGGTTCGGCGGCATTGCGGCTTATGGAATGGGCGACGGAGCTCGGGAGCCTGGGAGGGTCGTTGGCTACCTTTATTTGTGGCAACGAATATCATCACCGGCAATGTCTGGGGAGTTGTTACCGGTGAGTGGACAGGTGCGGGCCGTCGGGCCTATGCGCTGGCTTACACGGGAATCGCCATCTTAGTTGGGGCTATTTTCGTCATCGCCCATGGTAGTGCAGCGTAGTTCTGATCCTGACATCGGCTGGAAGAATTCTAGATTCACATCTGCAAGAACGTAACTTCGAGGCCCCGAAGTGCCTTCTCCGGCATGGGAGCGGGCTTCACCGATAGACGGAGATCCACCAGTGCTTCAGCAGTTGACTCAAGAACTTCCAGGCGGTCGAAGGCTTCCAAGATATCGAGGGAAAGACTCCGGCGGAACTGGAAAAGGATTTGATCGACCTGTATTCGACGCAGTTGTTGTCGAAGCGGATTACGGTGGAAGTGCAGAGTTCCTCCTTCCCGGTCTATGTGAACGGGTCGGTGCTCCGCCCGGGAAAAATCATGTCGGACCATCCCATGACGGCCTTTGATGCCATCATGGAAGCCGGTGGATTTGATTACGCGAAGGCGGACATGAAGCGGGTGGTGGTGATCCGGCAGGAGGGGGGCCGCAACCAAAAATTCACCCTGAACCTGAAGCTGGTGATGGATGGAAAACCGAGCTGAACCATTTTACGTGAAGCCCGGTGACACGATTACCGTGCCGGAAAAATTCACCTGGTTCTGAGCCGGGCCGGCGAGCCGGGGTCAGTAGCTGCAGCCAATCTGGAACCCGACCTGATGGCTGGTAAAACTGTAACCCGCCTGGGAAGAGTCGTCCCGGCTGATTTGGTAAAACACCGCGATGGTGCCGCGTTTGAGAAAAGCACGACTCAATTGCGCATGGAGGTAGTAGTAGTCATCCTCGCGGTCGGAAGCGGAAGGGCCCGAAGAAATATATTTCATCGTCTGGTTAAATCTACTTTCAACGTTGACTTCTCACAATACAAACCATCAGTCGTGAACCGCCGAGTCTCTCGCCGAATGGTAATTAACCACATCGACAAAATGAACAATTACACAGAATATTTAGGGACTCATCCAAACGAGTTGGAATCATTATTCAATGATATGCTGATCGGGGTAACGAGTTTTTTAGAGAAACCGAAACTTTTGAAGCATTAAAGGAAACGGTGTTTCCAGAGCTGATAAAAAATCAATCAACCAAAGAGCCTATTCGAGTTTGGATTCCAGGCTGCTCAACGGGAGAAGAAGCATACTCTTTTGCCATTGTAATCCAAGAATATCTCGAAGCAAACTCCATAACCGATCTTCAAATTCAAATTTTCGGCACAGACGTGAACGAAAAAAACGTTGAAAAAGCAAGACAGGGAATCTACCTAAAAACCATAGAAACCGATGTCAGCTGAAAACAGGCTGAAACGTTTCTTCACAAACTTTAGCGGCAACTATCAAATCTCCAAAATCATCCGAGACAAATGCGTTTTTGCCAAGCAAGACATAACCGCTGACCCACCCTTCTCCAACATGGATCTTATCAGTTGCCGCAACATGCTAATCTACTTTGACGAAAAACTTCACGAAAGAGTAATGCCCACGCTTCATTACGCTTTGAAAGTGGGCGGTTTTCTCGTTCTTGGACAATCTGAAAGTGTAGGAAAATTCACCCAGTTATTTGAACCGTTAACAAAAAGGGGCATCATTATTTAAAAAAGAGGACCCAGCCTAGCGTACTTTTGGCCTGCAACCAACAGCTCCCTACTTAAAGGCTCGAGGCGAGCAAAATAACCGAAAAAAAGATACCCTTTCGAGTGTTAAAAGATGAAGTTGACCGTTTGCTAGTTACAGAGTATGTTCCTGCTTCAATGCTGGTTAATGCCGATTTGGATGTTCTTGTTTTTCGAGGAAACATCGTGCCTTACGTTTTGCCCGAATCAGGGTTAGCAAGTCTGAATTTGCAAAGATTTGCGTAAAGAGTTAAAGTCCGAAGTTCAGACGATAATTTACCGAGCAAAAAAAGAAGACAAACCCAGTCAGGGAAAATGCCGTTCGATTTAATTCGGTGGGGAGCAGAAAACAATAAATATTAAGGTTGTTCCCATTCAAGTCGCGCCGTATGAGGAGCCTTTTTTTTCTTCTCCTTTTTGAAGATGTCAGTTCCGCAGCAGCGCTTACTTCGTCGAACAATAGCGTTAACATTTACTCCCGAGGGAGGAGAGCGTTAAGAACCAACAAATTAGAGAGCTTCAGGGAGGAATGGATTCTAGCCAAGCTGTATTTGCAAAGAGTCATTGAAACTCAAGAGGCGACAAACGAGGAGTTGAGAACCACCATGG
>CAVTDA010000139.1:0-24796 GCA_963733285.1 uncultured Acidobacteriota bacterium
ATTTCGCGCTGCATTGTCGTCGGAGGTTAGTCAAAAGCCGCTGACCGCAACTACGTCGGTCATCGCTACGGCGGGGGCGCGTACGTTCGGTAGTGCGGGCAAATGGCAAAATCTCATGCCAACCACCAGACCTGGTACGGTTGCAGCTTCGAGTCGGTGGGCACCGTTGCCCCGGAGAGGCGGTGATCGAAAGTCCGCGCTAAGTGGACGTCCGCTTCCGAACTGGACGTGTTGACCACGAACAGACTGTCATCGGTATGCGGCACAGCGATGACATCCTCCGGCACGGGCTTAGCCAGGAATCCCGCAGGCGCCGGGGCCAGCATTCCGATCAGCGCCATCAGGGCATTGTCTCCGGGCCAGAAACCCAGCTTCAGCACGCTTCCCTTACCCAGCTTCCTCCGCGTTACCGCGGGATCCCAGCGACTAACACCCAACGGAAACATCTTGGAGTGCGGCCGCGAAGCTGCCGCCTTGGTCTAAGAGCCAGACTGGAATGAATGCTGGCACTCGGTTTCAAAGGTGGCGAATTGGCGATTGCTCTGGCATCCACGGACGGAAAAGGCGGCAGCTTCGCGGCCGCACTCCAAGAGATTTTGCGCTTCTCGACCGGTCAAAGCAAAAAGGGCCATTCCCGATCACGGCAAAGACCGCAAATCAAAAATGGCCCCGGATTCCAATCCGAAACGCAGCGACAAACCCTACGCCACAGCATCGGCTTCAATTTCCACCAGCATTTCCGGATCAATGAGGCGGGAGACACCGATCAGACTGGTGGCAGGGTGAATCTGCCCGAAAGATTCCTCGTGGGCTTTGGCGACTTCCTCCCAGCGGTCGATCTGGGTCACGTAGATGCGGGTGCGGACGATGTGTTCGAGCCCCAGTCCGAGGCGTTGCAACGCGCCTTCAATGTTGCGGATGGCTTGCGCGGTTTGCGCGTACATATCTCCGGGAGCCAACACTTTGCCGGAGGGATCGGTGCCCGTGGTTCCGGAGACGTGAACCGTGTCGCCCACCTGGACAGCACGCGCGTATCCGAATTTCGGTTCCCACGGCGTACCTGAAAACGTCTTATTGCGTTTAACCTTCATCAGTCATCCTCCGAATCAGTTGTGTTGGAATTGGCAACGGCATTATGTCCGTTTGCCACCCTCTTTGAAATGCGGTAGTGGTTCAGCTTAAGATCGGAGTGGCGAGTTTATCTCGCCGGACGGCGGCGCAAAGCCGCCTCCACCGCAAACTGAGCCCCTACCCAAAATGCCGGCGGCGAGCTTGCGTGGCTTGGGCCAATCTCAGGCGGCGCCGACTGAGCGCTTCCCTGTACCGGCGCTTCTCTTCCCTGGTGCATACAATCAGCGGTGGAACCGCCTGCGGCTTCCCTTGCGGATCAAGGGCAACGTAGGTCACAAACGCCGAACTGGTTTGTTGCCGCTCCCCGGTCAGATAGTCCTCGCGATAAACCCGCACTTCCACTTCCATCGAAGTGCCGAACGCCCGGGTAACCCACGCGCGAAGCACCACCCTTTCGCCTACACGAATGGGATAAAGGAAGTAGAGATCATCCACGGCTACGGTCACCACTTGCGACCGCGAGTGACGCTGGGCGGTGATGGCGCCAATAATATCAATCAGGTGCATCACTTTCCCTCCCAGCAGGTTGCCGAGAGGGTTGGCGTCATTGGGAAGCACAACTTCCACAGTTTCAGATGCGGATTCGGCAACGGTCTTGCCGGTATTTTCGCCATGTGTGTTCGTCTTCAAGTGCCAAGCTGCAGAACCCAAATGTCGCCACGGAATGCAGGACAAAAGGAAGACCCTTCAAGCCTTAATGCCATGGTGCACAAAGGGTTTTCCTGCATTCGATCGAGTGCCCCACTGAGCAGTATGGTGGAGCAAAGATGCCCCTATTATAAGGGATCGGGCCGAAACGTTTTGCCTAACCCGGCTCGTCCGCCTATACTATTCGAGCCAGTGGCAACCATGCAACCGGAATTCACAATCGACTTCCGGCGAGTGACAAAAAGTTCTCCTTCGCCCCAAACACCTTTCCCAAAGTGGCGAAATTTTGGCAGCAGAAAGGCTCCGAGATGTCCGAAGCTGAACTGACCCGGCGCGAATTCCTTGAAGACCTTGTCCGAAAACAGCCCAACGACACTTTTGCCCGTTATGGGCTGGCCATGGAGCTCGCGAAATCGGAACCGGAGGCGGCTTGGACGCAATTTTCTTACTTGCTTGAACACCATCCCGAATATGCGGCCACCTATTATCACGCAGGGGCCTTTCTGACCAAGCAAGAGAGGCTGGAAGAGGCCCGCTCGGTTTTGACGAAAGGGCTGGAAGTTACGGGCCGCCAGGGTAATCGGCACGCCAGCTCCGAACTCCAGGCCGCCTTGGATGATCTCAACGAACAACTTTAAAGCCGTACTAAGTGGTTCTTAACCCGATTCAGATCGAATCTGCACTGATTCCCATGCCAGTCAATCCAAGCCCAGCCACTCAACTTGAATACAGCCAGGAGAAGCAAAACGTCGCGTTAACCTCGGTTGGCGCCGCAGTATTTCTGACTTCTTTGAAACTGGCGGTGGGCGTTTGGACGGGAAGTCTTGGGATCATGTCCGAGGCCATGCACTCCGGCCTGGATTTGGTCGCCGCGGGAATCACCTACTTTTCTGTCAAGCTCTCCGACAAGCCCGCAGACCAGGAACATCCTTTCGGACATGGGAAGGTCGAGCATGTTTCCGCGTTTGTCGAAACCGGACTCCTGATTCTGACCTGCGCGTGGATTGTTTGGGAGGCGATTCGCCGGTTGTTCTTCCACGATGTCCACGTGGAGCCATCCCTATGGGCGTTTGGCGTAATGTTCGTCTCCATCACGCTGGACACCCTCCGCTCCCGCGCGCTCTTCCGGGTGGCGCGAAAGTACAACAGCCAAGCTCTCGAAGCCGATGCCCTGCACTTTTCCACGGATGTTTACAGTTCCACGGTAGTCATACTGGGACTGATTTTGGTCTATGTATCAGAGGTAAGAAATATTCCCTGGCTCCGCAGAGCAGACCCAGTTGCCGCGCTGGTGGTGGCGGGGATTATCGTCTACATCTCGCTTCGGCTCGGGAAGAAGACTCTCGACGCCCTGGTGGATGCGGCGCCCACAGGAACCAGCGCGTTGATCGGAGAGACGGTGGCGCGAGTCGATGGAGTCCTCAGCCTGGACCGGATTCGAACCCGGGAAAGCGGCAACCGGATCTTCGTGGACCTACGGCTCACGCTTGCCAGCAATATTTCATTGGAGCACGCAGATTCCGTCGCTGACATGGTGGAAAGCGAGGTTCACCGCTTGTTCCCGGAGGCCGACGTGGTCATTCACACGACGCCCCAGGAACCGTCGTCGGGTGACATGGTGGCCAAAATCCGTGCCGTCGCCCATCGCCAGAACTATCTTGTCCACGATGTGACGGCCTACGAGGTCCATGGGCGCGTCAATGTCCACCTGGATCTGGAGGTTGACCCGCAACTGAGTCTGGCGGAAGCACACGACCGCTCCACACAACTGGAAACTGAAATCAAAGCAAACCTGCCCGAAGTCGATGAAGTAAATGTCCACATCGAACCCCTCATCGAGAAAGTCGAGCCCGCTGGCGAGGCCCTCATCGATCGTGTTGCCGTGGAGAACAAACTCACCGAACTTGCCCGTGACACCACCGGAGTTCTGGATTGCCATTCCGTAGAAGCCCACCAAGTCGGCGGGAACATCCTGGTCAGGATTCATTGCACGCTGAGACCGGAGTTGCCAATCGCCAAAGTGCACGACATCACCGAAATGCTGGAATTCAAATTCCGCCAGGCATTCCCGCAGATTTCAAAGATTACCATCCACGCCGAACCCCAAGGGAAATCCTGAGTCTTCGATTTCAGAGCATCGTCGGAAGGTTTGGGCATTACGAGGCCCGGAGGGATTGGTCCGAAGAGGCAGGCAAATCCAACAACCATTTAATCAGGCCCAGATCCTTGAAGGGGCGGGGGTACCGGAAGTCTAAAGTGGACTCCAATAGCGGCAAGGCGGCCCCGCGTTGCCACGGGGCCGCACCACTTGTCGATCCGAGTGAGTTTTGGACCGGTGAAAGCTACTTACCTGGCACCGGTTTGGCCGCCGGCTTGGGGGCTGCTCCGGCATCTGCCACAGGATTGGCAGCGTCATAGCGCTTGACAATCTCTGCGGTCAGCTCGATATCCTTGGCGGCATAGTAGACCGGAATCTGCGCATCATCGAGGACCAGGGAGAAGCCGTTTTTCGAAGCATAGTCGGAGATGACGTGCACCATTTTCTGGCCAATCCTATTGATGGATTCATCCCGATCGAGGTTAAAGTCGTTCTGGGCATCTTCCGCCGAGCGCTTCAACTGTGTCTGCTTCTCCTCCGCCTGGCGGCTCAGGCGAGCCTGCTCATCCTCGCTCAAGGTTGCCTGTTGCTTGCTCAACTGATCCTGGATGGCTTGAATTTCCCGCTGGAGATCCTGGAGTTCAGACTGGCGAGGGGCGTACTTCTTCTGCAAATCCGCAATGACCTTCTTGCCTTCGGCAGTATTGGCAATTGCCGCCTGCATGTTGATAACGCCGATTTTTTCGGCCTTGGCAGGCGCCGCAGTTTAGGTGCGTGGAGAGTGGCCGCACCCACCACGATGGCCACAAGTGCAGCCACCCAGTGTCAATAGATTCTTCATTCTAGCTCCTTCAAAATGTTTTAAAGTTTGTCAAATACTAAACTTGAAAAACCTCTCCGCCTCTACCGGGCGGGTGGCCGTTCGCCACTGGCGCTCTCACTCAAGCGGGAACGCCAAATTCCTGCTGCCGTAATCCCAACTACGGACGTGTGGCGACAGGCTTGGCTTCTGGCGCCGACGTTGTCCCTGGAAGCGGGTAGGCAGCATCGTAGCGCTTCGCAATCTCCGCGGAAATGTCGAGTCTCCTTGGAAGTGTAGTAGATGGGAATCTGGGAGCCTTCAATCACCAGCACAAATCCATTTTGCGTGGCGTAATCGCTGATGACGGTGCACCATTTTCTGTACCAATCCTGCGCACGGAGTCCTCGGTGTCGGCGTTGTAATCGCTCTGCGCATCGTCAGCGGAACGCTTTAAGAGTCTCTGTTTGTCCTCAAGCTTCGCGTTGATAATCGCCGCTGCTCATCATCACTCAGCATGGGGGAGCCTGCTTGGTGAGTTTGCCTGGTCATTTCTTGAATTTCCGCTGACCAATCGTTGTAATTCCTGTTTGCGGGGAGCGAACTTCTTCTTCCAAAGTCAGCAATTTGGCCTTCTTGCCTTCCGCGGTACTTCCGATTGTCGCGCTTGAGATTAATCACTCCGATCTTACCCTGGGCGTGGGCGGCCATCGGAAGGGCCATAATTGCCAGGAATAAGACCAAACCAATCAAACTTTTCTTCATTCGTGCTCCTCCGGAAATGTGCTTCAAAACGGTCCCTTATTCTAACTCATTTTCTTTGAACTAGAACGTACGCTGTACGGTAAACCCCAGACGGCCGGACCGCTCCTTGAGGCGGAAGGGCACAAAATTCTGCAAGGCGTCGACATAGGTCGCTTGGTTGGGGAAAAGCGACTGCGGGGGAAGGTCCTGGGGCGGCATTATCACATCATTAACCCTTAGATAGTTGTACCCGTAGAAGATGTGAATCGGCGCGTTGACAATGGGCAACAGGACCTGCAAGTCGAGCCCGGTGGAACTTCGCGGCTTGAAGTTCGAAATCGGAACGGGCTTCAATTCCTTGGGAATGGGGAAATAGGAGTATGTACTCTCAATCGTGCTCAGGGCCCCCGTGGCCAGCTTGAGCTGGTTCGGCCAGATAATCATGTTCATTCCGGCATCCACAAAATAAGCCAAGCTTACGGTTGAGCCCACGATCGGAACGCGATACTCGAAGTTGAAAACCACTTCCGTGTCGCCGCCGGGGAAAATCGGCGAGTTGATGGGGAAGCTTGTCGATGAGCCGCACGACCCGGTCGACTGTCCGTGACCATTGGTGCCGATGATGGGATTGCCGTTGTTATCACGGTTGCAGACTGAAACCACCGTGGGATAGAAAGCTATCGGGCTGATGGTTCGAATGTCAAATCCCCGAATATCTTCCTCTCCACCCATGTAGAAGCGTGAAAAGGGCGGTACAACGCGGCCGCCATAACCGATCACGGTGGAGGCGAGAAGGCGGAATCCGATCGCGGTGGGGTGGTCTGACTTGATGTTTCGGACCGGCCGGAAATACTTGGCTTCGATCACCGGCCGGATGGTATTCACGTTGCCGCCAATGGCGCTGCCCGAAAATGAAATCGCACCGTAAAGATACTTACCCTGCGTGGGCGTCCAGGAACTGTTGATCGTGCTATACAGATAGGTCGGCATGATCTGGCTGGTGATAATCCCGGTGAGGGAGTTGGGTCCGGTCAGACCGCTGAAATTGATAGCCTGGAAATACGATTCGGATGCCGCGCTAAAGGCCTGCAAGCTGCTTCGAGTTAAACTATAGGTCAGCCCCAAACGCGCAAAACTCCGGCGCAAGGGGTAGGAGGCGAACATCGTGAAGCCGTCGGAGTTCTGGGTGAAGTTCTGCCCATAAAACTGCCCGTATTGAGATTGCGCAAGCAGCTTGGGGTTGACACCGCTGTAAATGGCAAGCTGCCGGATCTGGTTATAGTTGTAGTCGCTTTTGAAGACCGTAAAGCCGGCGGTGATAGGCTTGTCAAAAAGGTAGGGCTCGGTAAAACCGAACGAGTACATCTTCTGAAAGGTTCCCCATTGGAGCCCCACGCTCAGCGTCGCGCCCAAGCCAAGAAAGTTGTTGGTGGCGTAGTTGAGGCCGATAAAGTTCCCGGCGAGGCCGCTTACGCCGCCGGACATGCCGATGGAATTCTTTCCCTTCTCCTTCACCTTGACCAACACGTCGACAGTCTTGTCTTTGGCGTTCTGCTTGATGTCGTAATCTTCCTTCTTGATCTCGTCGAAGAAGCCCAATTGGTTCATCTTCAGAACGCTGTACTCCCACATCTGGGAATTGAAGACGCCCCCCTCATCCAGCAACAACTCCCGGCGAATGACCTTGTCGCGCGTCTTGGTGTTCCCCGAGAACTCGATTCGATGAACGCGAAATTGGTCATCCTCTTCGAAATCCAGCGCCAGATTGATGACCTTCTTTTTGTTGTCGGGTTCAATATCGGGTGAAGCGGTGAAATTGATGTATCCCCAATTGCCGTAAAGTTTGGTGTAGTTCTCAATCGCCTTCCGGACCTTGGAAAGCGAGAAGAGATCGCCCTGCTTCATGCCCAGAATCGTCGCCAATCGATATTCCGGAAAAAGCTTGTTGCCGCGAATATGAAATGATCCCAGCCGGTATTGCGCACCCTCTTCGATTCCGATCTTGATGTCGACGCGCTTCCCCGCCCCCATATTCCAGAAGAAGAAGGGCCACTTCTTGCCCGTATCCACCATCTTGGTTTCAGGATCTTTGGGCAAGGCATAAAAATAGCCATGATCGCGGTAAAGATCCCGGATGTTTTCCAGGTCGGCTTCGATCCGGTCCTTGTCGTAGGTCTTATGAAACCAATAAAACCAGGGGGGGGCTCCCGACGGGCGCGAGTACTTCATGGCGCGCACCAATTGAAAGTCAGAAAAAACCGTGTTGCCGGAGAACTTGATATCGCCGAGCTTTACTTTCGGTCCCTCGACAATGATGAAGGTCAAGGCTACGGAATTGGGGGGAATGTTGCGCGTGCGGTGGCGGACCGTGGCAAACATCTTTCCATGGGCAGCCAACAAATCGTGCAGCACGACTTCAGCGTGTTTGATGACAACCGGGTCGTACTGCGATTCGATCGAAAGCCCCACCTTCTCTTTTTTGAAAGCATCGAGCACGTCGGACTGCTCAACGCTGCTGAGTCCCTTGTAGTCGATGCTCCGGACCAGTTTCTTTTCCCGGACATAGAAGGTGACGATTTTGTTTCCATTCGGCGCATCGGCAACTTCCAGGCGCACATCATCGAGAAATCCTGTGTTCCACAATGCCATGAAGTCCCGCTCGAGGGCAGCCTCGTCGTAGACATCTCCAGGATGCGAGAACAACCGCGCCCGCAAAGTCATGGCAGGAATGCGCCGGTTGCCGCGAATAATGATGGAGTCAATCGTTGGCTTGTGGACCTCCGGAGCCGGAGGCGCGACGGGAGCCGTGGGATTCGACAACTTGGGAATTTCCTGCGTTTGCGGCGGTGGAGCAGGCGGCGCCTCGGGATTCTCCAACTTAAGTTGCCCGGGCGGCGGCTCCTGCGGATTAGCGGGGGCCGCAGGCTGCTTCTCTGATGCGGGCGGAGTTGGATTTTTAGGGGTTTTCTGGTCTGGAGGTGGATTCTGGGCAAAACTCAAAAGGGGAAACCACATAAGAAGTGCCAGGGCAGCGGTTCCCAGCGGGTACATCTTTCCTCGAAGTCCAGGCACGCCCATCTTCATCTTTTCCAAGAGAAAGCGATCCCCCTAGCACACGCACAAACTTAAGACAATCCGATGCCGAGATTCCGCCCGGAGTTGGCCACAGCCATTTTTGCCGCAGAAAGTCCCTTGCCTGCGGAGGTCGCAAGCTCCTTGGGGCAAGGCGTGTGAATTGTCCGCTTAGCGGTCAGGATTCCCGTGGCGGCCCGTCCGAGTGGAATCCTGTTCATGGCTCCATACATCCATCATCCGCCACGGCGGATGAATGCCCGAATCCCCAAGCCGGAATGCATGGCTCCGAAGAGTTGGAACTCCACTAGTGGGAGAGCGGTGTGGCGCCGACCAACTTGTCGTTCACAGAACGATAGTAGAGTGCTTCGTTCTCAACAATGACTTCCAATACTGCCGGAGGATGAATCTCACCCTGGATCAGGGCCTCCGAAAGCGGATCTTCAACATACTTCTGCAAAGCTCGGCGCAGAGGCCGGGCGCCGTAGGAGCGATCCGCGCAGGTCTTATCCAGTATCCACCGGCCGGCTTCCTGGGAAAGCGTCAACGAAATGTTTTTTTGCGCGAGATTCTGATTCATCTGTCCAACCAACAGCTCCAGAATCTGAATCAGGTCCGCATCCGTAAGGGCGTTGAACACGATGATCTCATCCAACCGGTTAAGGAACTCGGGGTTGAAGAGGCGCTTGACCTCGCTCATGACGAGCTCTTCGCCCTTCTTTTCTGTTGCCCCCTCCGCCGCCGACTGGAAGCCCATGTGCGAACGGCGCTCAAGGTAGCGCGCGCCTATATTCGACGTCATGATGATGATGGCGTTTTTGAAATCCACCGTGTTGCCCAAGCCATCGGTCAAAGCTCCGTCCTCAAAAACCTGCAGGAGGATGTTGAAAACATCAGGGTGCGCCTTTTCGATTTCATCGAGGAGAATCACCGAGTATGGGGCGCGCCGCACGCGCTCGGTCAGTTGGCCTCCCTCCTCATATCCAACGTATCCAGGAGGTGAACCAATCAGCTTGGACACCGAGTGCTTCTCCATGAACTCCGACATGTCAAAGCGGACCAGGGCGCGCTCGGAGCCAAAAAGGAATGCCGTCAGCGTGCGGGCCATTTCCGTCTTGCCAACTCCGGTGGGTCCCAGGAACAGGAACGAGCCCACAGGGCGCCCAGGCAATTTCAGGCCGGCGCGGGAACGGCGAATGGCGCGGGCCAGAGCCGAAATCGCGCGATCCTGGCTGATGATGCGCCTGTGCAGTTCTTCTTCAATGCGCAGAAGCTTGGCGCTTTCTTCTTCCTTGATTGCCGTTACAGGGACGCCGGTCCAGCGCGCAACGACTTCTTCGATGTCGTCCTGAGTCACCACGCCCATCGCGGTCTCATCAATGTTGTACTTCTCGCGCAGCAAACGGAGGTTTTCACGTTCCTTGCGCTCTTCATCCGAGTAAAAGCGCGCTTTTTCAAATTCGTGGTTGGCAATGGCGTTTTCCATGCGGTGCACCACGAATTTGATGCGCTTCTGAACGTCGATCATTTCCTCCGGCAGCGAGCTTTGCCGCAACTTGACGCGGGCGCCGGCCTCATCGATCAAGTCCACCGCCTTATCGGGGAGAAATCGATCGGGGATATAGCGGTTCGAATGATAGACGGCGCCGTTCAAGGCATCATCGGTGTAGGTCACGGCATGAAATTTTTCATACCGGTCTTTGATCCCGAACAGAATCTTGATTCCCTCTGCTTCGGATGGCGGCGGAACTTTAACGGCCTGGAACCGCCGCTCAAGAGAACGATCCTTCTCGATGGACTTGCGATATTCCCCAGGAGTTGTGGCGCCAATGCACTGAATCTCGCCGCGGGAAAGTGCCGGTTTCAGAATGTTCGCGGCATCAAGCGATCCTTCCGCCGAACCCGCTCCTACGAGGGTGTGCAGCTCGTCGATGAAGATAATCGCGTTCTGCGCCTCCATCAACTCTTTCATGATGGTCTTGAGCCGCTCTTCAAACTGGCCGCGGTACTTTGTTCCCGCAACAATCAAGGAAAGATCAAGCGCCAGGATGCGCTTGTCGGCGAGGAAGGAAGGGACATCGCCGTCGGCAATCCGCTGAGCAAGGCCCTCGACGATGGCAGTCTTTCCGACTCCTGGCTCGCCAATGAGCACCGGATTGTTCTTGGTGCGGCGGCAGAGGATCTGGACGACTCTTTCCAATTCCGCGTCGCGGCCCACCAGCGGGTCAAGCTGATTTTCCATTGCCGCCTGGGTCAGGTCGCGGCTGAATTCGCCCAGCAGAGAGGTCTCCTTCGGACGCGCCGCAGCGGCCTTGTCGTTCTGCACGCGGCTCAATTCCTCGCGCAAGGTCGAAAGGCGCAGGCCCCGCTCGTGGAGGATTTCCGCCGCAAACGACTTGTCCTCCCGCAGCAGGCCCAGGAGCAGGTGCTCAGTGCCGATGTGCTTGTGCGCGAGCCGCTCCGCCTCCTCAGCGGCATAGGCCAGAACGCGCTTGCATTCCTGGCTCAGCGGCAGGTCCACCGACGTCGAGACTTTTTCCCGAATCGGCGTCCGGCCTTCAATTTGTTTGCGGATGGATTCAATCGAAGCGTGCGACCGGAGGAAGCGATTGGTTAAGGCCTTGTCCTCGCGGAGCAGTCCCAGCAGGAGATGTTCCGTCTCAATGAAGGGGCTGCCGAATTGACTGGCTTCGTATCGCGCAAAAAAGATGACACGCCGGGCTTTTTCAGTGTACCTCTCGAACATAGCTCCTCAGTTCTTCTTCGAGCCCCACCTTCCCTGCTACCAACCTTAACCTGGGAGGTTGGGGGTCATGGAACTATTGGAACCACCCAATCTGTCAGCTTCCCATCCGCCAAACGCAAAGTCCGGTTAGCGCGACGGGCCAAATCCAGATTGTGTGTCGCCAGCACCGAAGTCAACTGATGCCTCCGGTGCAGGTTCTCGAGCAGTTCGACTACACGCTCCGCCGAACGATGATCCAAACTTCCGGTAGGCTCATCAGCCAGAAGAATCGCAGGCTGATTGGCAAGAGCCCGGGCCAGGGATACACGTTGCTGTTCCCCACCCGATAATTCGCCTACACGTCGTTGTGAAGCATTTTCAAGGCCTACTTCAACAAGCAATTCCCGGGCGCGTGCCCGTGCTTGACTCATCTCACGCCCGCGAATCAACTGCGGGATAATGACATTTTCCAGGGCGCTGAACTCTGGCAGAAGGTAATGCATCTGCCAAACAAAGCCTATCTTCTCATTACGATACAGAGCGCGATCGTCTCCGCGATATGCGCTCAGCCTTCGTCCCTCAAAGTATACCTCACCCTTTGTCGGGGTGTCCAGCGCCGCCAATAGGTGCAACAGCGTGGTCTTTCCCGAACCTGATTCTCCCACCAGCGCCACGAATTCCCCGGCTCTCACCGCCATCTGGATCTCGTCAAGAACGGTAACTTCTTCGTTCCCGGAACGAAATATTTTCGTCAAACCTTCCGCGGAGAGCAGGACGGGATTTGCCAGTGCTGTCATCGCATCATTCATAACGCAGGATATCAACCGGATCGAGCCTGGCTGCCGAGAGGGACGGGTACAACGTCGCGAGAAAACTTATCAAGAGCGCCGCCAAGGCTATCCAAACTCCGTCCAAAGGATGCGCATGAAAAGGTACTGACGACAGGGCATAAATGTCCGCCTGAAGAGGGATTAGCTTAAAGGCATTCCCGAACCATGAGAGTCCATACCCCACCAGCAGACCCAGCACAGTTCCGAGTCCCCCAATGGCGACTCCATGCAGCGTGAATATCGCCCAGACCTGGTGCTGTCGGGCTCCCATCGACATCAGCACGGCAATATCACGGTTCTTTTCCATGACCATCATAACCAGGGCGATAAAGATGTTGAGCGCCGCCACCACGACAATCAGACCTATTGTCAATACCGTAACTAATCGTTCCAAGCGTAGTGCGCTGAACAGCGAGTGATTCTGCTCTATCCAGGTTGAAGTATCAAACCCCTTCCCCGCTGCGCGACGGATTTCCTCGGCAACCTGCTGCGCCTTGTAGATATCATCAACCTTAAACTCGATCACGGAAGCAACGTCGGCGAGATCGAAGAGGCGCTGGGCGGCAGGGAGATTCGTAAAAGCCCAGGTCGCGTCGAAATCAAAAAATCCCGAATCAAACACTCCCACCACCCGGAAATGGCGGAACTTCGGGACGACTTCCAGTGGAGTCACGTAACCCTGAGGGCTGGTTACCAGAACTGTGTCGCCGACAAATACGCCCAAACTCGACGCCAGCTCTTTTCCAATAACGATGGGATCGGCATTCGGGAAAGTCTGCGATAAGCCTGCCAGCGACCCTTCGCGCAAATGACGGAGGATTGTACCGACTTTCACTTCCCGGGCAGGATCGACGCCTTTCAGCACGACACCCTGCGCACGCGACCGGCTGGAGATTAAGACCTCCTCGTAAAGAGTCGGGGAGGTCGCGACCACGTGCGGCAGAGAGGATAGTCGTTGTGCCAGCTTGTCGAAGTCGCGAATCCCATCGTTTTCGGAGCGAATCAGATTCACATTGGCAGTAGCTCCCAAAAGACGGGTTTCAAGCTCCTCGCGGAAACCGTTATTGATGGCCAGCGAAATGACCAGCGCAGCCACTCCCGCCGTCACACCGAGCACTGAAATCACGGTGATAATCGAAATGGCTGCCTGCCGCCTTTTGGCTTTTAGATAGCGCAGCGCCATGAACAACTCAAAATTCATAGGTGGTAACAATATCACCAAGCCCACAAACTACGCCAAACAGAAATGAGTCTGAGCGAAAGACTTGGGGCCTCATTGACGGTGCCGGAAACTACACTGAGATTCGTGCTGCGCGATGGCGGTATAATGAGCTGCTTGGGGTACTTCCCCAAAAGGGAGTCGCCGGAACCATTATCTGCCTCCATTTGTCGATAGATCAAAAACGGAGCAGCGAGGGAGAATTCACGAAGTGTCCATTCACTATGAGCTTCGACATCAGGATCCCGACATAACCATAGCCGTACTCACCGGCCAATTGAACTTGGGAAATCGGCTGGCAGAATTGGAACACCAGATTAAACAACACATCCAGGATGGTTCACGAAAGATTATTCTGGACCTGACAGGCTTGACCTATATCGACAGCGCGGGGATGGGAATGGTGGCCGCCTGCGCGGGCATCAGCTTCAAGGCTGGGGGAACGCTGGTGGTGGTCAGTCCGGCAGGAAAAGTCACGCAGATGCTGGAACTCACCCGCCTCGACCGAGTCATCGACATCTTCCCGGATATCCAAGCTGCAGAGGCTTCCTTTTCAAAACCGAACCCCACAGCAATCCCCGAATAGGGTCCGCAGCCCGATCAATCCAGATCAAAACTCTAATCACTCTGCTTTTCCGGGCGAAGCAGCGGGAACAAAATAACATCCCGAATTGAACGTGAGTTGGTGAGGAGCATGGTGAGACGATCGATGCCGATCCCCTCCCCGCCCGTGGGCGGCATGCCATAGCTCAACGCACGGATGTAATCCTCATCGATAGCATGCGCCGTCAAATCGCCCTTTTCGCGCAGATTCTGCTGGTATTG
The DNA here is from genome assembly GCA_963733285.1 of uncultured Acidobacteriota bacterium. Lineage (GTDB taxonomy): Bacteria > Acidobacteriota > Terriglobia > UBA7540 > UBA7540 > Bog-366. Next base: position 14,092 of record CAVTDA010000139.1, read on the forward strand.
GAAGCGGTTGCGCTGCTCCTCAGGATCGTTCAATTCGCTGAAGGCGTTGGCAATCTCCATTCCGCCAATGTAGAGTTCGAAGCGCTCAACGAAGTTTGGATTATCGGGCTTCTGCTTTGAAAGCGGCGAGACTTCCAACGGATAATCGACAATAAACGTCGGCTGGATCAAGTGCTCTTCTGCGACCGTCTCGAAGAGGAGCGCAAGCAGTTCACCCGACCGTTTATTTCGATCGCCTCCGCCCCGATGGGAGCAATACTTCGGGTTTGCAGCCAGGCATTCAAACCGGGGATTCGCTGCCCCATGGCTTGGGGATCATCGAGTTGCGAAAGTGACAATGCCTCCACTTCTGAAGGCCAGTAACGGAGGACGGCATCCTTCATCGTCAATCGTTCAAACTTCGCAAACGAGATATGTTGGTCGCCGAAGTCAAATTCGACGCTGCCCAAAACTGCCTCGGCCACCTGCCGCAACATGCGCTCGGTGAGCGCGATCATGTCGTGGTAATCCGCATAAGCCTGGTAGAACTCCAGCATCGTGAATTCGGGATTGTGCTGGGTTGAGATGCCCTCGTTCCGGAAATTGCGGTTAATCTCGAAGACGCGATCGAGTCCGCCTACAATCAGCCGCTTCAGATAAAGCTCCGGCGCGATGCGAAGGAAAAGTTTGAGGTCGAGCGCGTTGTGGTGGGTTACGAAGGGCCGCGCCATGGCCCCACCCGCCAGGGGCTGCATCATGGGGGTTTCAACTTCGAGATAACCCTCCGCCTCCAGGAATGCGCGAATGGCTCGAATCAGTTTTCCCCGTCGTTCGAACACCGTGCGCACGTCATCGTTGACCATCAGGTCGAGATAGCGCTGACGGTAGCGGATCTCAACATCCGTAAGTCCGTGCCATTTCTCCGGCAGGGGCAGCACCGCCTTGGCAAGGAATTGCAGCCGCTCCGCATGAATCGACAACTCCCCTGTCCTCGTGCGGAAAACATACCCTTCAACGCCAATCAAATCCCCCAAGTCGAGAAGCTTATAAAGGGCAAAGTCCCGCTCGCCCACGGCATCCATGCGGACGTAGATTTGAAGACGCTGCCCGCCCCCGGCAAGGTGGGCAAATCCCGCTTTTCCGTGTGGACGAATGGTCATCACTCTGCCCGCAATCCTGACAGAAGTCTTTTTCGCCGCAAGATCTTCCGCCGAAAGTGTGGAATTTTCGGCAATCACCTGCGGAATGGTGCGCGTCACCTCGTATTTCCGCGGGTACGCCTCAAACCCTAAATCCACAATGGCTTGGAGTTTCTTTTCGCGTTGCTGGATTAATTCTGAAGCTTCATTTTCGGGCACGGGGGTTATCCAGATTCCAAAGGATTTAATAAAGAACAGACGAACAGAAATTATAGGTGCCGGGAGAAAACAGTGTCAACAATTCGAGGCACATTGGGGTCAGCACAGGGATGTGGGTCCGCGCGTTCAGACCGTTTTCGTCCGATTTTCCCTAGCCGATTTGGCCATTGAGTCAGAAAACAAAACTCCGTGGGGGCTCATTTTGTCATGTTGTGGCGGGGCGACACTCGACGACTTATGGTAATCCCTTGGTTAATCCCGGACTGGCCAGCAAGACGTGACAGATGACTTATTATTTTTTAAGCACCTATTGCCTAAACTTCTGACTTGAAGTTGGAGAAGCGATTGCATATATTGAGAATGATGCAGTGGTTTATTGCTAGTGTCATCCTCGCGACCGTGGCGTTGTCATTGCGGCGTTTTTTGCACATGGATGTCGAGGACGATTCTCAGCGCAAGCTCCTCGGGTCATTGAGCAAAGATATTCACCCCCTTTATTCTCCCCTCGCCCAAGAGATTGAAACTCAAGCCACTATGCTTGGAATAACCTTGAACGATGCCTTTGGCGAAAGAGAAGCCGGCAGGGACGAAATGTCCTGGCATGTTGTTCGCCTGGCCCGGGGAGAGTGGGACCGCCTCTCAGATCTCGTCACGGGTCTCCAGAGCGTTTTGGCGAAGTTCTTGCTCTCCACCCAGGCAGTGGCCATCTATCGTCGAATCGCCATCGGACGTTTCAAATCAAGGGTTGTACTCGACCGCGTCCCCATGTACGAGTTCCTCGATCAGGTCGTCTTCAGTTCCAAGCACCGGTTCGCCTTGCAATTGCGGCTGTTGTCGCGCACCAGCGCCTTGTTGACCAAAGAGTTTCACCGTGTTGGCAGGGAAGGGGAACGCAGCCAGGATTCATCGGTTGAGCTGTGGACCCGCCTCGATTTTCTTTTTCACGACTTCGACTTGATTGCCAAAGAAACCCTGCTGGCTTTCCGCAGTTTGCTGGCTTCCCAGACACCCGATAAGGCACAAGAGTTTGCCGCCGAACTTCAAGAACTTATGAGCCGGAGCGCCCGCGTACCGGTCTCCACGCAGAATCGCTAGTCCTTCCCTTTTTCAGAGATGGCATAACATATTGCCGTCGGCTTTCGCCGTTCCGTCGAGTGAAATACGCCTCTCGGATGATTCTTCCCGGCTAAATGACCGTCGTGCCGAACCAGGGAATTAACGGGCCAAGGGAATTCTGAATGTCCAGGCATACTGACAGGGCCGCGTCTTTTCATCCTGTAGCGAATCGGGAATGGTGATCTCGATCCCCGCCTTGGTCTGCTTCCAGGTAAGAGGCGACGCCACGCCAAGCATGCTGAATTTCGCTGGCCGTGCGAGCATGAACGTTTCTGAGCGCGAGGCGATGCCCCGGCCACTTCTTGCAAATCGCGTAGGCGTATTGAGAATCCTTGCTGCGCGTGTAGCAGACATTGCCCTCGGTGTAAGGCGGCAAAGCCCGGGAGCCATAGACAGCCTCTGCATTGACTTTAATCCAACCACCTAATTCCCGTAGGCGCCTTGCCTGGAATTCCGGAATCTTCCCCGTTGCGTCCGGACCGATCACCAAATTCAAATTGCCATTGTGGCAGATGGTATTCACAAAGAACGCAACAAGCTCTTGCGGCGACATCATGTCCCGATCCGTGTCTTCGTGATTGTAAGCGAATGAATTGCTCATGCCATGCAAAGCCTCCCAAGGGTGATCGAGAGAATTGCCGGAAAAGAACTCATCCATGTAGAAATCCCCGTGCTGACTCCGGGTATTAATGCCGAACCGGTCGTCTGTACAAACTTCCTTGCGGCCTTCCGCACGGTTGTAGTAATAGGCCACGACATCCCTGCTGTGCAGAGTTTCCGCGGGGGCGCACCATTCGCCATCCATATACAATCCATCCGGATCGAAGCGGTCGATAATCTCCTTGGCCAGTGGCGCAATGTACTGATCGAAATAATTCCGGACGGGAATATTCCCCGAGACCCGCCTGCGGTTTTCGTCTGTCAGGGGACGCAGAGTTGCCGGCTTGTGATCCAGCACCGGCCAAATTCGCGCATAGATTTTGTCATCTGCGCCGAGCGTTACATTCGCGTATTCCTCCCAGGTAAAATAAAGCCCGACTTTAAGGCCACGCCGCCGCAGAGCTGCCATTAAGGGAGTCAAAAGGTCGCGTCGCGGCCCCATTTGAACGAAATTCCGCCGGGTCCATTCCGAATCCCACCAGGCGACCCCGTCATGATGCTTGCACAGGGGAACGACCAATCGGGCGCCGGCTTCCTGGAGCAAATCGGCAATGGCATCGGGATCGTAATTGGCTGCAGTGAAGAGTGGAAAGAAATCGTCGTACTGAAAATCCTTCCCCCAAGCTCGCGCGTGATAGTCCCGATGAGATTTGATATCGTACATCAAGCTTCCATAGGCGTCGGGGTACATCGCCTTGGAAGTCCGCTTATCCCAGGAAGGCACCGCGGCGAGACTCCAATTCACGATGACCACAAGTTTAGCGTCGCGATACCAATCCGGCGCGTGATGTTTGTCAATGGACTCCCAGGTGGGCTTCCACGGCCCCTTGGCGTTGACGGCGTCGACCTCCTGCATGGCGGCTCCAGCGCGCTTCATCATGTCGCCTGAGAATTTCTGTTTCAGCTCTTCGGTCGAGTACTGGTATTTGCAGGGCGCGAAATTCTTGGGCCGCACAGGGAATTGTTGCGCCAAATCATAAATGCCGGGAATCGCGAAGAAAAGAAGACTTATAATTACAATGAACTTGTCCCTACTGCTCATTTTCCCAACCCCTTTCAGATGCCTCGAGGCTCACAGCTACGCGATTTTGCCATCGCCGATTAGTCCCCAAACGGCGGATATGTCCCAATGGTTGCGTGCTGGCCGTTCTCGGATGATGGGCTAATCGGAAGTTGTCTCAAGCCCGCTCGCGCCGGGGACTATCGGCCGAATCGCGGGGTGAGGGGGTCAACCAAGCCTGTGCCATGGCCATCCTGGCCATGCGCGAGCACGGACAAGATGCCTGTTGCACCGAAGGGACGAGGCGGGATGAGATGGTCTTTCCTTTGCGCCTTTGCGTGAAACTATTCTTCCCACTCTGAATCCCTTGCTCCCCAAGTCCCCCTTTGTGCCTTGGTATCTTGGTGATTCAAACTACGGCCGGGATCAACTTCCGGGGGCCAGGCAGTCGGCCCAGAGCGGTCCGCAGTCCGGCCATGCGGTAGATATCCGCCTCGATCTCCACTTCTACGGTTGGGCCGTTATCGGCAAGTTGACTGTCCCGTTCCAACTTCCGAGTAGCGTGTCACCCGGAAAAATCCAAGGGTGAACGGGTGGACAAATTATATGGGTGCCTGACTTTCGGTTCTAGTGGCCCATCTCTCTTAACAGGCGTTCGTAGTCCTTCCGTATGGCGGCGTTCTTGGGCGCGATCTCGGATGCTTTGCGGTAATGTTCAAGAGCAAGGTGGCGGTCTCCCCTTTTTTCCAGCAGAAATCCCACGCGCCAATTTAAGAATGAATTACGGGGTTTTATGTGCAGTCCCTCTCGGTACTCCACCAGTGCTTCGTCATTATCTCCCTTGGCCTCCAGGGCCTGGCCAAGCCCTCGGTGAGGGAGATACCACTCCTTGCGGAGATCCTCGGCCTTGTGAAACTCCGCGATGGCGCCATCGTGATCGCTCACATCCATCAGGCGAAGGCCGAGCTGATAGTGCAAGTCGGGATCGTCAGGCTTCAAGCGCGAGGCATCACGCAGGACTTTTACAGCTCCTTCCTTGTCACCTTGTTCGCGTAGGAAAGTGGCGTAATACGCCAGAGCCCAGACGTTGTCGGGATTCGCACGAAGGGAATTGTGGAACTCGCTTGAAGCCAAATCCCACTGCTTTTTTCGGGAGTAGGCCACACCCAGAAGGATATGGGTCCCCTCAAGGCTTGGTTTCAGGGTTTGCGCTTGCTGCAACTCCGCGATGGCCTCGTCACTTTTGTTTTTTTGGTTCAAGAGGACCCATGCCAACGCGAAGTGCAGCCCGCCGTTTTTCGGGTCTTCGGAAAGATTGTCGCGCAAGTTTTGCTCTGCCGTCACGGCTTCATCGGCAGCGGCATTATGGTTCTTTGCCGGAGGAACGACCACCGCTGCGCTACCTAGAATATTCACGAGGGCTTCATCCGCGCCCGCTACTTGTACAACCTCCAGGAACTCATCCGGCGGTTCAAAGTCAATGCTGCGCTCCTTGACAAGTGCCGCCACGCGCTCGCTCGGCACCCCATTGACGAGCAACTCCAACAGTTGATAGCGGTTCAGAGGCCTGGGGCTTTCTTGCGCCCCGAGCGCCAGCGTAAAGCCAGCGCCCAGCACGAAAAATAGAATAAGGCTCGACCTCATGGGCACATTCCCAGCAGAATTATTCGGAACCTTCATTATTCACCACGAGCCCGACCGTTAACATACTCCGGCCTCAGGCCCGCCACCCAGTGCGACCGTCCGATCAGAACTTGGCGGCCCTTGTACCATGCCGCGCAAGGGAGGGTAACCGCAAGGGTTCCCTCCTCAGTGGACGGCACTTTTGAGACTGTCAGCGATGGATTTTGTGTCGGCAGCTTTCAGCGAGGCCGCCCAGAAGTCATAGCTCTTTCCGTTATTCAGTTGGACATGAAAGCTACCCGCGCTCACGCCAAGCATGGTGTTCATGCCGATATCCTTGATGTCCGCGGGGGTCGCTGAAAAGGTCTCTTTCCCCCCTTCTTCCAAGGTCAACTTGCCCTGAGACCACAAGAGAACGCCTTTAATCTTGTTTGGCGTCAGGAGGTTGGCGGGATTGAGGTAAATAACATTAAACGACACCAGCAACACCGGGACTTTTGCCGGAACTGGGGTCGGCGCTGGTAACACCGGGACTTTGGTCGGAATCGGGGCTGGAACAGGGGTTGGTGCTGGCAATACCGGGACTTCGACCGGAGCAGGCGTGGGCGTTGGCAACTCCGGGACTTTGACCACAACCGAGGTGGGCACTGGCAACACCGGGACTTTGGGCGGAATAGGGCCCGGAGCAGGGATCGGCGCTGGCACCACCTGGACTTTAGTCGGAATGGGAGCCGGAGCAGGGGTCGGCACGGGTGCGACGCGTTTTTCAGTCTGGTCGACGATAGGCCTGGGTAGTCCGGTGCGCAAGGTGCGAATGGGCGCGGCGGGGTTTGTGTCGTCGAGGGTGAGTTCTTCGCCCATCCGGTAGTTGTGGATGATGATGTGGGCCGGCGCATCGGAGTATAGGAAGTTGCCGGCAACCAATCCTTGGGCCGGAACGCCGAAGATGAGGCTTTGCGAGGCGGAGATGTCGCCAGACTTGACGAATTGAAAGTCTACCTGGGCGCCGAGCAGTGTGGTGTACGCGTTCGGGCCCTGGTTCTCATTCAGGCCAAAGGTCTTCGATCCATTGCGTGCCAGGACCGCGCTGATGAACTGGGGGAAGGTCAGCGTGCCCAAAGCGGGGTCGGGGGCCGGCGGGTTTGAGGTAGGGGGTTCTTCAGTGTGCCCGGGAAGAACCGGCTGAGGCTTGTCCGCAATTTGATTGGCGTAGCCAGGACGCTCGTACACCTCGAAAAGTCCATCGCTGGTGCCATTGTTCCCGGGCTGGGTCCAGATCGCGACGTAGAAGCCCCAAGGCTGCATCGTGCTGCAGGCGCCGGAGAAGTCAATAAACATCCACTTGGTACCGGGGGTTTTGCCAGCCTGGGTGGTGTAGCACCCCTTGCTCAGATAGGAGCTGGGAATCTGGAGGTTCTGTCCGCAGGCGAAGTTGGGGGCAACGCACATATTCGTGCTGTTCTGGCCACTGGGGCCTTCGAAGCGAAGCATTTGGTCACGATCGCGGACGACTCCGGCGGGGACTAACGTTGTGGGTACAGCAACGCCGCGGGCATCGTCGTCGCCAATCTGAACGGAGGCGGCAACTGCGGCTGAAATCGGCGCCGTCACCGCGCCGCCGATGACGCCGGTCGCCACGGTGGCAAAAACAGCGACGGTGGCCGGATCGGCTTGGTACGGATACAACGTACCTGTGGGATGGCCCCCGGCACTAATCATGAAACTCGGCGAGCGGAAGTAGATTTCAACAGGGCCGTCCATTGAGGGCAAGAAGGATTCATAGGTATTCCGGCCTTCTCGTTCGATCATTTCGTCGAGGATCAGGGTCGGCAGGCGGTAGGAACTAAAAGCGGCGTTGACCATCTGCCAGGAATAATTGTTGATTCCCACGCCCTGCGCGGGAGCGCCAACGGGGGTCAACTGGTCGATTCCTGTCCCTGCCAGATAGAGCATGCGCGGGAATTGCCCATCGCCATCGGAGCCAATCAGATCGTGCGCATTGGGATCATAGGAAAGTTGGTCGTACTTCGCCTTTCTCCGGTACGGCGAAACGCGTCGCCCGTCGTCGCCCGAGACCGCCACATTGGCGGCGTTATAGTCGAGCACCATTTGTGCTGCGAGCTTTACCGCGTGCGACGATACTCCCTCCTGCGGGGCGTCGTTTGCATCCGTGGCAAAACTGTAGAGGAATTGAAGCGCCGTTATGGCGTAATCCTGATAGGGCCTGGCGTTGTATTCGAGAAAGTCGTTGGTTAACAAGTTGTGCAGGAAGTTGGCCATGAACGTATTCATGCCATTGGTCGCGTTGTTGTAATTGTTGTCCTGGGTATCTGCCAACATCAACTGATTGGTAAGGTACTGCCCCACGGTAATGTTCAGAATGTGGTTTTCCGTCTCCGACCCGTTGATGCCGGCGATGTTGACCTTCAGGTCGTTCGAATTGGGCGGCCCTTTCTTGGTGAGAAGATCATACAAGACGTGGTGGTAAACGTCGGGTGGGAGCACGCTTCCATACTTCGATAGAAGGGCCGCGTAGGCGACCAGATCGACGTCGTACTCGCCCTTGCGATAGGGCGGGCAGGAGGCGAAACTGCCATTCCAGCGGGGACCACACAGGTCGGCGATAGCTGATCCCAGGCTCGAAAGGTCAATGCCATCATACGAGCTGCCCGTGTTTTCGTCTCCCCACAGGTTCTGATTTCGCAGCGAATCAATCACTTCGTCCCGATTGTTAATCGTTCGGCCAGGGCAAGCGTCCGAGTCAAAGTAGTCCGCATACAGCATTTTTGCCAGCAGACCATTTCGATACGGAGCGTTGTAGAACGAGAAGGAAAGCTTGGAACAGGCGGCTTGCAGAATCGCGGCGGCGGCACGCGCGCGCAGGCCGGCACGCGAGTCTTCCACCGTGGCCGGCGGACTCGCGTGCATCTGGTTAAAGTCGATGAAGAGGAAGTAATTGGGAGTAACAACATTAAAGTTGGAGTTGTAGCGGACCCGCGCCGCAGGCATCCATCCCTGCAAGCACCGGCTGTTGAAGGGGTCGGGTTTGAGAATATCGTTGGTGGGGTCATCGCATCCTTCCACCTGTACATCGATGACCTGGGGCGAATTCCAGCCCCACGGAATGCTGTAACTCCCCTGGGACCGGAGGTGCGTATCATTCCAATCGGGTTGGTCCACCTTAGCCGGGACGTCAACCTGTCCGGGCACGTACGTCGAATCGGAAGCGTCGGACCAAGTCACCAGAAACTTGTCGTAGTGAAATCCTGGCGCGAAGGTACCAACCTCCACCTGCCAATCGACATCGATGTTGGGCCCGTCCTGGTAGGCAGCCAGCGCACCGCCCGGCCAAACGTCGGGGTTGGTCGTGATGGAGCCGTTCTGAAACGTGACAACGCCGCCATTCCCAATGCCGGTAGGGACAGGACCGGTGGTGGGACAGCCCATCGGCCCGTTGGGACCGCCCAGCCTCATGTACTCGCCCAGGTAAGCGCCCGAAGGCATGGGCGCAGACGTGCAAACGACCGCAGGCAAGACCGGGAACTTCTGCTTTGGATCCGGCGCCTGCTGCACCGGCTGGTCGCTGGACGCGCCAGTGCCCGCCAAGGTTTCTCCTGGCGCAGCAGCCATTTCGCTTCGAGCGCGACGCCCAAGCGGGCCGCCACTGGCCACTAACACCCGGTATCGATGTGCAAGCGCTCCGTGCAAGGGCACGCTTGGGCAGGGTTTGGCTTGTGCAATTAGAGAGAGTGCAGTCAGCAGCAGGAAGGTGGGTCTCATCGGAATCTCCTCTACCAGATTACGGAGGTGGCTGAGTCCTAGTGACAGAGCAATAACCAGCTCAAGTTCTTGTCCCAGTTTCAATGAGAGAGTTTATGTGGAATTTCCGTTTTCAGTTCTTGCCCTGCGCAGAGTCTATATCCGAGATTCCCTGAATTCAAGCCCCAATTGAATATTCAATCCCGGGAGCTTCCGCGAGCATGGAACGGCCTGCTTTATCTTGCCGCAGAATCACAAAACTCTGGGCTTGGGCCCCACCGCCGCGAAAGCCGCCGCGCCGGGGAAGCGCGGAGGTGGCGTAAAGTAACTCATCCTCAAGTGAGAATCAGCCGATAATTAGACGGGGAGCGCGTCGCGGACGGGGCCGCACACTACCGCACATCGTCTATCGGCAGATCGAGGCGCCAGGATGAGCCTTAAACGCACTTTCTTGTCGCCCAACACGTAACTCTGGGCTTCCGTCCCGCAACAGACTCGCGCATCTCTCTAAACTTAGTGTGTCTGTTTCCGCAAGAACTTTTTTTTGCTTTAATGGCTACACCCCTGCAGCCTCGAAAGCCGCTACGCCGCACAGCTTGGCGCTGAAGGTTGACCCGCGGCCCAAGGAACTCACCCTCCAGGGAGAATCTGCCGATAATTAGACGGGGAGCGCGTCGCGGGCGGGGCCGCACACTGCCTCACACCGTCCATCGGCAGATCGAGGCGCGAAGATGAGCCTTAAACGCACTTTCTTGTCGCCCATCATACAACTCTGGGCTTCGGCTCCGCGCCTCGAAAGCCGGCGCGCGGAGCGCAAGATTGACCCCCGGCCCAAGTAACTCACCCTCCAGGAAGAATCTGCCGATAATTAGACGGGGAGCGCGTCGCGGGCGGGGCCGCACACTGCCTCACATCGTATATCGGCAGGCTACCCACTCCGGGATGAAGGTTTATTTTTTACCGATGCGACCTGCGGCGGGTGAAAGCGGCCGCCCACGACCGTCCGGGCTCCCATTGCACCCCATGTGAACTCAGCCCACCCTTCACCGCCCGGCGAATGGGCACGGATGTGCCTCGGGTCAACATTGTAAGGCATTGATTCAAAAAGGCAAATCGAACATTTTGCCCGTTTCGTGTCCTCCCTACCGGATTTCGCCGGAAAACGTCATTCCGCGCAATTCAGCGCCATTCCCCACTTGAAAGCCAGGGT
>CAVTDA010000140.1:0-34441 GCA_963733285.1 uncultured Acidobacteriota bacterium
CTTCTCTAACCTACTCGTTCGTTGGTCTTGCTTCATCCTGGCCAGCATCGATTGTACATCCACCTCCCCATAGAGCGTTCGTATTATCGCTTCCTAGCCCGACAGGGTCCGATAACTTTTTCAGGTGGCACTCACAACGATAGTCTGAGCGGCTGCCGATGTACCCCCATGAGGACAGCAAGCGAGTCAGGGTACTCAAAGGCATTGCGAAAAGGTCCGGCGCTGTCTGTTGCAGGGAAATTGTCAGGCGGGTGCGTTCCGCAATTCGAGTGCCTCGAAAGTCGCTAGCCTTGTTCGGAAATGCCTTGGCCCAATGGAGCGACTTTTGGGACCGGCAGGATGCTGACGGGCCGGGGCGGGAAAAGTGTCGGAGGGAAAGCAAGAGCAAGAAAGTCATTGTTCGTCGTGAGCGTCTAAGAAGTTTGGTTGAATAACCTCGGCATGGTCCAGAGCTCCGGGTTATGCTCGATGGCTGCCTGGATCCTGAGTTCCCGGTTGTGCGTCCGTCCTGGTGCAATGGTGAGGAACGGAAAGGAAAGGCCCAGTGAAACGAAGATCTTTTTTGTTGGCGGCTCCTCTAGCGGTGTCGCTCGCATCATTTGCGTGGGATTCGGAGTCTGAGCTCGCCCCTTATGGGGCACTGCCGTCAGCCCGCCAGCTACGCTGGCAGGAACTCGAGACCTGCGGTTTCATCCATTTCACCGTCAATACTTTCACCGACAGAGAGTGGGGGAAGGGGATGAAGATCCGGGAGTATTCAATCCCACGGATTTCGATCCCGAAGCCATCGTGTCAGGGTTGAAGATGGCGGGCCTGAAGGGTGTAATTGTGACCGCGAAGCACCATGACGGCTTCTGCCTGTGGCCGACGAAGACGACCGATCATTGCATCCGGAACAGTGCGTGGAGGGATGGCAAAGGTGATGTGGTGCGGGAAATCTCGGAAGCGGCAGCCGCCACGGCCTGAAGTTCGGTGTTTATCTCTCACCCTGGGACCGCAACAACGCGGCTTATGGCAAACCGGAATATATCCCGATTTATCGCGCTCAGTTGACGGAGCTGCTCACCCAGTATGGACCGATCTTTGAAATATGGTTCGATGGCGCGAATGGTGGAGCGGGATATTATGGTGGCGCCCGAGAGAAGCGTTTGATCGACAGGACCACGTATTACGATTGGCCTAATACATGGGCGCTGGCCCGCCGGTTCCAGCCCGACGCGGTAATGTTCAGCGACGTGGGACCGGACATACGATGGGTCGGAAATGAAAACGGGCTCGCCGGCGAGACTTGCTGGGAAACCTACGATCCGGTGGGAGAAGACGGTGGCCCCGCGGCGCCGGGTGATGTCAACGCCAAGTTATCCCTCATCGGAACGCGCCATGGAAAGGAGTGGCTTCCGCCGGAGTGCGACGTATCCATCCGGCCGGATGGTTCTGGCACGAAAAAGAAAACGGCAAAGTGAAAACCGCCCGTGAACTGTGGGACCTTTATTTCAAATCCGTTGGGCGCGGCGCCAATCTCCTGCTCAACGTGCCGCCTGACCGGCGCGGCCGGTTGAACGAAGCCGACGTCGCCTCCTTGCGGGAATTCGGCGAACTGCGGCGCGTGACGTTCGCGAAGAATCTCGCTGCCGATGCCAGGCTGACGGCCTCCAACGTCCGCGGAAATAGCCACAGGTACGCGCCAGAAAACCTCCTGGACGGAGATAGTTCGACGTACTGGGCGACAGATGATGCGGTAACCACACCCGAACTGAGGCTCGAATTCCCGAAGCCGGTGACGTTCAACGTGATCCGCCTGCGTGAGAGCATCCGGCTGGGACAACGCGTCGAATCTTTGGAGATTGACGTCCGGAGCGGCAACGCCTGGCGCAAGATTGCCGCGGCAACGAGCGTGGGGAATTGCCGGTTAATTCGCACCGACGGGCCGGTCACCACGGACAACCTGAGGCTGCGAATCACGAGTTCGCCGGTTTGCCCAGCGCTCTCGGACTTCGGTCTGTTCGCGCAGGAAGGGACATGGCACACGGCAGCTTCCGCCGCCCCAGAGGCTTAGTTGTGTGCTGGGCATGCTCAGCAGCTTGGAGGTGAAAGTCCTCTATGGCCAACCTGATGGAGGTGAAGGCCTAGTGATGATGCAAGGGCTACCGCCGCGAGGTGGGGTCCGAAGGAAGCCCCTCTTGGAGTACAAAAATGTGAGACTATTGTCGAGGCTACTCTCAAAACGCTGGGTCCCATCAAATACGAGGAATTACAGTAAGAGTGACCCCGAATTTAAAACGAGATTGAAGTGCATTTTTCTGATTAAACCGTTGGGATGGCTCGAACCGAATGGGTTAATGCGGCCTGGCTCTGCAAGTGTGTTGATCCCCTACCCCTGCTTGGTCGTTGCATGCACTCCACCAACCTCCCTGTAACAGTTTGTCCGGGGTGTGGAAGGAAGTTTGAAGTGCTCCCCGGAGATAATCTTTTCCTATCTCGTTCGAGAGATTTCAAACTTACCCAGTACCGGCTATTTTCTGCGTCTAGATTTTAGTCAACCTCCGGTGTAGGATCTGGACATAAAGCTGTTTGCACCCAGTTATTGTTGAAAATGAGCCTTTGGAGAGCACTGCCGGATCCGATGAAGTTTATAGCGGTCTGTATCTCCGCTATTGTGCTTATCCTCCTCATCAGCCTCATAAGACCTTCAAACCCCCGCCCCTAATATTTTTCAAACTCGAGACACTACCGACAGGTCGCACCCGTTGTTTCAGGGACCCTGGCACCCTTTGGTTTTTCAGCGCGCAGCCCAAGGCCGGTCTTCTAGGCCGTGGGTTAGCCCTCCGACCTTAATTGAAGGTCCTATAATAGACTCGCATTTGCCCTGAGAGGCGCTATATTGGGCGTTCGATGTGATCGTGAGAATTGGAGGGAAGCATAATATGAAGACGCCAACTCGAATCGAGCGGGACACCATGGGCGAGGTTCTGGTTCCCGCGGATGCACTTTATGGCGCTCAGACGCAGCGCGCAGTCGAGAACTTTCCCATCAGCCGGCTGCGCTTTACGCGCCCCTTCATACGCGCATTAGGGCTTATTAAAGCTGCCGCCGCCAGGGTCAATGGCGAAATGGGAGTACTTCCCCGGGATTTGGCTGTAGCCATCGAGGCGGCAGCCCAACAGGTCGCTCAAGGTGATTACGATGCGCAGTTCGTGGTCGATATTTTCCAGACTGGAAGTGGCACGTCAACGAATATGAACGCCAACGAGGTGATCGCCCGTCTTGCGGGCTGCCCATCCCAATGACCACGTCAATCTCAGCCAGTCGAGCAACGATGTCATCCCTACTGCGACACATTTGGCCGCCGCGGAGCTCGTCCATCACGAACTGCTTCCCGCGATGAAGCGCCTGCATTCCACGCTTCGCGAAAAAGCCGACGAGTTTGACGATGTCCTCAAAATTGGACGTACCCATTTGCAGGATGCGGTCCCGATTCGCCTGGCCAGGAGTTTAGCGGCTACGCTCGGCAAATCGAACTCTCGATAGATCGAGTTCGGAAAGCAATTGACGGGCTATACGAACTGGCGCTGGGAGGGACTGCGGTGGGCACAGGATTGAACGCCCCCTCGGGGTTCGCGGCGGCAGCGATTCAGGTATTGGCAGAACAGACGAAACTGCCATTCCGAGAAGCTCAAAATCACTTTGAAGCGCAGGCTTCCAAGGACGCGGTGTGCTTTCTCGGTGGAGCGCTGAAGAGCTACGCCGTGTCGCTTACGAAAATCGCGAATGACATTCGTTGGTTAGGGTCTGGGCCCCGCTGTGGGCTTGGCGAATTGCGCTTACTTGCTGTTCAACCCGGTTCCAGCATGATGCCGGGAAAGGTAAATCCGGTGATTGCAGAGAGTGTGTTGATGGTCTGTGCCCAGGTGATCGGCCATGACGCCACCATTACCTGGGCCTGCGCCTCGGGGAACTTCGAGTTGAACGTCATGATGCCGGTAATTGCTCACGTCCTCTTGGAGTCTATTGAGCTCCTCCGGGCCAGCACGAAAAACTTCGAGAAGAGGTGTATAGCTGACCTGCAAGCTGACCGGGAACGAGCGTCCGCCTTTGTTGAGCAGTCCCTGGCGATGGGCACAGCGCTGGTTCCGGAAATCGGATATGATCGAACTGCTGCACTCGTTAAAGAGGCCTACGAAAACGGCAGAACGATCCGAGAAGTTGCCCTCGAAAAAAGCGGGGTCCCCGGAGATCGTTTGACTGACTTCTCGATCCTCTTCGCCAGACGAGTCCAACTTAGTTACGAGACGCCCTCGAAAACTCCGGCCACAAGGAAACTCGAATTAACTTGGTAATTCACCACCAAGCACGTTCACGAGACGCTTGCCCAATGGTCACCGCCAATTCAATCGCCTTGTTCCCACTCCGAGAGCTCCCGAAGCTCTCTGTCCAAGTCGCGAATGATACGTCCAGCTTCCTTTTGCTGCTGGGGCGTGGCTTCGGCATTTTCCAAGGCAGCGATTATTTTTTCTTCCTCTTCGGTCATTTGAATATTCTAGCTCTCCCGCTGTTCGGGCAAGAGTGGCTTCTCGCCATCAAGTCGGCACTCGGCCGCCAAATTCCGACCGGCCCCTCGTCCGAGCACAACTAGTGGAGGCGAACGAGTCGGCTGCAACCTATTTGTTGGCGAGACAACTTCGCCCAAGAATCACACCACCCCGCGCCGTTCACGACAGTTGTTCCCGGGAGCTTTAGGCTGACTCTTGCATGGCTCTTGCGGGGACACTCGCCAGCAAGGAGTTCAGGCCTTCCGCTGCCGTGGGATGCGTGAAAATCGCGTCGCGCAACACCGTGTACGGTAACCCGCCGAGCATTGCGGTCTGAACGGCTGCCATCATTTCGCTCGCTTCAACGCCCAGCGCCGTGAATCCCAGAATGCGGTCGCTTCGTTGGTCAATCAGAATTTTCACAAAGCCATGGGTTTCCGAAAGAGTGACGGCGCGCAGCACCGCGGCCATGGGTATCTTCGCCAGGCGATATCCGATGCCCCGCCTTTTCGCTTCCGATTCGTTCAACCCAACTCGGGCGAGTTCGGGATCCGTGAACACGCAGAACGGTACGAGCCGGTCGCGCGTAGTACGATTGCCTCCGGTCAGGTTGTCGCGGACCACCCGGAAATCGTCGAAGGCGACGTGCGTGAACTGTGGGCTGCCCGCGCAATCGCCCATGGCCCACACCCCCTCTGCTGTGGTCTCTAGTCGCTCGTTGACTTTGATGTACCCGCGCTCGTCCAGTTCAACTCCCGCCGCTTCCAGCCCGATTCCCCGCGTGTTCGGCGTTCGTCCGGCAGCCACCAGCAGATCGGTTGCCTCGATCGTCTAATCTCCGTGAGGGTTTTCAGCGTGAATTCGAATCTGCTTGCCGGAGAGTCCCTCAACTTCGCGCACCTTGGTTTCCAGCAGCACTTCGATTCCCTCACTCGTGAAGTTCTCCAGAAGTGTTTGCGCGACGTCGGGATCTTCATTGCCGGCAATCTGCCGGCCGTGCTCAATTACGGTCACCGATGACCCGAAGCGGCGCAACGCCTGAGCGAGTTCCGGACCAACAGACCCTCCACCCAACACGATAACGTGTTCCGGCAACCGGTCCAGATCGAGCGCTTCCCCGTGCGTCATCGGCTGGGCAGCAGCGAGGCCCGGAATCTTTGGTATGGCGGCGCGTGATCCCAGGTCAAGAAACACCCGCTCGCCGGTAATCGTTCGGTGGCCCCCGTCATTAAGCTGCACTTCAACTTTCCTCGGAGCCACGAACCGGGCTTCTCCCCGAATCAGTTCGGCTCCCGTGGCCTTGAAGCGATCGAGATGAAACTGCACCTCGCCTTCCACCATCCTTCGCTTGCGCGCGAGGACCCCCTTCATATCCGTGGACACGGGACCTGTTTGGATCCCATATTCCGCGCCGTACCGGGCGAACCAGTGGGCTTTGGCGCTGCGAATCACGTTCTTGCTGGGCAAACAGGCAATGTTAGGGCATGATCCGCCGATGTATTTCCGCTCCACCACGCCAGTGCGGTGGCCCGCTTGCGCCAGGGTCCAAGTCAATTGCTTTCCGGCCTCTCCACTTCCAATAACGAGCACGTCGAAGCGTTCGATATCCGGCATCACTTACCTCCTTGCATTAGCCGACCCCGTTTCGGCACGTCGCAGCTTTGCGGAATCCCTCGGCAGCCGGTCGGCCATCACGGGCCGGACTGGCGTACATCAAAGGTCTGCGACTTACGTTGGTTTGAGGCACTCGAAATCGCGCGGTTCGCGGCGACCCGTCCGGTCCCCCCGCTGTCCTTGTCCAGCAAAGGTCCACGTGGCGACGGTCGAACCCTTGCCATCCCCGAGAATCACTGGATCAAATTCTTCCCGGCTACATCTTCTTAACCATACGGCGAGATTCCTCAATAGTAAATTAGGCGCGACGACGGGCCGGTTCAGTGCCTGCCTGTTCCCAGGTCGTCCGAATGCCCAGCCTTCAGGCGAGACCACTGGGCGGTGGGACGTCCATCGGTACGGGGAGCTTGCTTGCCTTAAACCGTTGTGGCCAGCCGGCGGGGAGTCCTCCCACATCTCCTGCCGCCCGTAGACGGTCAGGTCGAGCAAATCGTAGCTATTATCCATCACTTCGGCGCCGCGCCCCGTCGTCCAGTAAGTCTCGAAGACCTTGGATCCTTGTCGCAGGTAGCAAACGAGGTGAAACTTGCCCACCTTGCGCCCAACCAAGAGAGTGTCGAGCGAATGCTGAGCCGAATACCAAGGCAACTCCCAACCCATGAAGTCGCGGTAGCGGGCGCTCTGTTCGTAGGGCCCTTGGCACAACACGGCGTAGGTCACGTCGCGAGAATAAAGATAGGACAGCTCGCGGACGTGCGATGTAACCCAGGTGCACCCCTCGCATTGCTCCGGAGCAGGGTGGCTGGTGTGCCACATAAAGTAATAGGCCATCAGCATCTGCCGTCCTTCGAACGCGTCCAAAAGCGTCACGGCGCCATGTTTGCCGATAAGCGGTGTAGCGCCATCGACCTCCACCATGGGGAGCCGCCGGCGGGCGGCCGCGATCGCGTCACCCGCGCGTGTGTGAGCCTTCTCTCGAACCCGCAATACGTCCAGCTCGGACTGGAAGGTGCCCCGATCGACCACCTTGGGGACTCCAAGTTCATCTCTCATCAAGTCTGTCATCGTTCCCTCCGTTTGCGTCTGAGGCGATATTTCCATTTTCCTGAGGTCGCGCTGGACTTCACTTTCTCCAGTCCTATGCTTCATCATCGTCTCTCCTTTCCGCGCAGGGCGGATTCGGTGATCCTCATGCAGATTTTCCTTTCTGCGCGAGAGGTTCACTCTTGGCTTGCATTGACTTGACGAGATCGGCCGCTGACGCGCCTTCCAGCGACAGCCCATAGCCCACTTCTCGCACGATGCGCTCCTTTAACGGTCGAATGAAGTGCACGCGCGTGTCGCGGCGCGTTACCTCCGGAGCTTTTAGGTACAGCGCAGCCAGCTCCCGCGCGCGACTAAGCGCTTTGCCGTTTGGCACAACTTCGGCAACCACTCCCCATTCATAAGCGGTACGCGCTGCCAGGGGCTGTGGGTTGAGCAGGAACGCCTCCGCCCGCCCTGCTCCCGCGCGATAACTCCACGTGGTAAAGATTCCGTCACCGGGCACAACGCCCGCGGCGAAGTGGGCTACATCCTGGAAGGTCGCACCCTCCGCAGC
Organism: uncultured Acidobacteriota bacterium; assembly: GCA_963733285.1. Lineage (GTDB taxonomy): Bacteria > Acidobacteriota > Terriglobia > UBA7540 > UBA7540 > Bog-366. The sequence goes on from CAVTDA010000140.1 coordinate 7,744, forward strand.
CACAATCACATTAGCTAGTAGCGCGTACTCGGAGTGCACGTGGGCGCGTCCTTCGATCGCTGCGATGACCGGCACCCGAATGTTGGCAATGTTTTCCAAAACCTGGACGCCTTCGTCATGAACCTGGCTCCAAATGCCGGGATCTGCGACGTTGCCGAAAGATAGCCAATCGACACCGGTAATGAATTCTCCGCCTGCGCCCGTGAGGATAACGATCTTGTTCGCTCGATCTTGCGCAATCCGGTAAAAGGCATCGACAACCTCCGTGTGAGCTTGCGCCGTGAAAGTGAGCGGCCCGCCATTGCTGTGAAATTCGACCACCAGGACACCGTTGGCATCTCGCGTCAGCTTCAGACTGCGATAGGAAGCGAAGTAGTCACCTTGAAGTGTTTGCATCACATTCTCCTCTCTGATTTACTTCCTTGGATTAGTCGCCCTTTCGACCCAAATCAATTAGTTAGGGCCCGCATTTGCCAATTCCAGGGATGCATAATTGGATGCGGCAGGCAGGGATTTGGTCAATGCCGCCTTAGACGGGTGTTTGCGAATTGGGCCCGCGCTGTCGGTAGGTTTGAGCGCAAACTTACCAGCCTCTTCTGAATCCGGTCAGCCATTGCGTCGGGAACGCGCGAACAACCGATCGAGTGAGAGCAAGTTGTACTTGCGAAAGGCGATGAGGAGGGCGTACACAACCGCGTAGGTCAGTTGCAGCCCCGCAATCTCCCAGTCCTGGTGCAGTGTGCTGCCGAATGTCAGGACCAGCATCAGCAGCCCTCCTGCGACTAATGCGAGGCGCGTTGCCGCCCCAGCCAGAACCAACAGACCAATGGACGCTTCGGCCCAGGGCAACGCACTTCCAAAAGCTCTCACCGCAAAATGGGGCAAGGAGGTTGCGGCGAATTGCTTCTCGAGTGTTGCTGTAAATACTCCGATCCCGGCCAGGATTCGGCTGATCCCGTGCATGGCGATATTGACTCCGAGCGTGACGCGAAGTAGGGCGTAAGCAAGTGAGAAATCGTCAATTGAGTTCACTTGGCCTCCGATCCCGGGTCGGGAAATCGCACTCATCTGGCCACAATGAGGCCCCCTGCGGCCCGAATTACCTCTCCGGTGATCCAGGCTGACTCGTCGGACGCCAGGAACACGGCCAACGGGGCGATATCCGTGACGCGGCCGAGCCGGCCAAGCGGTGTTTGGGCAGCCAGGGCGGCGCCGGCGCCACCCTCAAAGGTTCCCGCCGCGACATTGCCTTCGGTTTCCGTATGACCGGGAGCGATGGCGTTGACACGGATCTTGCGCGGCGCAAGTTCCAGCGCCAATCCCCGGGTCAGCGTTTCGATAGCGCCCTTTGTCGACGCGTAGAGCAGGGCTCCCGGCACCGGATGCGAGCCGACGATGGAGCTGAGGTTGATGATGCTCCCGCCGTCCGCGCCAATCCGCTTGATCGCTTCCTGTGAGGTGAGAATCGTGCCGAGAACGTTGATGCTGTAGTGGAGGTGAAAGCTCTCTTCGGTAATCTCCGCGAAAGCGCCGAAGCGGAATACCCCGGCATTGTTCACCAGAACGTCCAGCCTTCCAAACCTGGAATCCACTTCTTGGAAAAGCCGCAGGACATCTGCGGCCTTGGAAACGTCCGCCCCGACCGCGATCGCCTTGCCGCCGCTTTCAGTGATCGCCTGAGCGACGCCTTCGGCGCCTTCCCGGTCGGAGGAATAGTTCACGGCCACGCGCGCGCCCGCGGCGGCTAACGCCTTGGCAATCCCACTGCCGATGCCTTTGGACGCGCCCGTCACTATTGCCACTTTGTTAGCCAATCTGCTCATAGTTCACCATAGTTCTTGATTCGACTCCCTGGCTATGCGAGCCTTGTGCATTCAGAAATCATCGCGGTTCAGCAGTTCACTCCAATATTCGGTGTTACATCGTGAGTACGGCGCGGAATCGCGCCTTGCCCTCTGCCACGCGCTGGTAGGCCTTTGGAGCCTCGGCCAATGGGTATGTCTCGACGATCGTCTTAACTTTCCCTTGCGCCACAAAATCAAGGGCTTCGTAGAGATATTCGGGGCCGTTTTGCTGGCTGCCAATGATCCGAATGCGCTTCGAGATGAGATCCATCAGGGAGATCGAAATCGGCTCAGCGTCGGCGCCCATGGTGACCAGCCGGCCGTCCGGCCGCAGTCCCTGAATGCTGTCTACCATCGACTTGGTCGAATTGGATGTACTGAGGATCACGTCCGCGCCGCCCGCCGCAGCAAGGTTCTTTCCGTCGCGGACAATTTCATCCGCGCCGAGCTCGCGGATCATCTTATCTTTGTCGGGGGAATGCGAAATTGCGATGGTCTCGAAGCCTGCAGCCTTCGCGTATTGCACCGCGAGGTGCCCTAGCCCGCCGATCCCGAGCACGGCCACGCGCTCATGCGGCTTGGGATCGGCCCAGCGCAGCCCGCTATGGACGGTGTAACCGGCGCAGAAGATCGGAGCCGCTTGCTCATAGGAAACCTCGTCCGGAATCAGGTAGGTAGCATCGGCATTCATTAACATGTACTCCGCGTGACCGCCTTGGACATCGATCCCCGTGCCCTTCAGATAGGGACAGAACATCCTGCGGCCCCGCTGGCACCATTCGCAGCGCCCGCACGTGGATTGAATCCATGCGGTGCCCACACGGTCGCCTACTTTTCGCGTGGTGACGTCGGGAGCCACGGCGACGATCTCGCCGACCGGCTCGTGGCCTAGAATCCGGGGAAATTGTCCGGGAATGTGTCCGAGCGTTTCATGCACGTCGGTATAGCAGATGCCGCTCGCGTGCATCTTCACCAGTACTTGATTGGGCCCGGGTTGGGGCTGGGGAACATCTTTGATCTGCCATGAACTGCTCACAGCGGGTACGACTGCAGCTTGCATAATGGTTTCCTCCTTACTCGATTCGATGCCCACACCTCGCCGGTTTGGCGCAAGATTTTTGCGTCGACCTCTAGCCGGGATTGTGCCCACTAGATCAAGAAGTTCCCGGATGGCCGGCCACTCGGAAACTATCAGACTGCCCGGTTTGCCGGTCGCTTAACCGCACCTTTAATCCAAAGCTTGTCGGCCGTGAGCCAAATGCACGGGAAGGCCATTACTCGTCCAAGTGGAGATGCTTTTGGGTCCAAACTTTCCAGAACCCCGTTTCGCGGGATCTGAATCAGATGGGCCATATATCCGGTTTGGCGACCAAGTGGCGGGGAATACGTGAATTTTGCTGTGTTGCTCAAGGACAATAACGCGCGACTCGATGTCGGGTTCTGGCTGCCCCGCCGGTTGAGGACTAAGATAGTCTGAGGACTCGATCGGACATGGTTTACAGGGTGAGACCGTGAAAGTACCTTACGCGAAAAAGTGGCAGAAGGAAACAGACAAGCTGAGGAAGATTGTGCTCGACTGTGACCTGATCGAGGAGATGAAGTGGGGCAAGCCCTGCTTCACCTATCAGAAGAAGAATGTGGCAATTATCATCCCGCTGAAGGACGCGTGCGCGCGCTCGTTCTTCAAAGGCGCGCTGCTCAACGACCCGAAGCACATCCTCCAAAAGATCGGTGAACATACGCAGGCAGGCCGCTGGATTAAATTCACCTCTCTGAAAGAAATTACGGCTGTGCAGTCGGTTCTTAGGAACTACATCTACGAATCCATTGAGGTCGAGGAGTCGGGGAAGAAGGTCACCCTGAAGAGGGCTTCAGAGTATGCGGTTCCTGAGGAGTTGCAGGAGAGGCTGGCTGCAGTCCCGGAGCTGCGGGCGGCATTCGAGGCACTCACGCCGGGACGGAGGAAGTCGTACATTTTTCATGTCTCGGGTGCGAAGCAGGCAAAGACGCGGGCAGCGCGGGCGGCGAAGTGTCTCCCATTGATCTTGACCGGCCGAGGGTTCAACGAGCGCGCTAATTGAACTCCATGGCCACCTGGCTTGGCCTTGAATTCTGTCGGTTCGTAAGTGGAAGATCCACAGACGTCATCTCCGGAGCAATTGTTCCGCCGTCGCCTCTACGTCTTCCAGGCGCCCAACAGGCGCCGTAGGAAAACCAACTCCCCCAAATGATAGGCATTGTGGTCCGCCACCAGCATCGCTTCACGCAGCACGGTTTGGCCGTCACCGCCGGGAATTGCTGCGTGCAAGTCGGTCTCGGGATCGTTCACGAGGTCTTTCATGCGCTCAAGATCTTTGCGCCATCGCTGCACGCTATTTTCCCAAGCAGTATCGCTAGGAGGAGCGTCGCCCTCCGGCCAGTAGCCTTCGGGCCAGTTGGGCGATTCGTGTTTAGGATTCATACTGAATTCGACGATATCCCACTGGGCGATGCGGATATGCTCCAGCAATCGCCAGGCTGTGAAGGGAAGATTTTCCGGCTTCACGCCTCGCAACGGTGCTGGCAATCCGCCGATGGCCTTTTCAAAATCGACGTGTGCTTGACCGCCCTGCAGCAACTGAACCAAATGCGTGCGTAATGACTTGTCCGCCGCGCCACCCTTCGACCGTTTGCCGGTCTTCGCTCCTCTCTTCTTCATCGCGGTTCACTCCTTCAGATGATTTTGCGGCGCGGTAACTTAACGATTCAGGCTGGAGCCCATTTCACTCATCACCGGCTTGAGGCGACAGGAGACCCGCTAGCTGTCGTGTCAGCTCCGAGCACTTCAAGGTCGCGGTCGAGTCCGCTCTTTAGGTGCCGCTTATTCCGATTGATTTGCACTACGAATGGCGCAGTTTGTCAGTCTCGCCCCCGCGGAACCGTTCTGTGGCGCACCGCTCCTCAGTAGTATAATGCTTTTGCGAGCCCCGATCTGGATTGCACGCTGCGGTCTTTAGGAAATGCTCGCCGCAACCCGGGCCCATAACGGCAGGATCGTGATTCTCGATGCGGAGAGCTGGTTTCCCGGAGTCCCAACATCTGTATCCGCCGTCGATTCCTATTGATAAATCCCCTTCCCACCAGGTGGCCGATATCGCGTCGAGCGTATTGGTTCTGAAGTGTCGCCTTCACGTCCAGAGTTATCCACTCGGACGTATAACGGCTTAACCGTGCTTTTGGCTGCAAGCGAGCGACTGCGAGGTCGCAAAAGCGGTTTGGCGACTTCCATGATAGGTCTTTGTCAAGAGGGCAAAAGCTCACCTGACGCGCTTGGATCGTCTTCGACTCGATTCATCGGAGCCCTCGGCTGCATCAGCGGCTACTCGAATGCCCTGTCAAATCTCGGATCCACAGGAAACTTATTCGTGCGGTCAGGATATACAGTCTGCAAAACCGGAAAATTGGCACTGTCGGAATACCAGACCGCCCGGTTCATCAAGTGCGCGACCCACTTCGGATCGATCGGCCGGAACTCATATTCAAGCTCATTAAGCAGACCAATGTGACGACCCTGTGCGAGATCGACGTTGTTCCGCAACAAGTCCACTGACCTATTGAGCACGAAGCGTGCGGTCTTCTCAAAGAGTCCAACGTTGATAATTCCCGGGTTGCCACTTGTGTCGCAAATGCCGATGGTGTACGACCATCCGAGTCCGTATTGTGTCCTCTCGACGGTCACAACAGAGCAGCCGAATTGTTCGATGTGGCTGAGGGTACGCTCGTCCTCTTTGCACAAGTGACTTGCCCTAAACATTAGCCCAACCTGCCGGACGAGGGACACACTCAGGAAGGGGCGAGTGTGAATTGTGCCCTTGTGGTCAGATCATTTCACGGATGTTCGACCCACCACTGTAAGACGTTTCCGGTTTGGGGATCGGTCGCCAGAATTTCATGGTCGGACCACCACAACATCTTTGCGCAGACTTCGTCCGTGGTTTCCGGCTGGTTGTATTTGACGCGGGCGCGGACGCAGTACACGTTGCCGTGAAACGAGGAGCTGAGCACGCTATCGCCGATGCCGTAGCCCCTGACCTCCGTTTTGTCGGAGGAAACGACCTTGCGCAGGTCGCCGTCCGGATATACGGCAAACCGCCTACCCTCTAAATCCGCCAGCGTAGCGTCCTTCGTGGGCCGGCCGGCAAGCTGTTTTTCCAGCAGAATGCCTCGAAAATCACCCGTGGACATGGGAATCCGCCGCGACGGACACTTGCCGGTTTTCGGAGCTACGAGAAAGTCTGCGATGCAGGCTCCGTACTCGTAGTCAAACACCGGGAACCATGCCGAGCCGTGCCCGGTAAACCCTGGAGGGTGATCGATGATCAGATTTGGGACGCCGTGCCGGGTGAGAGTTTCGGCCGCGACCGCGCCGCGCTCGTCGGCCTTGTTTTGCCCCTCGAGATGGAAGAACACGGCGACCGTGGGATAGCGCACGCGACCGATCATCTGTTCAAAAAAGATCTTGTTGTTGACGTAGCTCGGATCGTTGCGGTCCGGCCCGGTGGCGCGCCAGCCGCCGGCCGCCGGGACCACCAGCACCACGCCGTCCACCGGCAGGCCGGGCATCATGGCAAGCGCGAGACTAGTCCAGCCGCCCCACGATTGCCCGCCCACATAAATGCGCTGGTAGCCTTGCGCCTTCAGCTCTTTCAAGCGTCGCGCGACAAACGCGGCCGCGGCATAATTGGAGCCGCCGGAGCGCATGATTTCGGTTACTCCAGAACGCGGGTAATTGCCATCGATCACATCCCAGCCGCGCGAATTCTGAATTTCGCTGACGAAATATTCGGGAAGCGGAGAATGGTTGCGCGCATGCCCATCGAAGCCGTGAATGTAATAGAGGAGAGTCTTGGGGCCCTTGGCGTTTGCCGGCGCGGCCCGGAGCAGTACCTCCTCCACCGGGATCTCGGGCATCGAAGTGGAAACTGCGTCAGTGGAGAGATCTTTTATCGAGTCGGCGGCGCCGAAATATTCCACCGCGTCCGCTCCCGCCGCCTGATCGGTGCGCGCCAGCACGATATCGCCACCGGCTTGATGGCCGGCAAAGCACAGGACGACATTGCTGTCGATACACAGCATGTCTTGCGAAACGCCCCAAACGCCATCCCAGGTGACTTCGAGCGTGCTGCCGGTAGAGGTGTCCTTAGAATGTTGGCGAAAGGTTCCATCACCACGAAATTCCAGCGTGGCGAGCCAGGGGCCCTCGCGGGCTTCCCAAGTCTTGGCCGTGAAAAGATTCGTAAGCGCCGCGCCGTCGAGCGCCGGAGCCGTGAGCGTCTTCGCCATCGTTCCTGAGCCCGGCTCATCGGGCGGGCTGCCACCTCTCTTCACGGCCGCATCGCGGGCCTTGCGGGCAAGTTCGAGGTCAGGATCGAGGCGGAGCGCTTCATCATAGTCGGCAATCGCCTGATCGTGTCGGCCGGCATGAGCCTTCAAAACCCCTCGCACCAGGAAGGCGCCGGCGGAGCGCGGGTTGAGCGCAATGGCGCGGTCCGCAGCAGCGGCCGCTTCGGCATTCTTGTGTAGCGCATCGAGTACCAGCGCCTTGTCGCGATGAGGGGTGCTACAGGTTGGACAGAGCTTTGAAGCTTCCTCGAAGTCCGCGAGCGCCTGACCCAGGTTGCCGCTCTTGTACATCGCATAGCCGTATTCGGCAAGAGAATCGGAGCGGAATGTACCTTCCGCGTCGGCGGTGAAGGCGTCGATGTCGGCGTCTTCACTCAGGCTGCCCCCGGCCGTGGCAAACTCGGTGACCGCGTGGGCCCAGTCCTGCCTCTTCTTATAAATCTGCCCGAGGCCGTAATGCGCGTGGGCGAGCGCGGGGTCGAACTTCACGGCCGCGGTGTAGTCGACGAGAGCAAGGTCGTCGTGATTGAGCTCGAGATGGGCTTTACCCCGGTAGACGTAGGCGTAAGGCAGGCTATCCGGCAACTCGCGCCCAGCGTCGATGATGGCGGAGCACGCCTCGATGGCCCTGGTAGGCCCCGCGCCACCCATGCAAAGAGCCCATTGATCGATATCGGCTGCGCTGGCAGGCGCCGGGCTCGCGGTGATCGCCATCAAGCCACCAATCAGAGAGACTGCGGCTGCTCGTGTGTGAGACTTCCACATCATCTCGCTCCGGCACGCTCGCAGCACGTATCCCGGGCTCATTGAGCCGCGATCTCTGCGAAGAGCTGATTGATTTGCGCTTGCACCGTTGCCACGGTGTGCTGATCGGAGGCAACCGCCTGCGTCCATATCGGCACATTGATCTGCTGCACCTCAGCAGGCTGGGGCTGCTGCGGGGTTCCTTCCCAGAACGCGAGCCTGGACTGGGCATTGGTCAGCGCCGTCTGTTGCTCAGCAAGCACCTGCTCATCGGCGGCGAGTTGTTGCTCCAGCTCCTGCAGGCTCGGCGGCTTCGGGGTGATGTCGATAGGGGGCGGCGGGGGGGTACTGATCGGGCGGCTACCGGCTGCCTCTAACAGCGCGAACACCTCGAGCGTGGATTTTGAATTGTCGGAGGCCCAGCAAGAGGCCGAGGCTAACGTCACGGCAACAAGGGTGAGAATCCCGCGCGATGCTTTCATGACTCCCTCCTGAACAGGTATCCGTGTCCTCTACCCGACTTGGACGCTGGCGGAATCAAAACCACGCCTTTGAAAACTACCCCAACGGATCTCGGTATTGCCCCGAAAGCAATGTTGCCTTTGGGGGATTCTCCCGCATTTGGAGTGGACATGCAACTTCAATCGGATCCTGGGGGGCGCGCCGCCGGGGAGATCTCATTCGGCGACACACTCGATGGTAAAAGGCTCGAGGACTGCGAAATGCCAAGGTCGTCGAATGCTGAGAAAAGATTTTCCCGCTTGGGAGCTGAGCCAAGTCCGGTGAAACATGATTTCTGAAGATGGGGATTGAGAAGGCACCACACGCTGACGTCCCGACTTATCGGGACTTATCAGCCTAGCGTGTCTACTATGGTTTCTCGACTTTGCTCTGTACTCCCTCCTCTCGGTCGCAGGAAGTTGGACTTTGTCTGGGGGCGCAGGCCGGTGAGGCGCGCATTCGAGACGTCATGACCTCGGCTGGAATTGCTCACTTCCGAAGAGCCACAGAAACTGCGTTCAATATCGTCAATGAAGCAAAGCCGCGAATGAAAATAATCTGCATCAAGGGTGAGGCGGTTGGAACTTGGTATCGCCTCTTTCCTTTCGCTAAGTCGCGCGCTTGCGAAACCGGATGGGCTCAAGGGGTCGATACCGCTCCAAATTTTGCGTCACTTTCGGGTCGCCACGCTGGGCACTTTGACGTGTAACGTTAGGCTTCTGTCGGAAGTGCCCCGACGGGTGAATGGTGATGGAGGGCGGAGGCATGAGTTTGGGGCATTTTCGATAGAAGCCTAACGTTATTCGGGAGTTGGCCTTCCCGATGTCGCGAACGCGGCGATCCGCCGCGACTTTCCAGACAGGTCTGACGAAGACGGTTCTCAACCTTGGTGTCTAAATTACCCAGTCCAGGTCAGCCAAGTCATGGCCAACATGGAAATTCGTCAATCAGATGTTTCTCTATGAAGCTTTGACCGCGAAGATCGCCGCGATCAATCCTGCCGTTTCGACGCCGAAACGCACGAAGTTCCATCGGCCCCACCGTCGAACCAGCATCTTAACCATCTGCGGATCGAGACTCGATGCGCCGGGTCCCCCAGGGTCAAGGCCGAGCTTCAGGTTCGTAGGTAGGAAGATGAGCAAGTTCAGAGCCAGGTGGATAAGCCCGCAAACGCCTGCGATCCCTAGGCCCAGCCGTATCCGCAGGCCCGTCACGACCGCGACAACCACGGCGATCGTCGCGAAGGTATAAAGGACCCCCACCACCCTTCGGAAAAATCCGGGAACCCTCATCGAATAGGGAGTCGCGAGCCATTCGACCAGGGATTTCGGAAGCTCAGAGACCCACGCCGGAAAGAGAACCGTCGTTTGGTAGAGGTGCGCGCCCCATACGGCCGCGAAAGACATCGCCAGGAGCCACGACACTGCGCCGACTAATAACTGTGCCAAGACTTCCATTTTGACCTCCCGGCCGACCGGAAATATACATCTGACTGTTTCAGCAGGAATTTCCACTTTGAACTTTCAGCCCGACCGATAAGCTACCGCCGAGCGCTGCCGGACGCAACAGGAAATCAGATTTGTACCTCCAGGTGTCCCCGGGAGGAATCCATGTGCTCGTCTCTCTGGAAGTTGCTGCCGTGCAATCAATTCCCGCGCGCTTTGGGATTCGGCCTGAAAAGTCGCCTTCGGGCACCCGAACCCCGTATCTGGGGAGTTTGCATGATTGCTGGAGGGAAGGGCGTTCTTCATTCCGGATCGGGTTTAAGTGGTGGGTTGGGCTGCTATCGACATCGATATGTAAACCCTACGCGACTTTCGGCGGGTAATCTGGAATATGGCTGCGCTACCGCTCTTTATGGATTTCGATCACATTTCCGGCGAGGCGACTTTCGGGGAGTAATCGAATCCACGGCTGACGCGGCCGCATTTCGTTTTGTTATGCATTAAGGCACGACCTTCAGCCGTGTGGCAGGCCTCTCTGGAGCCCGGTCGCGCTGCCCGGATTCCGTATGCTTCGTAATCACCCGCTACTGAGTCGTGATAGAATCACGTCCGCCTATCAAGACAGTCCTCCGCTCAAGCAGGATCACCATGGCAGCGTATTCCAAAGATGAAGCTGTCCCACGGCCCGGCCCGACCGAAGACCGCCTACGACTTGTCATCGATACTATTCCTGCGCTGGTCCTGAGCGCTCGGCCTGACGGCTCGGTCGATTTCATCAATCAGCGTTGGCTGGAATACACCGGACTCAAGTCGGAAGAATTGCAGGGCTGGGGCTGGCGCTCGGTCCTTCATCCCGAGGATGTTGAAAAGTTCGTGGCAGAGTTGCGTGCGGCATTGGCCGCCGGCGAGCCGTTCGAGAATGAGGCGCGCATTCGCCGTGCTGACGGGGCATATCGCTGGTTTTGGATTCGTAATGCGCCGTTGCGCGATGATCAGGGAAAAATTATTCAGTGGTATGGAACCGGCCACGACATCGAGGAACGAAAACAAGCCGAAGATGCCCTGCAAAAGGCCTTTGACGAAATCAAGATTCTAAAAGACCAACTCTACAAAGAGAATCTGGCGCTGAAGGAAGAGGTCGACCAGGCATCGATGTTCGAGGAGATCATCGGCTCTTCGGCAGCGCTGCGGCGGGTCTTGGTGCATGTGGCGAAGGTGGCGCCGACGGATTCGACCGTGCTGATCACGGGCGAGACCGGAACGGGCAAAGAACTGGTGGCACGTGCGATTCACAAGCGATCGCACCGTGCCACGCGCGCGTTTGTCTCCGTGAATTGCGCGGCGATCCCCTTATCGTTGATTGCCTCTGAGCTGTTTGGCCATGAGAAGGGCGCCTTCACCGGGGCCACGCAACGTCGCTTGGGCCGCTTTGAGCTGGCCGATGGGGGAACAATTTTACTCGATGAAGTTGGCGAACTCCCGCCTGAGACCCAGGTCACAATGCTGCGAGTGCTCCAGGAGCGGGTGTTTGAACGGGTGGGGGGCAACCAACCCATGGCCGTCGATGTACGAGTGCTCGCCGCCACCAATCGTGATTTGCAAGCCGCGGTGGAAGACGGCACCTTCAGGCGGGACCTGTTTTACAGGCTGAATGTTTTTCCCATCCACGTACCTCCGCTGCGCGATCGCGTTGAGGATATCCCTTTGCTTGTCGAGTACCTCACGGACCGCTACGCGAGCAAGGCCGGCAAAAAGATTAGAAGTGTCAAGAAGAAGACCATGGAGTTGTTCCAGGTGTACGATTGGCCGGGAAATATTCGCGAACTCCAAAACGTTGTGGAGAGAGCGGTGATCCTGTGCGATTCCGATACCCTGGCAGTCGATGAAACGTGGCTGCAGCACGAATCGCCCAGGCCGGGCGTTGCTACGCGTGGACTTGGTCGCCTGGATGTAAATCAGGAAAAGGAAATGATCGAATCCGCTTTGACGGAAAGTCGGGGCCGCGTGTCAGGTCCCGTCGGCGCCGCGGCGAAACTCGGCATTCCACGCTCGACCCTTGAGTCGAGGATCAAAAGCCTGCAAATCAACAAGCACCGCTTCAAGTCGGGATAGGTTCAGCGCCCCGCGAATTGACGACCCACCCGTGCCAACGCAGTTCTCTTTGAGATCTTGTATTTCGAAGAACGTCCCAAACGATTTCTTCGAATCCCCATGAGCCCCTGACAGTACATGCAACGTTAACTCATCGCAGACACTAATCCCCAAGCAGCCACTTTTCGGGCAGACCTCGTGAAATTGGCCCCCAGGAATTGTCGAGGCTCCTGCCGTAACTCGCCAATTGTCGAAGTTCACCACTGAACGCTGTGCCCTAAGACTCGTGCAGTCAGTAGCTTACCTTTGGCACCTGGGTTGCTTTGTTAGCCAGGCGAGGTCGCAGATGGTCTTGAAGATCGATGAAATCTCGGATGGACCGGAAGCTGTTCTGCTGCTCAGCGGCCGAATTGAATCCGAACAGGTGCAGGGGTTGAAGGCACAAATTGGCAGGAGCACGCAGAGGATCGTTCTCGATCTCGAACAGGTGCGGCTTATCGACTTGGACGCGGCCCACTTCCTGGCGGTTTGCGAGACGAAGGGAATCGAGCTCCGGAATTGCCCACCCTATGTTCGGGAGTGGATTGTTTCTGAAAGGCCGAGGATCTCTGAGTTCGAATGAGATTGGCAAGGGTGGCATATGGTAATTGGGAAAAACAAATCTACTCGTTCGAAAGGATGCTCGAGTAGAAATTCAAACTAAAAAAAGGAGATGGCTTATGGATCGCATGTTAGTGGTAGTTTTTGACAACGAAAGCAAAGCTTACGAAGGAAAGAAGGCGCTGCTGCAACTGGACAACGAAGGCAGTATCAGCGTTTACGCCCACGCGGTGCTGGCGAAGCACGCCGATGGCACTGCAACAGTAAAGCAAGGTGATGACTCGGGGCCGATCGGCGCTCTGACCGGCACCTCCTTCGGAAGCCTCCTCGGATTACTCGGTGGTCCGGCAGGTCTGGCTGTCGGCGCGACGGTTGGGTTAACAACCGGCGTCATCTTCGACCTGAACGATGCGCGCATCGGCCAGGATTTCATCGAAGACGTTACCAAGCTCTTGTTGCCGAACCGAGTGGCAGTGGTCGCCGAAATTGAAGAGGACTGGACCACGCCTGTGGACACGCGCATGGAGGCAATCGGCGGGTCCGTTTTCCGGCGCGCTCTCGCGGACGTAAGGCTCAAGGCCGACGAGGAGGAGGTTTCTGCCATGAAGGCCGACCTCGCCCAGCTAAAGGCCGAGCTTGCCAAGGCTCACGCCGACCGGAAAGCCAAGCTCCAGGAAAGGATCACCCAGCTCGAGTCCACGATACAAGCTCAATTGCAGAAGGCCAAAGACAGGCGCGAGGCCGTGGAGCGCGAGGCGCAGGCAAAGGTCCAGGTACTCAAGGCAAAAGCCGACGAGGAGGTCGCCGCGATGAAGGCCAACCTCGCCCAACTGATGGCCGAGCTTGCCAAGGCTCACGCCGACCGGAAAGCCAAGCTCCAGGAAGAGATCAACCAGCTCGAGTCCACAATACAAGCTCAATTGCAAAAGGCCACGGACCGGCTTGAAGCAGTGGAGCGCGGAGCGCAGGCCAAGGTCCAGGTGCTCAAAGCAAAAGCTGCGGCTGCAAGGGACGAGGACCTCGTCGCGATGGAGGCCGACCTCGCCCAACTGAGGGCAGAGCATGCCGAGGCTCGCGCCGACCGGAAGGCCAAGCTCCAGGAAAAGATCAACCAACTCGACTCCAAGATACAAGCTCAATTGCAGAAGGCGAAAGACAGAAGTGAGGCCGTGGCGCGCGAAGCGCAGGTCGAGGCACAGGTGCTCAAGTCAAAAGCAGCGGCTGCGAGGGCCAAGGTGTCGTAACGCCGCAACACCTCACGCCGTAACGTTCGAAGGTGCATAGAAGGGGAGGTCGAGAAGGCCTCCCTTTGAAATCAAAATACTCGACAAAGGAGAATCAAATGACTACACATAGCTTAACTAAAGAAATCAAGAATCGTTCCGCATGGAGCATTTTCATGGGCGTGGTGACCGCAGCCCTGGGAGTGTTCCTGATCGTTTACCCGTTGGCCGCCGCGACCATGACGACTGTTCTGCTCGGTTGGGCATTGATCTTTATTGGCATCGCCCATTTTGTCTTCGCGCTGAACTCGCAGACCGCCGGAAATTTCTTCCTGAAGGTATTTCTGAGTGTGCTCTACGGAATCAGTGGTATCGCGCTGGCGTTCTTTCCTATCGTCGGCGTGGCGGCGCTGACGGGAGTTCTTGGAACACTACTGCTGATCCAAGCCGGACTGCTAACTGTGACGGCGTTTCAACTGAAACCACTGGACGGTTGGGGATGGCTTCTCGTCGACGCCGGGGCCAGCCTGCTGCTGGGCCTCACGATCATCGCACAGTGGCCCTTCAGCTCGGTGTGGGCGATCGGTACGCTGGTTGGCGTCTCGATGTTGATGGGCGGAATCTCCCGGATCATGATTTCGGCGAAGATTCGCAGCGGCGCCGCCAATGTTCAACGCTTCGCGCAAGGAGCGGCGTAGTCCCATGCGCCGCACCGTTATGTCGCCGAAGAAGAGCGCAATGATCCATCGCTGGACGGTTAATACGTTGGGCGTTTGCGCTCTTCTTTCCTGTGCCATGGGGTCGGGCCTGAGCCAGACCCATCCGGAGCCGTACACGTTTTTCCGCCAATGCATCGGCCTCAGAGACGATCAGATCGCGAGCATCGACCAGGGCAAAGCAGTAGCACAAGAACTGCCAACCCCGGCGCCTTCCGAAGTCGTAGTTTTCGGCGCGATCTACATCGACGCTTCTTCTGAGAATTACCTGAGAGTCGCGCAGGGTTTGGACAGCCTCCGCGGTTTACCGAACTACCTCGGCATCCGGCAAATCAGTGCGCCGCCGAAGCTGTCAGACTTCGAAGGATTCGTTCTGGAAGACGACGATATCAAGGATCTCAAGAGCTGCAGACCCGGCAAATGTCAGCTCCAGTTGCCAATGGAATCGATGGAAGAGTTTCAACACTCGGTGAACTGGTCCGCGCCCGATGTCGCCGCCCAGGTGAACAGGTTGGCGCAGAAGCTGGCTTTCGCGGAGCTAATCGGGTACCAGAAGGATGGCAACAGCGCCCTGGGATCCTACTACGACAAAGAGTATCCGCTGCGTGTCGTGGATCAATTCGAGTCTTTGCTGAGCGAGTCTGCCTCGATGATGCATTACCTTCCGAATCTGCAACACTTTCTGATCGCCTACCCTCAGGCGCGGCTCGCTGATTCAGAGAGCTTCTTCTATTGGGAACGAGTGAGGTTCGGATTGAAGCCCACGCTGCGCATGAATCACATGATTATTTACCGCGGAGCGCCGTCCACCCCGATCGATTTCGTCGCCATCAAGCAGCTCTACGCCAGCCACTATTTTCAAACAGCACTGGATTTGTCGGTGTGCGTGAGGGCCGGTAGCCGGTCGGACGAAAAGGGATTCTACCTGTTAACCGTGAAGGAATCGCGCCAGGCAGGTTTAACCGGGCCCAAGGGCACGATCGTAAGAGGGGCAGCAATGTCCAGAATTCGCTCATCGCTAGAGGCTTCGTTGATGCACATAAAAAGAGTACTGGAAACCAGCCAATAACTTTTGAACAGTGCGCCGAGGACGCTGAACGGAAGACGAACGGTGCGGCCTGATAGGTTGCGCCAGCGCCCTTCGCAGCTTGCCCGAAGTGAAATCGAGAGTTGCTTGATGACAGGGGGACTCGGCGCTGAAGTTACGACAATGGTGAGGCTCATCAATTCAACGCCGCATGTGTTTGGGAGACCTCCAATGAATGAAAAAGCCCACTTGGGCATCAAATTTCCAGAGCGCGGGGAGCCGATCGCGTACCAGTGCTCGGTATGTTGGCAGAAGTTTGTCCTTCCAGAGGATCAAAGTCCCAAGGAAGCAATGGCGGAACTTTGGGGCGCATTCAAGGAGCACATTCGAGAAGAGCATCCCGAGCAGGCGGAACTTGAAATATAAGTTAAGAAAGTTGTTGTCCTGTTGTTAAATCCCCTTCCCACCACTGATTTCTGGGTGATCGACGGCATGCTGATCGGATTCGGACTGAAAAGTCGCCTTCCCGTCCTCGACGCCATTTGGGGGCAAAACGGCCTAACGCCCAAATGCAACTCCTAACTCCCTCGAAGTCCCCATCGGGAAACCTACTGTACCTGCTTGCGATCCACTTGGCTGTCTTTAGACCGCTCTGGTGATTATGAGTCTAGCGCTGACTTGCCAAAGGCACGGGTAAGCCGTCCGGGTAGGTCGGTGGTAGTGGTTGCCATCGCGGCGAATACCTTCTTGACCATGAGTCTTGCTCGCCTCGGCAACTTCTGCCGTCGCTCCACGAAATCAAGTGGAGCCGCCAAAGGTGGATTTGTATCAATACGAGAAACCACACTCCGGAAACCGCTGACCTTGGCTACCCGCTCACGCGCATGATTTGCCACCTCCCCCCTCTCTGTCCGGGCCCTCTCTGCGTAAGGCAATGGAATATTTGTATATTCCGCTCTTATGCGCCTGCCGGTAGGAGCAAATAGCCGACAACTCCGTCGTTATTCACCGTGGTCACAACCAAGCTATAGGGATGGGTGTACCGCTGCGAGTAAAGGTCGACTGACTCATTGGCGCTCAAATTATTGAGCCACAGAGTTTTTGCCTCGTTGGTCATAAAGACATAACCCTTGAAGCGCTGGTAATCCGGGTCTGTCTTGAGAACGGTCAGCGTCACGCCCGGCGCAAGTTCGGTGGGAGAGTTCTTCACAAGTTCAAAAGACATTCTCTCGCGGTGCAGGCTTTGCGCGAGAGTGCGAAGGTTGCCCGTATCATTACTCACTTGCCCCTGCATGTTCGCGAGGTCGCGTCCTGTACCCTCTTGGACGGCATTAAGCTGTTCACGCAGGCTCGCAACCTGGTTCCGAAGTTGATCATTGAGCTGTTCGAGCTGTGCTCGGTCTTGGGTTTGCCTTGATTCCATATTGTTCAATCGCGTATCGACAGCTTCACTTCGTTGATCCAATTCCGCCTGCAAGTGGCTTGCCGCTTGCCCAACCAGTTCCCGCATCTGACTGCGGGTTGCGTGCTGCCCTGCGTCAAATTTACGATCGAGTTCGGCTAAATGGTCCGTTAAGGCATCCCACTTGTCCGCCAAGCCATTGAGTTTTGCCTCTGCCGCATCCATCCGCCCACCCATCGTGGCTAGGGACCGCAAAGCTGCTGGTACTTGGGATAGAGCGATGTGGTTATTTCGCAAATTGAGATAACCATAAACGCCAGCCCCTAGCATCGCCAGAATCATGATGATCAACACAAACCACGCCCCTGCACTTGTGCGCCGGCTATAGAGATGAGCTGGGTAATTCGTATCACCAGCGGGATTCAACCTTTGCTCGCCAATTCGGTCGACGGGGCGTTTCCCCGGACGGGAATCTTTGAGCAGGTGCGGGGTTGGTTCGGGCGGCAGCATGCCACCCACAAAATCCCTCTTCGGGTCGTGCGCCGGTTCCTGCCCTCCAGAGGCTGTCGGTTGGCTTGGCCGGACGTCTCGTCGATCGTTCAGGTTGGAATCTTCGCCAATCGCGCGTGGCGAATTTTCAGGATTGAGATTTCTTCTCTCGCCGTCTGCCCCTGACCCGAGTGGGTCATGGGCGGTGGGTTTTTCAGGTCCATTCAAATCACCAAAGACTCGCATCGGATTACCTCCAAAGCAGGTTAGGTCCTTCACCCGAATTTTCCCGGATGTGCTCGGTGCTTTATGATGAAACCCCATAGCCACAGAGCAATGGCCTTGCCAAAAGTGGGCGCTCAAACCCTTACTTCTTTTGAATCAGCTCGGTAACAACTTCTTATTTGGCCCAGTTAGCCCCCGCCAATCACATCATTTACACAGTAGGGGAAGAATTTACAGACCGGATAGAAGCCTAACGTTACACGGCAAAGTGGAGCACCACGGACGAGGCGACTTTTCAGGCCGAACCCATAAAATCGATCGAGCGTTTGAGGGATAGGTTATCTGCGCGAGCTGTCGATCTAATTGGACCCGATATCCCGAAGCTGTGCCAGCATCTCCTTGACGTCCACCAGATGGTTGTTGAAAATTTCGCGGGCGACATCGAGGAGCCGGAAGATGGCAGGATCGCGCACGGAGTAGAAGACGTTGCTGGCGCTCTTCCTTGCGACGATAAAGTCACGATTGCGTAGAACCGCCAACTGCTGGGAGAGCGTGCTCTGCTCGACCTCAAGACGGGCGGTAAGGTCGCCCACCGTTACCTCCCCGTTGCGAAGGGCATCGAGAATCCTGATCCGCAAAGGATGCGACAACGCCTTGAAGAACTCGGCTTTAAATTGACTCAACTCCGGCATGGGTGCAGCCCTTTCTAGAAGCGTCTTTTCCTATCTTAATCCGCGTTGCCCCAATACTTGCAAAATTCCTGAGATGATCATGGACGGAGTGGGCGGACATCCGGGAATATAACCGTCCACGGGAATCACCGCATCCACCGCGCCGACGACGGCATGACTACCCGCGAAGAGGCCGCCGCTGCAGCCACACGCGCCCACCGCAACCACGAGCTTGGGGGCGGGAACAGCCTCATAAGTGGCCCGAACCGCTTCCGCCATGTTGCGCGTCACAGGGCCGGTGACGAGCAGCATGTCCGCGTGTTTGGGCGACGCCACAAAGTGGATGCCGAATCGCTCCAGGTCGTAATAAGGGTTGGTGAGGGCGCTGATTTCCGCCTCGCAGCCGTTGCACGATCCTGCATCGAGTTGCCGGATGTTCAGCGCCCTGCCCAGGAGCTTCTGTATCTGTCTGCGAACGGCATCCGGTTGGGGAGATCCGCAAGCGATCTCAGCGTGGCGATCGAGATCCCAACGGCGCATCAATTGCTCTTTCCCGACGCCTGTCCAGGGGAAACGGACGGCGGGGACCAACGCGCCTTCGCCCACTTCCTCACACCAGCCGCAGCCGATACAGTGGCCGTAGGAAAGCTTCAGGCACTGCCGACCGTCGTGAACTTCGGTAGCCAGCGCTCCGGTGGGACACACGGCGGCAACACGCGATGCAATGTCAGCCGTCAATCGCTCGGGCTGCACATCAGGCATGCGGCTGCCTGCGCAGCTGTGCACCAAAGCCTCAACCGGAATCAGTCGGCTGGGCTGGCGCAAGCTACGGTGAATGACGTTGAGGATCATCGGTCACATCCGGAATAAGAGAGATTGAAGCTCTTATTAATGAGGGGGAAATCCGCGATCATGTTCTCCGCTACGGCAAACGGCATCGCCGGCCAGTTCTTGAATGACGGTGAATTGATGTGGCACCGCGTCAATCGATTCTCGACGCCTTCAATCCAGTAGTAAAGCTCCCCGCGGGGGGATTCCACCGCGGAAGCTCCGCTCACGCTTTCGTCAAATCGGACAGGAACGCGAACCGGTCCTAGCGGCAGGGCGCTGGTAGCTTCTTGAATCAGCCGGGCGGATACATTAACTTCCTCCACGCGAATCCTCGCCCGCGCCATCACGTCGCCGTAGTGGAACACCGGCACATCGGTCTGGACAGTGTTGTATTGTCCGTAAGGATGATCGCGGCGCACGTCCAGATCCCCGCAGCTGGCCCGCGCCACCACGCCGACGGTGGCAAGATCGTACGCCACGGTCTTCCGCAAAACTCCCGCACCTTCAAACCGGTTTTGTATCGAAGGTGTTTCGAGAACCATACGCGCCAAATCCCTGAAGTCGCGCACCGACGCTTCCACGGCCTGAGCAAGACTCTTTACCGCCGCCGAATCCCAATCGGATCGCAAGCCCCCGGGCGCTGCCACTCCGCGCCAGTATCGAGTGCCACAGCAACGTGTGGACGCCTGGATTATGTCTTCCTTGATGCGCGTTCCTAGGGCCGCACCCACGATGAAACCCACGTCCGTGCAGAGTCCGGCAAAGTCGCCGATGTGGCAGATCAGGCGTTCGAGTTCCAATCCGATTAGCCGCAGCACTGCGGCCCGCGCCGGGGCGGTGATTTCGCAGGCATTCTCAACTGCCTGGCAGAACGCGACGGCATGGGCGAAGCAGTTATCGCCGCTCACCGATTCTGCCAGCGTCACGCCCGCATCAGCCTGGAGGCCTTGAAATAATTTCTCTGTGCCCTTGTGTGTGTAGAAATGGCGCAACTCAAGGTGCAGAACCGTGTCGCCCATTACGCTGAAGCGGAAGTGCCCTGGTTCAATGATTCCAGCGTGGACCGGCCCCACGGCAACCTCGGTGATGCCGTCGCCCCGCACTTCCAGAAACGTATAATGGCGATGCGCCCAAGCCACGTCCTTCACGTCATCCACGAGGGCGTAGACGTTGTCCGGCCAGTTGTCGTGAAACACGATGGGTCGAAGATCAGGGTGCCCGAGAACCTCAATTCCGAACTGGTCATGCAGTTCACGTTCATACCAAGCCGCAGCCGGAGTCTGCGGCACAATCGACGCGATGGGACCATCTGCGGAAATTTCAGTCACGAAATAATCGGGCGTGCCCACATCAAAAACATAGCGGACGCTCTTTTGCCCATCGGTACCTATACGTCCAAACAGACTCACCAGGCGTGCCAGCGAGCCATCCGCGAGGCGCGGCATAGAGAAGGGCGCGTCTTTGTTTTCGCCCGCGGGCGGTCGTTGCCCGGGACTTGTGTTCTCGTTCATCTCGCCACCGCCACGGCTTGCTGCAACATCACGTTGAACAGATGCGGAATGTGAATTCCCAACAGCAGGAGACAGGCCACGGCGATTCCTCCCACAATCCATTCCGAGGCCAGCAACCGCCCGGCGGCAGGCGTGTGCTTCGGCTCCCCGCAAATCATTCCCAAAAAATGGTGCAGAAATCCGCCAAAGACAATTGACAGCGTGACCAGAAACAACGCACTCACCAGATAGCGCGATTGTGAAAAGGCCTCGCTGAGAATGGCAAACTCACTGATGAACAGGCTGAAGGGAGGCAGTCCGACAATCGCCAGGCCGCCCAGAGCCAGGATGCCGGTGGTCTGCGGCAGCACGCGTGCGAGTCCGCCGAGGCGATCCATGCGCAGCTGTTCCGCAGTTATGGCGGACGTTGCCGGCGCCAAAGAAAAGCAGGCTCTTGGCCATGGAGTGGTTAAACGTATGCAGCAGCGCGCCGTAAAGTCCCAACGGTCCGCCCAGCCCAATACCAATCGCTGCGATGCCCAGATGCTCAACGCTGCTGTACGCCAAGAGCCGTTTCAGATCGCGCTGCACCAGGATCAGCAACCCGGCCACGACAATCGAGAGGACACCGAAAGTCAGTAGCAGCCGGTGGGAAAACGCCGGCCCCACCACGCGCGAAACAATAGCGTCGTATCGCAGCACAGCATAAAGCGCGCAGTTGAGCAGCACCGCCGAAAGAAGCGCGCTGATGGGGGCGGGAGCTTCCGCATGAGCGTCGGGTAGCCAACTGTGCATGGGAACGAAACCAATTTTTGTTCCGTATCCGACGATGACGAACACAAAGGCAAGTTTGACCAGGTGCGGGTCCAGCGCCAAACGAGAGGCCGTATCCGTGAGGTACGCCCAGTCCAGCGCGGCAGTCGGGCTGATGCCGGCGCGGACTGCGGCAAGGTAGAGAACAATCGTACCGAAGAGGGCAAAGGCAATCCCCACCGTGCAGACCACCAGATACTTCCAACCCGCCTCCACCGCGCCTTCGGTGTTGTAGAAACCCACCAGGAGCGCGGAGGCGAGGGTGGTTCCCTCCATCATGATCCACAGCAAGCCCAAATTCGACGAAAGGCAGACTCCCAGCATCGTAAATAGAAAAAGAAAGACTAGAGCATAGAACCAGCGCGGGGAAAAGAAACGATCTTCGGTCGCTTCGCGCATGTACCCGGAAGCATAGATCAGCACCAGCCCGGTGATCAGGCCGATATTGACAAGGAAAAATGCCGTCAGACCGTCCGCGCGCAGATACTTTCCATAGGTCAGCGCGCCGTAGTGGTATACCTGCCAGGCGATGGCAACCAGCACGGAGAATTCCGCTGCGCCCAGCAGCAGCGCCATCCGTGTGGCCGTTCTGCGGCTGGACAGGCTGAAGAGAACGCCCGCTCCGAGAATCGCAATGCCGAGAGGCAAGAGAAGAATCATTCGCTCAGCCCCTCAACCTTCGCAGTTTGGAGACGTCCATGTGGTCAAACGTATCGCGGATGCGGAACACAAAAAGCCCCATCAGAAGCAATCCCATGAGAACGTCGAAGAAGATTCCAATTTCGATCACCAGTGGCATGCCGAACGTGGTGGTGAGCGCGGCCAGGAAAATGCCATTCTCCAAGACCAGCAGGCCCATCATCTGCATCAAGGCTTTCTTACGGCTGACCATCAGAAACGCACCGGTGAGAATCAGCGCCACGGACGCGGCCAATCCATCTTCCGGCGCGTGAACCCCGCTGGCGTAGGAACGCACCGCTGCGTACGAAAGACAGACAATCCCCACCGCGATGAAAACCGATTCGGCGGCGCTGGTGGAAGTCTCCACTTCGCGCGGAGCCTGTAACTTGTCGAGGAGGCGGAAGAAGGCATAGGGAATCGCCACCACCTTCAACAGAACTATCAGCACG
Organism: uncultured Acidobacteriota bacterium; assembly: GCA_963733285.1. Lineage (GTDB taxonomy): Bacteria > Acidobacteriota > Terriglobia > UBA7540 > UBA7540 > Bog-366. The sequence continues at coordinate 30,368 of CAVTDA010000140.1, forward strand.
GCGATGACAAAGGCTTCCACCAGCCGCTCGTGGTAGCCAATCACCGCAACCTGTATGGCGATAATGGCGGATTGAAGACTGAACAGATAGACGCTGGTGGAAAACCGCCATGCCCCCGCCAGCGCAAGAACGGTGAGAAACAAAAACACCGAGTACAGCTCAGAACTTTGCCGGCGGTTGTTTCGAGAATACCCATCGTGTTTACCTCTTCATCAGAGCAGTTAGGATGACGGCCAGGGTACTGATGGCCGCGGCCACGCCCAGAAAATCGGGAACCGCGTATATGCGCAATTTGGCGATGCCGCTTTCAATGACGGCGCAGCAACATTACCAGGGCGAGCGTCTTGGCTAACAGAACGACAATCGCCAATCCGAATGCCGCAAGCGTTGGTGTACCAGCCAGCCCCCACGGCGCGAAGAGCGCAATCAACAGGCCCACCATAACACTCAGCTTGATGGCGCTCGCCCATTCAATCAGTGCCAGGCTGGGGCGGAGTATTCCAGCACCATGCTTTCGTGGATCATGGTCAATTCAAGATGCGTCGTTGGGTTATCGACCGGCATGCGTCCGGTTTCCGCCAGCGCAACGATGCCAATGGCCAGGAAAGCCAGAAGGTGTACGGCCGAAATATTGAAGAAGCTTTGACCCATTGCCCACCGAGCCATGCCCACGATGCTCGCGCTGGAAGACTCAATCGCCACGGCCACCAGCCCTAGCAGCAGTGGCGCCTCCCGCCAGGCATGAAACCAGGGCCTCGCGGCTGGCTCCCATGCCCCCGAAGGCGCTGCGCCATCGATTCCCCCCAATGCCAGGAAGAAGCGGCCAAATGCCAGAAGGTAAACCAAAAGTATAAAATCGCCGGCTGACCCTAGCAGGGCGGAGCCGGAGAGTAGCGGGATAAACGCGGTCACCAGAATACTTGTTGCGAAGAGCAGCAGCGGAGCAAGCCCGAACACCGCGGACGCTGACGGCGGCACCAAGCTTCCTTGTGGAAGAGCTTCCAAAGGTCCGAGTAGGGGCGCCAGATTGACGCGCCCTGGCGGCGTTGAAGCACGGCTTTGAGCCGTCCCACAATGCCCCGCAAAAGAGGCGCCCCCAACACCAAGAGAACAACCTGGATGATGCCTATCGCGATTCTCATCCGGCGAACCTCAGATAAAGAAGCAGGGACACCAGGGCGACGACGATGTAGAGCAAGTACACTTGAATGTTGCCCGTCTGAAAACGGCGCAACTGGTTCGCGGCCGCCATGACACCATCAACAAACGGACGGTAGAGCCATCGCTCATAGGAGGTTGTGCGTATGGACTGGTAGGAAATTGCGTCTGGAAAATACGGCCGGTCTTCGGGCAGCACTTCGAGACTTCGGTCCGCTTTGTAGGCTCTGGCAAAGACGAAGCGGACGGGTTTGGTGAAGGCGTTGGAAGTGTATTGCATCCGGGCGGACAATCCCGGCAGTCCGCATGCCCATGTCCGAGCTTGCCGCTTCGTCCTTTTCAAGAATGCAGAAGCACTGAGCAGGATGATGAACGCCGCTGCCACCCTTGGAATCACCCAGGAGATGAATAGCCCCTCCGCGGGAGCATCCGCCGCTCGCACGAGACTTTGGGCGAGTGAGACGATAGGTCGAAGGAAAGCTCCCGGCCAGATTCCCATTACGACGCACGCCGCTGCCAGCAGAACCGTCCCCGCACGCATGGCGAAGGGGGAGGCAGTGGCATTTTCAGCTTCCTGGCTGCGAGGACGGCCCAGAAAGGATACGCCGTATACTCTCACAAAGCAGGCGGCAGCCAGGCCACCGATCAGGGCAAACACTCCCACCATCAGGGGCAGAACAAGCTGGGCGTTGGTGTTGACCAACGTTGAGCCGCCGAGAAAACTCCGCAGGATCATCCACTCGCCGATAAATCCATTGAAGAGCGGCAATCCCATGATGGAGCAGCAGCCGATGAGAATGACCGCTCCGGTGACGGGCATCCGGCGCTGCAATCCGCCTAGTTTTTCCAGGTCCACTGTGTGAGTGGAATCGGCAATGGCACCTGCTCCGAGAAAAAGGAGGCTTTTGAATAATGCGTGATTCAAGGCGTGCAATAGGGCTCCGGCCAGCGCCAAGGCCGCCCAGGTGCGCGAGCCGTGCGCCACGAAGATCAGCGCCGCGCCCAGCCCCATATAAATGATTCCGATGTTCTCAATGCTGGAGTATGCCAGTAGCCGCTTGAAATCGTGTACGGCGAGAGCGTACAAAACCCCCAGAACGCCTGAAACCGCGCCCGCCAGCAACACCAGGTAGCCAAACCACGACGGCCCTCCGGGAAGAAAATCAAAGGCAAAGCGGACAAATCCGTAGACCGCAATCTTGAGCATCACCCCCGACATCAAAGCGGATACGGGACTGGGCGCAATGGGGTGAGCCCGGGGCAGCCACAGATGAAGAGGAATAATTCCTGCCTTCGTTCCGAATCCCACAAAAGCCAGAATAAAAAGTGCTGTCCGGGCACCGTTCGGCAAGGTTGCGCCCGCAGCTCGGATGGCAGCGAAATCGAGTGTGTGCGAGTGGGGGAGGAAAACAAGAAAAGACGCGATGACGGCGGCAGTGCCGGCATGTGTCATCACGAGATAAATGAACAGGTTGTGCAGGCGCTCGCCCGAACTTCCCTCCAGCAAAATCAGACCCGCCGAGGTGAGCGACATGATTTCCCAGGCTACAAGAAAGGCGAATCCGGAAGAAGCCGCCACCACGCCGATCATGGACGCGATGAAAACGAACAGCAGCGACCAAAGCCATTTCTGCCGCGCCGGAGTGTAATGGCGGCTCACATATGAAACAGAGAAAATCAGCACGGGAAGTGCGACGGAGCAGATGAGGATCAGGAAAAACATGCCCAAGCGATCGAGGGAAAAGGTGAAGGGGAATGGAGCCAACACGGAAGGGTCAAGCTTGCGGACTTCGCTATTCAGAAGGCTGCGGTCGCCGGCGTTGCAGCCGGCCAGCGCTGCACCGAACACAAGCATAGCGAAGAGTCTGCTCAGTTGCTTCATTCGATGGATAACCAGTATTCTGCCCAATGACCTGAAGCCTTAATGTGAATTTTGCCTTCACCCGTCTGACCAGATAGCTTCTTAACTAAGGCCCATATGACCTTTTTGAGGACGAAAAAGAGTGCGCCCATCCGACGCCTGCTTGATGTACGCCCAAGACTCCCCTAGTTGAAAAGGGAAAAAGCCCCAACTCACTTTCAAAGGCAAATCATATGATGACTTTTGCATATTCAAATTATTTTGTCAATTTTAGTGCAGGTTTTGCCCGACTTTATCGGGCAGATGGTCCTATAAGGGATTTAATCTGCCTAAAAACGCATGACCATCAGCGGCTGGGTATTCGCCGTTAGGTCCCTAACCTTGGGCAAATTTGGAACTTTGCCGTATGGGCCTCAGCTTGGTGAGACGGATCCGCCTTGTCGCCGAGGATTTGCCGATATCTTTTCATAGCCAATTTGCCTCTCGGCCTATGCCCGATCCGGAATGAAAACGTTAGTGCTGTATCAGAAACGCACCGGTGAAATAGCGATGGTGTCACGAGGGCGCGGACGGGGCGCTTTCGATACAGCACTAACGTTTTTCGTTCGAATAAGGTGAGCTAGGCTGCCCTTGCCGACCTAGCAGGCGAGGTGATAATCGGAGTTTCCTAGGAACAGAGCAAGGGCGGGAAAACTGTTAGAGGCACGGTCGAAAGAGGGTCAATTGCGATTTTGGGAGTCGGGGGAGAGACAAAACCGGCCCGTTCCAAGGCCCATGCAAGCACGACGAACTAAAAACTCGACTCGACCTTGAAAATAGAGGCGGACGCGTGTAGATTCTGGGCACGGAGAAAACTGAAATCGGAAATCCCGGACAAAATCTCGGGCAGCTCACTGTGCACAGCCTTCACACGGGAAAAGCGCAGGCGTATCCTGCCGAAAATCAGCTTGGAGGTACAGTCAATTACTTAGTGCTCGTTCTCTCGTTGTTGTTCCTGCGGCAACAACATAAGCATGAACCCATTTAAAGACAGCCCGTCTGATGTGGCTAAGAAG
>CAVTDA010000141.1:0-15429 GCA_963733285.1 uncultured Acidobacteriota bacterium
TACGGTGAAGCCGGCGGCTGCAGCTCCAAAGCCAGCCAGCACATCGAAGAAATAAGCAGTCGCTGTCCCCAAGCTGCGATATTCTCGAGGCCATAATCGGGCTGGTAACCTCTCACTTGCGCACGACGACGATGAGTTCCGGCCCGTGCAGCCTGCCTTGGAGTTTAAGATTCGCCCGAATTCCTCGTTTGCGTCAGGAGGAATCGGTCATCCATCTGCTGCTGCTGCCGGCGGGCGAGAGTTAGTTGATACGCAGCAAGCTGGCGCTCGCGCAGATTCTCAAGAATTTTGCGCTGCTGCTGGGCTTTGCGGAAAGCCTCGAGTTGACGGCGGCGCAAATCCTCCAGTTTGGAATAGTGATCATTGAGGGCAACAATCTGCCTCTTACGGGCGCGATCACTGGCCAGCTCAAACTGCATTTCCGCGGAATTCATCCCCTTGCGAAGGCTTAACTGAAAGGCGGCGATGGCGCTTTCCCGATCGGATTTTGCCCGGTTACGTTCGTTCCGCGCCTTGAACAGCTCACGCGTCACAATTTGAAGGCGCAATTGTTCACGCCGCTCGAAGCTCTCGCGCCACCGGAGCACGGCCTGCAAGGTGAATCGGAAAGGCATGGAGGTCCCTTACATTTGGACTCTCGAACGGGCGTCGGTGGGCCGGCTGGCGAAGAAGGGCATTGGATTGTTCCGTTTATTCCTCCGGTGACGGATGTCCGGGAGCCCCGACCACTTCATCCTTTGAGCGCCTGAAGGGCTGCGAGCGTGCTGCCGAGCGGCGCCTTTTCGTCTCCCCGCTGCTGAAGGAATTTATTGAGTTCGGGAATGATCTCGATGGCCTGGTCCAGAACCGGGTCGAGACCTTTCTGGTACGCGCCGACGCGAATCAAATCCTCCGAAGCCGTGTAGGCTGCGAGCAAGCGGCGAAGCCGGTGCGCCTTTTCCAAGTGGTCCGGGCGGCAGACTGCGGGCATCAACCGGCTCAAGCTATCGAGGATGGAGACGGCGGGGTAGTGGCCCTGCGCGCCCAGGCGGCGGTCCAGAACGATGTGGCCATCGAGCAGAGCCCGGACGGCATCCACCAGCGGGTCCTGCTGATCGTCTCCTTCCATCAACACGGTGTAAAACGCGGTGATGCTCCCGTCATTGAAGTTGCCGGCGCGCTCGATGAGCTGGGCCAGCATGGTAAACACCGACGGGGTATATCCCTTGGCCGTGGGAGGTTCGCCCGCCGCGAGTCCGATTTCCCTCTGCGCCATGGCAAAGCGCGTCAGAGAATCCACCACGAGCAGCACCGTCTTCCCCGCGGCGGCGAAATATTCGGAAACCGCTGTTGCCACCAGCGCCGCCCGGATTCTCAGCAGGGGTGACTGGTCCGACGTCGAGACCACGACCACGGAGCGTTTTCTGCCTTCGTCCCCCAGAGTTCCTTCCAGGAATTCGCGCACCTCGCGTCCACGCTCACCCACCAGCCCCATGACCGTCACGTCCGCGGCGCTTCCGCGCGCCATCAGGCCGAGGAGGGTGCTCTTTCCGACTCCGCTGCCGCCGAAGACTCCCACGCGTTGCCCGCGTCCGCAGGTCAGAAAAGCATCAATCGCGCGCACTCCACAACCCAGCGGCTCGCGAATCGAGATGCGGTCGAGCGGCAGGGGTCCGGAAGCGTGCAGCGGCATCGTGTCGCGAGCGACGTAATCCGGCCGTGAATCCAGGGGCTTGCCATTGCCGTCGATGACCCGGCCGAGCAGATCGTCTCCCACGCGCAGGCTTGCTTTGACTCCCCATGTGGCGATGCGGTCCCCATAGCGGATCCCATCGAGCCGCTCGACCGGCATGGAGAGTACAGTGCTGCCGCGGAATCCCACGACCTCCCCGGCGTGGGATTCACCGCCCGGTCCAATCACCTCGCAGCACTCGCCGAGCGAGCAAAAAGGGCCCTCCGATTCGACAATGTGGCCCACCGCTTTGGTGACCCGGCCATACCAGCGTGCCGTGGATAGGGTTTCCAGCCGCCGGAAGTACGGGGCCAGCAGGGAGGGATTTTTCATGAAGGCTTCTGGGGCCGCTGCGCGAGCAGGTCAAAAAGGCCCTGTTCGATTTCCTTCAGTTGCGATTCCAGCGTCAGGTCGGTGCTGCCGAGGTCCGTCTCCAGGACGCAGTGTGCCAGGCCCAGTGAGGGGTCTCCCAACAATTCCGGGAGCGATTGCAAATCGGTTTGCTGGGAGAAGAAATCATTCCAGGTGGCGACTTGCTTGGGGTGAACGCGCAAGCGAACGCGCGTGCCGGCGGCGACCTTATCGAGCCCCACGCGAACTACTCCCGCGAGCAGCAGCGGATCCACCTGAGCTTCACGGTGGAGGATTTTGCGGGCGATGGCGAGCGCCAGTCCCACAACTTCAGCCTCCACGCGCTGAAAGTAGGTTGCCCGTTCCCGGACGAATTGGCGGACGGCCTCCACCAGAGTCTGCCTTTCTCCCGCCAGCTTTTTTTCGAACTCCGCGGAGGCCTGGGCCAGGCCATCGTCCCGCCCCGCTTTGTGGGCGCGAGCTTCGCGGGCCCGCACATCCTCCTCACTGAGGGGTGGAGGGCCGATCGGCAGGCGCGTGCCCGGTGTCCAGAGCCGCTCCAGGGTCGAGGCGCTTCCACTTTGCGCCCCGGGCTTGGAACCGTCGGGAGCCAGGGGTGGCGGATATTCGTACGCCGGAGCCTGCACCTCATCCCCCTCGGCCGGGGGTTTGGAATCAGACAACATAAGCGTCATCTCCAAAGCTCTTCAGCGTCAACTTGCCTTCCGCTTCAAGCTTTCGCGCCTGTTGAACGACCTCCTGCTGGGCGGTGATCACATCGCGGGAGCGGACAGGCCCCAAAGCTTCAATGTCTTCGATCAACATCTGCGAGGCGCGGGAAGACATGGTTTTGAAGATGTGATTCTTCATGTCCTCGGAGGCCCCCTTCAGGGCAACCGCCAGAGTCTTCTTGTCGAGATTGCTCAGCAGCTCGCGCATGCTGCTCTCCGGAACCGACAGGAAATCCTCAAAGGTGAACATCAAATTGCGAATGCTCAGGGCCAGCTTGGGATCGTCCTGCTCGATCGTCTCGAGGATGCCCTTCACGCTGTTGGGTTCCACACGATTGAGCATTTCCGACACGGCCTTAATGCCGCCGTAAGCGCGCCGGTTCTGTTCCCCCAGGGCTTTCAGTTTCTTGTTCAGCACCAGGGCAATTTTCTGGACCATTTCGGGGGAGAACTGATGCATTTCCGCCAGCCGGCGTACAACTTCCGCCCGCGTCTTTTCGGGCAGCAACAGCAGAACCTCCGAAGCGGGTTTCAGCCCGAGGTGGGCCAGGACCAGCGCCACCGTCTGCGGGTGCTCGCCCTCGATGAACATGACAAGCTGCTGGGGATCGGCTCTTTGCAGGGAGTCCAGATTGGTGGCGCGCGCCTCCTGATAGCTCTCGACCTGCTTGAGCAGGTTCTTCGCGCCGTCTTCCCCAAAGGCCTTCACCAACAGGGTTCGGGCATAGTCCGCTCCCCCTTGGGCGAGGTATTCCTCGGTGACGGTCAGCCGGTAATACTCCTGCAGAATCTGCGAGCCGATTTCCGGCGAAATATATTCGAGCTCGGAGATCTCCTCGGTCAGCATTTGCAGGTCTTCTTCCGGCAGGTTCCGGTAGACGAGGCTGGCTGCTTCATCCCCCAGCAGGACGAGCAGGATGGCGGATTTCCGGAGGCCGGAAAGGCTGTCGCTATTTGCCGTTTTGGTGGTTTCCGCGGCGGACGTCATTTCTTAGCTTCCTGCTTCATCCAATTTTGAATGAGCCGGCTCGCACCTGCCGGCTCCTTCTTGACCTTATCGAGCAGATTCCTCTTCAGCAGGATGGCCTGCTTGTTTTCCAGCGAAGTATTTCCCAATTGGGAGAGTGAGGCCTCCAGTGCCGCCGTATCCTCTTCCTTGTGCAGGGGTATTCCATTCTTGGCGCCCGGCAGGCTTTCTCCTGCGTTCTTGGTCATGCCGAGTTGTTTGGGCAGTTCCTGGATGGTCATAACGATTTGGCGTTTGATGGGGCGAAGGACCAAGAGATAGACGAGCACGAAGAGAAGGAACAGCGCCCCGTAGCGGATGATGTTGATCCACTTATCCACCATCGGGACCAGGCGCTGGGTGAGATTTGGCGGGGAGGGCACCTCGATGGGGAGAGTCTGGAACGAGAGATTTTCCACGGCCACCTTATCGCCGCGCGTCGTATCGATTCCAATCGCCGCGACCACGAGGTCCTGAATTTGCTTCATTTCATCCGGAGTGCGCTTGCGGCGCGTTTCCACTTTCTTGCCGTTCTTCTCTGTGGTCTCGGTCACATCGTCCACCAACACGGCGGCGTCAATCCGTTTCAGGGTTCCGGCGGGCTGCACCGAGTGACGCACGGTCCTGCTGACCGCAAAAGTTTTGCTCTCGGTATGAAGTCCCTGCGTATCCGTGTCCGGGGCGGGGGCTGGCGCCGGAGTTGTCGCCAGAGCCGTCGCCGGGGCTGGTGCCGGCGTGGGCGCGGCCTTGGGGGGCGGGAGCGGCTGCTTGCCGGGGACATTGGAGGGAGTCCCCGGAGTGCCCTGAGCGCCGGTTTCCGCCACGCGCTCCTCGGAGATCTGGGAAGTCAGGACCACCGAGCCGTTGGGATCGTAGATTTCCTGCGTGCTGTCGCTCGCTGCGAGGTCATACTCGACCGTCACATTGGCGCGGGCATTCCCCACTCCTACGAAGGGTTCCAGCGTTGCCACCGCCTTGTGGGCCAGTGCCGTCTCGTAATCCGCCCAGAAGCGCGGCCGGTTCTCCGTTCCCCCGGGCATGCGCCAGGAAGGGCATTCCGCCGTCGGCATTGATCAGGGTCACATCCTCGGGCTTCAGATTGTCCACGGCGCTCGCCACGAGGTGGGTAATGGCCTCCTGCGAGTCGTCGCTAAGATGTCCACCCTTGAGCTTGATGACCACCGAAGCTTTCGCTTTGCGCTCCTGGTCGCTGAAGAGCGATTCCTGCGGCATCACCAGATGAACCCGCACCGCTTCCACTTCCCCCAGGGTTTCAATGGTCCGCTCCAATTCGCCCTCCAGCGCGCGCTGGTAGTTCACCTTTTCGGCGAAATCGCTGCCCGTCCAATTCGGCTTGTCAAAAAGTTCAAATCCCATGCGGCCGGTTTGCGGCAGGCCTTGCGCCGCCAAATCGAGCCGTGCCTTGTCCAACTGATCGGCGGGAACCATAATGCTGGTCCCATCAGTCGACAACTGGTAGGGAACGTTCTTGCCTGCCAACTGCTGGGTGATGGATTGCGCGTCACCGGAGGAAAGCCCCGAGTAGAGGGTCTTGTAATCCGCCTTGTCGAATAGGGTGACGAAGCCCCAGATGATTGCCGCGACGGCGGCAGCTCCGGCGGCAATCGTGAGCTTCTGGCGCAGGGTAAGCCCCCGCACGAAGGCCATGATTTGTTGGCTTGCCTGTTCCGGGTTTACAGCCATCTGAAATTCTCAAGCCCCCATGTTGTTACGAATCGGCAGTCTTCCATCAGGGTAGAGAGCCAAGTCCCGTCCGGTTGTGCTCAAATGCCGCGGCGTGAGGTTAGAATTGCATCTGGGAAATGGTCTGGTACGCTTGCACGATCTTGTTGCGCACCTGCATCATCATCTGGAAAGTCAGATCCGCCTTTTCCACCGCCACCATGGCGGAGTGAAGGTCCTGCCCGTTACCCTGCAGAAGGCTTGCCACCTGTTGATCGGCGCCGGATTGCATCTCCTGAACCTTGCCCATTGCGCCCTCGAGCGTCTGGAAGAAATCCGATTGCCCTGCGGCGGGCTGGCGGACGTCCAGTTGGATCTTGGTCCAGTCGATTTGCGGAAGCCCTGAAATCGTATTGCCCACGGTCGTTTCCCTTCTCTGAAGTTTGCGATTTCCCGTCCGCTTTCGAGGCAGGGAAGGGAAATCTCCCCCGCCCTCCGGTTGCGCGTAGCGGCGGCGGAATGGGGTTTGGTCGGGTTTGGGATACCCTCCAACGACTTCCCCCCGTTCTGAATCCGATACGCGTTATTGCCGCCCGTCACGTCAAAATCTGAATGGTCTCGGTGATCATGGCTTTGGTGGCTTGCACTGCCGACACATTGAGCTGATAGGCCTGCGCGGCGCCCATCAGATTGACCATCTCCTCCACCGGATTGATGTTGGGGAAGGCGACGTAGCCATCCGCATCGGCGTCGGGATGGCCGGGCTCGTAACGGCGCACGGGGGGAGCGTTGTCCTGGACGACGCGCTCCACCTTCACGCCGCGCGCGTGCAGATCGCCGAAGCGCTGGAGGGTAAGTGCGAACTTGCCTGCTCCCGGCCGCTCGGTTCCAAACACCACCAGTTGCCGCTTGTAGGGGCCGCCCGCGGGCGTGTTGGTGGTTTCGAGGTTGGCCAGATTGCTGGTGACGACTTCAGCGCGCTCGCGCTCCGCCAGCAGCGCCGATGAATTGATATCAAGAACGCCAAAGAGGTTCATGGGTTATTTCCCTTCGTTGATGGCCGTCTGTACCATGTGAATTTCATTGCGCAGCAATTCCACCCCGGCGCGATATTGTAATTGCACCTGGGCAATCGCCAGAGTCTCCCGCTCCAGGCTGACGTTGTTGCCGTCCGGACGCTCGATCAGTCCCTTGACTTCCTCGACGTGGGGCGAAACCGGGGCGCCCTCCTGGCGTTCGCCTGCCCGGCGCATCTCGGCGTCGAAATCCACGTCCTGGGTGCGGTAGCCGGGCGTATCGACATTGGCGATATTGCTCGAGATCAGTTCCTGGCGAAAAGCCACCAGATCGAGATATTGTTCCACCCGTTGCATCGTGGGGGTTTCAACCCAGTTCATGACGGCCTCCTGGGGGGCAGTCCGAATTCACGAATCTTGTTGCGAACCGTGCGCAAGCTGACCCCCAGCATTCCCGCCGCCCGGGTGCGGTTACCGCCCGTAGCGTCCAGGGTTCTTTCGAGGAGCGTCCGCTCCAATTCGCGCAGGGTGTGCCCCGGCTCAATACCGCTGTTCGGGTCACGGGCGACTTGGAAGCCCGCGTCGGGGAGCAATTCCAGACCCACCACGGGGCCGGGTGACAACACCAGGGCGCGGCGCACAAAGTTTTCCAGTTCGCGCACGTTTCCCGGCCATTCGTAGGCCTTGAGCCGCTCCAGCAGTTCGGCGGAGAATCGCGCCACGCTCGACCGCGACGCAGGCCCGTATTTGGCGATGAAGTAATCGACCAGTTCGGGAATGTCGTCGTGCCGATCCCGCAGGGGAGGAAGTGATAGGGGGATCACATTCAGGCGAAAGAAGAGGTCGGCGCGGAATTTGCTCTCCGCGACCATCGCGGCGAGAGGGCGGTTGGTGGTGGCAATGATGCGCACATCGACTTGCAAGGGGCGGGTATCCCCGAGCCGGTCGATTTCCCGTTCCTGGAGCGCGCGCAGCAGTTTGGGTTGCAAGCTGAGGGGCATCTCGCCAATTTCATCGAGAAGAAGCGTTCCCTTGTGCGCGAGCTCGAATTTTCCCGCCTTGGATGCAATGGCCCCGGTGAAGGCGCCGCGGACGTGGCCGAAAAGCTCGCTTTCCAGCAGCGAATCCGGAAAACCTGCGCAATTAACGGCAACAAAGGGACCCTGGCGGCGCGGGCTCGAGCGATGGATCAGGCGGGCGAGCAGCTCCTTGCCGGTGCCACTTTCCGCCTCCACCAGCACATCCGCTTCCGTGCGCGCCACCTGCCTGCCCCGATCGATGAGCCGCCGGGTCACAGCCGAACTGCCGATAAAATCCCACGCGCGATCCGCCGGGGGCTTGACTGGCCGGACCCGCATGACCCGCGCCGCCGCCTCCTTCAATTGCTCGAAGGAGATCGGCTTGACAAGGTAGTCGCAGGCGCCTTCCCGCATCGCCGTGACGGCTTCCGGAACATTCCCAAAGGCGGTCAGGAAGATGACCGCCGTCTCCGGCGCCACGGTGCGGACTCCCTGCATGACGCGCAACCCATCGCCATCCGGCATCCGCATATCCGTGACCACCAGCGGACAAGGGGATTGGCGAAACCGCTCGAGCGCTTCACCGGTTCCCCCCGCCGTGGTCACTTTCCATCCCTGACGGCCGAAACTCGCCTCCAGCGCCGCGCGCATGGCCATCTCATCATCAACAACCAGAACCTGATTCATTCGTTCATCCTTTCGACCGGACGGTTTGGCGAACAGCTTTGCGGAATCACCTTTCGCCGCTCCGCCAACCCCGGCCTTCTTTCCCAAGGTCATTGCGTGGACACTTTCAAGGTCCGGCCCGCGGAAAAATTATTGTGAACGTTGTCCCACGTCCCACATGGCTGGTCACACGGACGGCGCCCCCATGCTGCTCGATGACCTTGCCCACCACCGCCAGGCCCAACCCCGGGCTGCTGGTTTGAGTGGAGAATCCCGGCTGGAAGATTTTTGCGAGGTGCTCCTCCCGGATCCCCGTTCCCTGATCGATAAAGTCCGCGGCATAAGCGCCGGTTGAATCTCCCTCCTCCAGACGGAGATGGATGGAGAGTTTTCCGCCCGGCTTCATGGCGCGAAAGGCATTCAGGGCCAGATTGAGAAACACCTGTTGCAGACGCGGCGGGTCGGAGAGAATCGGCATGGAATCCCCCGGAGCTTTCCACTCGATGGACATCCTTTTCTGCCGGGCGAGCGGGTGCAGGAAACCCACGGTTTCGCCTACCAGGCGCTTCAAGTCCACGGAAATCAACTGAGCCTCGGGCTGACTGTGGAATTGCAGAACATTATTCACCGTGGCCGCCAGCGACCGCAGTCCGGCTTGAATGTGGTTGGTCCACGACTGCAACTCCGCCTGGCTGGCCAGCGCATCCGCCAGCAGGCCGGCAAAAAGTTCCAGGCTTCCCAGCGGATTTCGAACTTCGTGAGCGAGCAGGGTGGCGACCTCCGCCAACGCCTGCAAGCGGCGGGAAGCTTCACGCTCCCGTTCAAGCTGTTTGGCCTCGGTCAGGTCGCGGAGGATGAGGATGGAGTCGCTCCCGTGGCCGCTTGCCTGTAGCCAGGCGCGCGTTACCCCCAGTGTCCGCCCGCTCTGTGAGCCCTGCACCACCCATTCCTGTTCACGCTGGAATTCTTCCGCCGGCAGGGTGGCGAGGAGAGCACCCAGCAAGGGATGGAGAGATGATGTTGTGGCCGACAAAGGATCCTCCACACCGGCATCGAGCAAGTGGCCCGCTGCCGGGTTCATCATCCTCAGATGGTCTTCCTCGTCGAAAACCAGGACGCCGCACGGCAACCCCGCCACGATTCCGGCAAGGTATCCCTGCATCCTCCGGTTCTCTTCCAAGCTCTGCTCGAGGCTGTGATTTTTCTCTTCCAATTCGTGCCGCAGCCGGGCGACCTCGGTCCGCAAATTTGCATAACTCGTTTCCAGCGCCCCGGCGGTCTGGTTAAAGGAAGCAAATGCCGCGGCTAAGGCCCTTCTTGCCCCGCGCGCAGGTCTGGCCGGAGAAGCGACATCTTTTTGCCGATTGACGGGCAAAGGTTGCATGGCGATTGGGCATGAAAGCACGGGCCGGTCCAACTTTTGCCTGCCGCTCTAAAATTTCTCTAACCGCGGCGATGCAAGATATCTGCACAACTCTGAAGATGGAGGTGGCGACCCGCCAGCAACGGGCGATGCTGAAGACACTACTGCCCTTCGACTTGATCAGAGTCTTCTTCCGATTTCGATTGCGCAAGGGTCTTGTTGTCTCGACGTCTTCAGGAATCGTGAGCGGTCCAAGGGAAATGTTCGGGCTGAATTTCCCGGTCTTTTTCCGACAGGATGAATGCGCGCTCGATGACCTGCCGGAGTTCACGGACATTTCCCGGCCAGGAATGCACCTCGAGGGCCCGCGCCGCAGCCGGTGAAAAGGCCTTGGCGGGAACGCGTGCTTCCTGGGAGAAGATCTGGAGGAACCGTTCGCTGAGGGGGGGGATATCTTCGGTGCGCAAACGCAAGGGGTCGATTTCAATGGGGAAGACCGCCAGGCGGTAGTAGAGATCGTCGCGGAAGCGGCCTTCTTTGACCAGGCGGGGAAGATCGGCATTGGTGGCGGCAATCACGCGGGCATCGATTTGCAGCGGATCGGAGCAGCCCAGGCGTTGAACTTCCCCCTCTTGCAGGAAGCGGAGAAATTTGGCCTGCATGGAGAGCGGGAGGTCGCCCACTTCGTCGAGGAGGACGGTGCCGCTATGCGCCATTTGGATGCGTCCCATGCGCGATTGGAAGGCGCCGGTAAAGGCACCGCGGTTGTAGCCGAAAAGTTCCGCTTCCAGCAATGGCTCGGGAATGGCGGCGCAGTTGACCACCACAAAAGGGCGCTCACGCCGGGGACTCAGGACGTGAAGCGCGCGCGCAATTAATTCCTTGCCCGTCCCCGTTTCGCCGGTCAGCAGCACCGTGGTCTGACGTCCCGCCACCAGCCGTACCAAACGGTACACTCGAAGCATCGACGGGCTGCAACCGGTCATGCCGGGCAGAGGATCGATTTCGATCGACGGCGCCGGAGTGCGAAGGGCGGCGGGCGCCAGCGGGGGTGGAAGTTCCTGGGGAATGCGCACCTCACGCGAGTGCTGAAGGAGGTGAAATAATTTGTCCGAGTCGGTGGGCAAATCCATATCTCCGCTGGCGGAATCGTCTTCTGCCTGTGACTCCAGCACCTGAACGTTAACTTGCGGGTGGCGTGCGTGGACAATGGCAACCAAGCTCTTCCACATTCAAATCCGCAAGAGATTGATCGAGCACCAGGGTGCGGCAGATTCCCTCCTCCACCCGGGCCAGAGCCTCGGCCCCACCACAGACTTCCTCGACAAGGCAATTCCGCAGGGCCAACTGCTTGAGGATGCGTTGACGGAATGCCGAGCTGGGGCTGGCGACAATGGTCGCGAGACGAGTGTTGGGTATTTCTTCGAGGAAACTGGTAGCCATCATGACCTCATGGGTAAGTTCAAATTTTCGTCCATTGTCGTTAGAAGGCGATTAATCAGAGATTAAATTGTCTTAAGTTTGAGAATTAGAAGGACCCAAGGTTGACCCCATCGATGTCGCTCGAAATCACGGGAATAAACAAGCCGGATGCTTTTCCAATTTAGCCGGGTGGCGCCATGGGAAGATCGATGCGGATGGCTCCCGGGTCAGGGCCTTCCGTGAGCATTTCCAATTTGCCCCCCAAGGCCTCGATCGCGCGTTGATGAATGGCCCAGCCCATCCCGCCCGTCTTGGCGGCATGAGAGAACAGCGCGCCCGGCGTCGTGACGTCGTCCAACATTTTGATTTGAAGATACTGGAGGTCCATCCGCGTAGGGAAAAGCAGCACCCGAACCGTTCCCTCCGCCCGGGAGAGTTGGACCGCAATGGTTCCGCCCCCCGCGCTGTTCTGGATGAGCCATGCCAGCAGGCCCTGAAGCGCTTCACGCAGCCGCGCCGGGTCGGCGCTGGCATCAGAGGTAGTTCCGGCTTCGAAATCAAAGCGCAGCCCCTTCGCTTTTGCCATGGTGTCCATTTCCGCCAAGGTCTCTTCCACCACCGATTTGAGATCGACGTGCTGCGGCGGACCACCGGGCACCAGGGACTCGCCAAGATCCGCAGGGAAACGATCATCTGCACCATGGTGTCGGCAAGTGAAAGGGTCTGCTCGAGGATGGAGCGGTAGTCTTCGGCAGTGCGCTTACCCATCAAGCCCAATTCGATGCTGCCGCGCAAGGCGGTCATGGGTTGGGCTAACCGGTGGGCAATGGCTCCCAGGCACTCGCGGCACGTTGGTGAATCAATGGGTATTCGAAAGGGCTGAGCGCTCGGCTTGGTTGCGGACGGGCGGGCCGGAGGGCGAACATCCTGGCCGGCGCCCGGCTCACCAGGTTCCAGCGGTTTGGGATGGCGCATGGACTGATCTTTGTCTTCCATTGATTTACCCCACAGATGGCTGTGCAGGAATGCCCGCCGCCATCGACGGATGAAATCCGATTACCTCGATCCGGGCCTTCAGGCTTCTTCCCCGATCTGATAGCCAACGCCGCGCACCGTTTGGATCAATCTGCGCTCATGGCCCTGATCCACCTTCTTGCGCACGTAGTTGATATAGACATCGACCACGTTGGTCATCGTATCGAAGGAGAGATTCCAGACATGCTCGACAATCATGGCGCGGGTCACACATCGCCCCGCGTTACGCATCAGGTATTCCAGCAGGGAGAACTCCTTGGGGGTCAATTCAATGGCCTTCCCGGCACGCTTGACCACCCGATCCACGCGGTTGAGTTCCAAATCGGCCACGCGCAGCACGACCTCCGCAGGCATGGCAGAGCGCCGCAACAGGGCTCGAACCCGGGCGGAGAGTTCGGTGAAGGAGAAAGGTTTGGTCAGGTAGTCGTCGGCGCCCAGGTCCAATCCCTTGACACGGTCTTCGACGCGATTGCGGCCGGTCAGGATCAGCACGGGCAAGGCGGGCTTGGCTTGGCGAATGTGTTTGAGCACGTCGAGCCCGTCAACGCGCGGCAGGGTCAAATCGAGCACGGCCAGATCATAGTCAAACTGATTCAACATGAACTGCGCTTCATCGCCATCCTGCGCAATATCCACGGCGTATTGCTCTGCCTCCAGGCCCTTTTGGACGAAACTTGCAACGGGCTTGTCATCTTCTGCAACCAGGACTCGCATCTTTTCACCTCTTCCGAAGCCAGGTTTGCCGGACGGCCGTGAGCTCCTCGGGGAGACCGGCCTGAACCTCCGGCTTGGCTTCGATTCGCTATTGAAGGCCTTGCCTTCATTAATCACACCTTATTTCGGCAGGATTCGGCTTGGGGATGAGGGAAATTAAACGCGGAGTCCTCACCGAGCATCACGGGGTGGTTTCGGTAAAACTGTCACGACCGGTCTCTGGGGTTGAGGCGAATTCCCATTACAGGTCGGAATCGGGGATTGGACTTGCCAGTTCTGATGCGTTTTCGGCTTCGGATGAGTTTCAGGCTAAAGATAGACGCGCTCTAAGCCGATTGAATTTTGTGAGGGAATTCCCGTCCCGGCCAGGGGCAATGCAGCGCCTACTTTGCACGGAACAGTGAGCCGGTAAAAATCATGCTCAGCAGAGCTCGTCCCAAGGTCCTGGTTGTTGATGATGAACCCGCTGTGCGCGTCTTCTTTCGTGAGGCGCTGAAAAACCATGTCGAGGATGTGGTCGAGGCGGCCAATGCCGCCGAGGCTTTGGAATCGGTCGAAAGCGGCGACTTCGACGTCATTCTGTGCGACGTGTGGATGCCCGGCGCCTCGGGCGTTGATCTTCTCGCCATGGCGAAACAGACCCGCTGGGATGTGGGCTTCATCCTGGTGACAGGGGAGTTTCATATCGACACCGTGATCACTGCGTTGCGCATGCAGGCCTCGGATTTCTGCTCAAACCACTGACCGTCAATGAGATCGTGCGTTCCGTGAACGGCGCCTATGAACGCCTCGTGGCCTCCCGTAATGCCCAGGCGTACAAGGGGTCGCTCGAGAACAGCATCCAGCGCCGCACCCGGGAATTGGAGTTGGCATTGAGTGAGTTGGAATGCAATTACCAGATGACTTTGGAAGCCCTCGTAGCATCTCTCGATTCGCGCGAGCACGAGACCTACTCCCATTCTCTGCGGGTTCGTGCCTACACGCGATATCTGGCCCGCCGCATCGGATACCCCCCGGCGCTTCTCCCCGCGCTCGAGCAAGGCGCGCTGTTGCACGACATCGGCAAGATTTCCGTTGCCGACGCGATCCTGCTGAAGCCTGCCAAATTGACCGCGGAAGAATGGACCGAAATGCGCAAGCACCCCGTCGTCGGCGAAGAAATTCTCAAGCGCGTTCCCTTTCTGGGTCCCGCCAGTGCCATCGTGCGCCATCACCACGAACGATTTGATGGAAGCGGCTACCCCGACGGGCTCAAAGGGGCGGGGATTCCCCTCGGCGCCCGGATCTTCACGGTGGCCGATACGCTCGACGCCATGACCAGCGACCGCAGTTACCGCAAGGGTCCCGGCTTTGAAGCCGCTCAAAGCGAGGTCGCGAAAGGAAGCGGCAGTCAATTCGACCCTCACATCGCCGCACTCTTCCTCAAAATCCCTTCCTCCACCTGGATCAAGGTCCGCGACGATGCAGCGAATGATTCGGTCTCCGGAAAGTGAAATCGCTGCTTCATTCCTTGGACCCACACACTCCCAAACAAAAAAATCGTCACCGCCCCATTCAAAAAACCATCAACTTAATTGATCCCTACTTCGCGCCACTGCGTGCAGCGCGCAAATCCGGGTAGAATGGCATTCTCGGGGAACTGCCATGATCGCCGACATCGTTAAACTCGAAATGAGGAGAGTCCTTTGAAACGCATCGCATTCTTACTTTTCGGATTGTTCCTGGGCTGTCTGCCATTGGCCCGCATATCGATGAGCGGCGCACCACCCGCCCCTCCCGCAGCCGCAAAACATCTGACGATCGACGATATGGTTCATCCGGAGAATTTCTCGCTCCGGGAATCAGTAGCCTCCAGTGGCGTCCTTCCGCAGTGGGCTCGATGCCCGATGCCAATCATTCTCAGCCCGCTTCCGGCGCCCGGAAAATCCCCACTGTGGTGCGACAGCTAACCTTTGTTTGCCCGGAGGCCGGGAACCCGGATGCTTCAACGCTTTGTGAGTATGATTTGGAGACCCCCGGACCTCCGTTCTCTTCAACCCCGCGAGTCGAAAGGAACGCCTCGACCTCGGCTCCTATCAATGGTCTCCCCGGGGAGGTTCGATTCTGTTGGCGGGCGAAAATGATTTGTGGCTGCTGAATCCTGACACGAAAGGATTAAGGCGCTTGACGCATGATGGCGTGGTGAAAGAGGTGCCCACATTTTCGCCCTCTGGTGATCGCATCGCTTTCATCAAACAGCACGATCTCTATGTCGTTGACGTGGCGACCGGGGTTATGCGGCGGCTGACTCACGATGGAAGCGACACGATTTACAACGGCCTGCTCGACTGGGTTATGGTGAGGAGCTCGCCAATCGCTCCACCGCGCGCGCCTATGAGTGGTCGCCGGATGGCAAGCAAATCGCGTACCTGCGGCTGGATGACCGCCCCGTGCCTGAATATCCCATCACCGATTTCCATCCGACGCACGTCACTTTGATTCGCGAACGCTTTCCGCAGCCCGGCGATGCGAATCCCGTCCCTTCGCTGCACGTCGTGGCGGTGGATGAGCCTACTGCAAATCCAGCCGTTATCAAGCTGGATCCCCAGCAGGTGGAATATTTCGGCCCATCGTTTACCTGGATGCCGGACGGCACCGCGGTTTGCTTTCTCGTCCCTCAATCGCGACCAGACGGAGGAAACCCTGCATCGCTGGGCGCCGCGTGCCGGCACC
>CAVTDA010000142.1:0-65790 GCA_963733285.1 uncultured Acidobacteriota bacterium
ATGTATTGCTGTTCGTTGCAAAGTCTATGACCAGTGATGTTTGACGACCGCAGTCAAATCCTGGAAATCGACGTTCAGCGATATTGTATTTGTTTTTGTACAGCTCGATCTCTGTCGGCGACCGCTTGCACAGGATCGCGGTGGGACGCAACATGTTGTCCACATGCCTGGACTCGCTAATAAAATACACTGATAGGGGCACCGACGTGGACGGGGCCATCTGCTATGGCCCGCCCGAGGTTGCTGCCGTTGATTTGGTGACGTGAAGATGTATCGCTCGATCGGGAATGAATCCCAATCGTGGAGTGGGGGGAATCGTCGATTGTCCGATTGCGAGCCGACAGGCCGTTGTTCTGAAATTTGGCATTGCCATCGATATAGGCAAGGCCGGGAATTTCGCGCCATTGCGCTCCGGTCAGGATCGCTCGTGCTAGGCGCACGAAGTCTCTCTCCCTCACCAAGAACGACAATATCGAATACCGATGTTCGAAGCGAAAGTTCCGGGACGGGGCGGCGAGTGCTCCCCACCTAGAACCATAATCACGTCCGGACGGTGGGCGCGGATATGCGCCGCAAGATCGCGGGTGAGCGGCCACAAGGTGCTGAACATGCAACTAAGGCCGATAAGGCGGGTATCCGCCGGAATTGGCGTACGATCTCTTCGAACCAAAGGCCCTGAATCATGAAATCGTCGCGCTGCCCGTAGGGCGAGATCGTGTCGAGCGCTTCGCCTGTCGCGTCAATGACAGTGTAGGCAAAACCAGCCTCTTTGACCGCGGCGGCAACATAGGCCAACCCCAAAGGAGGATTGGGCGTATGCATCTGTAGACCGGAGAAGGATTTTAGCCCCGGCGAGTTGATGAGAGTAATCATCGCGTTATACCTGACCCCCGGAAGCTTTTACCGCCGACATAGCCTGGGCTTTCAGCCAATTTGTCGGCCATCCAGTTTTTTACCTGGAATACATAGCACTTCCGCGCACGTCATCTCTAGGAAAACGCGCGCTGGGAGTGCGCTGAGAGCTAGCGACAATTCCGCGGTGACGACTGCCCAATGCTTGTGCGTCAAGGATGGCGAGCTAGCGCCAGCGGCCGTTGCCGCAACTGGAGAAATTTACAAAAACCTATACCTGTCAGTATGTTAAGAACTGGTTCCAAAGGCAGCCGGTATTTCGGCGACGCGACCGGACCGTTGACGGTGAGGATGAAGCAGAACCACAGCGCAAACAGGGTGGCTATCGGCAACATTTGCGTCCGGTCGCGCCAAGCCTGCCCGAGCGCGTCGATTAGCCCCGCCGTTTGAATTATCCGAATGACAAAGACGCCGGCAATGCCGATCAGTAGCGCCCAAGTGTAAGTCGCGCTTTCGGAATGAAAAAGGAAGTTTTTCATCTTCTCTACCATCGTAGCCCCCCGCGTCTCATAAAATCCAGTACGCGGAATTTGGATCAGCGGCGGCGACAAAATAATTCCCGGCGACCCAAGATTGATAACCGCACCGTAGATCCACGCCTTCAAGGTGGGCATTATCCCAAAAGTTCGCCACTCCTCGACGGCGATCTGAGAATCACGGTGCGACGCGTCGAACGGATTTTGCGCAGGTTTTGGGAATCGGTGATCGGTGAGCTCTACCAATTCCCTGTAACCTTGAGTCCATGGAGTTCCATCAAAAGCCCGTCTCACCCAAGGCACGACAGTCTGTAGATGCATCCCGCCCTGTGACGTCAATGCCCATGCGTCATATTTTGCAACATTGCGGGCGACAACCACACCTATAAAAAGCAACAACACCACCGCGATTCCGGCGATCTGCCCAGTCAATCGTATCGACAGGCGCGAACGCATCGTCGCCACGCAAAAAAGAAAAACCAATAAGACCGCGGCCCACGGCAAGAGAAGAGCCCGGATTAACGCTCCACAGCTAAGTCCAATCGCTATGAGAGTGGCATTTCGCGTCGAAGGAAATTGAAGCCACCGTATGGCCCCATAAAAAGACAAAGCAACGAAAAAAACGAAGGGCGTATCTGGATAAATCAGTCCGCTCATCACGATCTGTGTGGGGTTGACGATGGCTGCAATCGCCGCCGCAGTGGCGCTAACTGGTTTCATAGAGTGGGCAGTTAAAAAGACGAGAATGCACGTCGCAGAATCGAGCACGCCCTGCGCCAGCACGTAAGCGAGCGGCCCAAATTTTCCAAACAGCAAGTAAAACAGCGAAAGGATTGCATTGTATAAAGGCATGATCACCGTATTCGGTCCAAGCCAATCCCAGCCATGTACCGATCCAGCCGCCACCGCTTCGGCAAATTGATGCGCTACTTCAGTATAAGTAAAGGAGTCGACGCCTTTGAGTCCAAGCTGCCCCATGCTGGCGAACAAGAAGAGGGCGTAGATCCAGCGGATCGTCAAAGCCGAAAAGAAAATTTTCCAGTTCATGCTTCCGCCATTTACCGGGCGCATTTCCGTAGCCATTATTTTAATACGTGAAACGCCCGCATGTGACGGTTTCGGCGGACATAGTGCCGGATTGTCGCGCGCTAGATCTTGCTTTTCGTATACCACAAGCAACCGAAATGCTGCCAGACGTCCGAGTAAACCACGCAGCCGCCATTCGATTGCAAGCAATGTATCCGCGATGGCAGCCGGCAGCGCCGACCATGGTTGAAACCCGCCGGACAGTGGATAGGCCAAAAACGAAAAAAAATCGACGCTTACGAGTTCAAGTTCCGGCACGGCCTGCTTCAGCGCGTCGCGAAAACGGCCGATGAGCAGGGTTGGGATGGCTTGGTTGGAATCGAACGGGTCGCGACCGGCGGTGATCGGCCCGTCCCTCAGCGGGTTTGCGGACATGTCGACCGGTTCGGAGTGCGTCAACCGGTAGAATATACCGCTGAGCGGAGTAATTGCCGGTTCGCACGCGATTAAACGGCCGTTTGGACGCAGAACGCGCCGCGCCTCGGTCAAGGCGCGCACCGGATTCTCGATATGATGCAACACATCCATCATCACGATGTTCGAGAAGGAATTATCGGCGAATGGCAGGCGCTGCGCATCGCAGACTACATCGAGCCATGGCGCCAAGACGACGTCGCTTGACACCGCGTGTGGGACGGTCGCCTTGAAGTTGCCGGAACCGCCGCCAATCTCGAGAATCGATCCCTGCACCGAATTGGTCAGAATACGCTTATAAATGTCGGTATAAACCGCACGCAGCGACGGCTTGGCGTTCCAGATTGCGCGGTAGTCTGGTGACGTTGAAGACACCTCTGGCCCCCAACTAGAAGGCTTTCATTTTCATGAAAGCGAATGCGACCATCTGTAACAGCAGTAGGCCGTGCTGGAATCTGGAAATATTCGTCGTGCCGTATTCTCGTGCGGCGTATCGGATCGGAAGCTCCGCCGTCTTCAAATTTAGTTTGCTGGCGCCGAAAATGAGATCAAAATCGCCGAATGGATCGAAGTCGCCGAAATAGGATCGATTTGCGCTGAGCGCCTCGTAGTCCCGGCGCCACAGCGCCTTGGTGCCGCAAAGGGTATCGGTATATCGCTGATTGAGCATATACGAAAAGAGCAGTGCGAATATGTGGTTGGCCAGCAGGTTCAAAAACCGCATCGCCTGGCTTTCCATCGGGTAGACGAGGCGAGAGCCATTGATGAACTCGCCTTTCCCGGAAATGAGCGCATCATAGAATTTGGGCAGTTCTTCTGGCGGCATAGTCAGGTCGGCGTCCAAAATCATTAGCACGTCGCCTTTGGCTGCGGCAAATCCCGCGCGCACCGCATCGCCCTTGCCGATGCCGGTCTGCTTCATCGCTTTGATGTCCAAATCCGGGTGCGCAGCAATAACACGCTCGATCTCTTCCCATGTTCCGTCCGAACTTCCGCCTTCGACGAAGATAATTTCAATGTCGGAACCAAACCTCGGTAATCGCGTGATTGCTGCCTCGACGTTGCCGCGCTCGTTGCGGCATGGAACGACGACCGTTGTCGAAGCCTTCTTGGTCGATTCGCGGGGCTGCGGCCGCGCTACGACGTAATTGCGCAGGCAAAGCTTGCGGATTGCCGGCAAGGAGGCAATGAAACGGTTGATTAGGCGACCAAGCCCGAACAATCGGAAGGGCGACAATATGCGCCATTCTTTTTTGACGACGTCGAAGTCTGTCAGAAAAAACAAATTGGCGATGTCCTGCGCCGAGAGCCAGTTTTGCGGCGGATCGGTCGGTCTGCCGGCGAGTCGCGCATAGAGATGAAATATCGGCTCCCAGAAGCGCGAATGATAGGCGGCAATCACACGGGTTTGCGGCCCGCACAATCGGTGCAGGCTGCGAAACGTGGCGACGCAGTCATCGAGCGCACTGATCGTGTCGGAAATGATGATGATGTCGAATGGGCCCTCGAGCTCCGCGATCGAATCGAGTGCCTCGACATCGGCGCGCAAAAAGGTGAGATGCGGGTGGCTCGCTTTGGCCAAGTCGACCATTGCCTGACTAAATTCGATCCCGATGCCATCCTTGGGCTCCAACGCATTAAGTAGCCCACCCGCACCGCAGCCGAGATCAAGGATGCGCTTTCCCTTCGGGATGAGAAAGCGCATGTAATTCAAGTCTTCTTCGTAGTAGAAGCGATGCCGCGTAATCCACGCAGCTCGCTCTTTTGCCGACCTTTCGGCCTGAGACAATGCGAGCTGCTTGTGCGATGTGTAGGCTCGGCTTGTTTGTTGCGCCAATGGGGACATGTCCGGTGACGGCTCGCGTGCTGAGCGGGCTTGCGCCCGTCTATCTATATTTGGTGACTGGGGGCTGGTAATTCCTTTCGCAACGCCTGCCAATGGCGAGGGGTAGCACAACAAGCAGGCTACCAAGTCCATGGCGCGACCAATGTCAATAAACACGCTGCCCGGATCGAAACTTGCGGCTTTATCTGCACCCGCTATGGTTGCGGCTCGGAAGTCTCGATCCGCCGTATGGGATAGGCAGCATTCGTCAGGCGCGGGGCCTTTAGCGGCGACTATCGACGAATCCGATGCACTGTATGGCGTTGCAGCCGGCAATGCGTAGAACTGCTGAGGCACGTAGACCACATCCGCAAGATTTGAGAACGCGCAGTTGGTTGAGGGGCAATTCGCCGCCGACTGGAGCGGTCATAAGATCGTCGCGTTATACGACGGGCTGCGCACTGACGTATTGCAGTGCCCGCCGCTTCACGGCAAAAGGGTTAAGGCAAAGGGGAGACGAAGCATTTTGTTGCACGGACGCAAGATAGCAGTAATTGGACTAGGCTATGTCGGATTGCCGGTTGCGGCCGCCTTCGCCAAATCCGGCGCGCCGGTTGTCGGCTTCGATATCAGCGCCGGGCGTGTGGCCGAACTGGTGAGGGGTCATGATCGAACTCGCGAAGTCGCGTCAGTGGACCTTACGCAACCCACGCTCACCTATACGACCGATCCGTCCGCGCTGAAGGCAAGCGATTTTTACATTGTTACCGTCCCGACGCCGATCGACGACGCGCGCAGGCCGGACCTCGGAGCCATGCTGGCGGCGTCGAAAACCGTTGGCGGTGTTCTCAAGCAAGGCGATATCGTCGTTTATGAGTTGACCGTCTATCCGGGCGCAGTGGAAGAGGAGTGCATGCCGGTGCTGGAGGCGGCATCGGGGCTCAAGGCCGGCAGCGACTTCACCGTCGGGTATTCGCCCGAACGAATCAATCCTGGCGACAAGACGCACCGGTTAGAAACGATCACCAAAATTGTGTCTGCTCAGGACGAGCGCACGCTCGACATCGTCGCCGAAGTTTATGGCTCAGTCGTGAAAGCCGGCATTCACCGTGCGCCATCGATCAAGGTGGCGGAGGCTGCCAAGGTCATCGAGAACACCCAGCGCGATCTCAATATTGCTTTCATGAACGAGCTTTCTGCCATCTTCCGCCGCATAGGCATCGACACGGGGGACGTACTTGCGGCGGCCTCGACCAAATGGAATTTTCAGGCTTTTCAGCCCGGCCTTGTCGGTGGCCACTGCATCGGCGTCGACCCATATTATCTTACCCACCGCGCGGAGAAGGCGGGATATCGGCCGGAGGTTATCCTCGCCGGCCGTCATATCAACGACAACATGGGCTCGGTGATTGCACGCGAGTGCGAAATCCGACTGAAGCAGCGCGGTTGTGCCGATCCGCTGGTCAGCATCCTCGGCATCACGTTCAAGGAGAACGTCCCCGATACGCGTAATTCGAAGGTCATCGATATCGCACGCGCGTTGGAAAAAGCCGGCATCGATGTTCAGTTGCACGATCCTCTGGCGTCGGCGCAAGAAGCGCGTGAGGAATATCGCGTGGAATTGACGCCAACGCAGGCTTTGCGGCCGGCGGACGCCGTGATCCTCGCGGTGGCGCACGAGGATTATGTCAACGGTGGATGGCCGCTGGTGCGCCGCTTGCTCAAGAATGGCACGGGCTTCGTCATGGATGTAAAGTTACGACTCGACCGCAACACAAAGCCCGAGGAGATCGAATTGTGGAGACTGTAATCGGTGGCCCCATCCTGGTCACCGGCGCCGCCGGATTCATCGGCTACCATACTGCGCGGCGGCTACTTGAACGCGGCCGCTCTGTCATTGGCCTCGACAATCTGAATGACTATTATGACCCCAAGCTCAAAGACGCCCGGCTTGCTGAGCTCGTCAAGTTTTCCGACTTCCGCTTCGAGAAACTTGATCTCGCCGATAGAGCCGGGATAGCAGCCTTATTTGCGGCAAATCGCTTTTCGTATGTCGTGCATCTCGCGGCCCAAGCCGGTGTCCGCTATTCCCTCGTGAATCCCCACGCCTATGTGGACGCCAATCTCATCGGTTTCACGAACATCCTCGAGGGATGTCGTCACAATGGCTGCCGGCATCTTTTGTTTGCGTCATCTTCGTCGGTATACGGCAGCAACACAAAGATGCCGTTCTCAGTGCACGACAATGTCGATCATCCTTTGAGCCTTTATGGGGCCTCGAAGAAGGCGAATGAATTAATGGCGCATGCCTATGCGCATCTGTTCGGCCTGCCGACGACCGGGTTGCGGTTCTTCACGGTATATGGGCCGTGGGGGCGCCCCGACATGGCGATGTGGATCTTTGCTTCCGCCATCATCGATGGAAAACCGATCAAGCTGTTCAACCACGGCAAAATGCGGCGCGATTTCACCTTCGTCGACGATGTGGTTGAAGTCGGTAGTGCGGTTGGTGGATCGCGCGCCGTCTGGAAATCCAAAATGGTCGAGCGAAACGCCCGATCCCGGAACGAGTTCGGCACCATGGCGGATCTACAATATCGGCAACAACAATCCAGTCGAGCTGCTGGAAGTCGTGCGTTTGCTCGAGGAAAAAATCGGCAAAAAGGCAAAGCGAAAGTTACTGCCGATGCAGCCGGGCGACGTCCCGGCGACATTCGCGAACGTTGACGACCTCATGCGCGACGTCGATTTCAAGCCGGCTACGCCGATCGGCGATGGCATAGCGCGATTTATCGACTGGTATCGATTCTATCATCGCCTCTAATAACGTTCGGGCGACCCGGAAAATTGGAAGCGTGCGATGGCCGACAAAACCGCATTGATCACCGGTATTACAGGGCAAGATGGCGCCTATCTCGCCGAATTGCTGCTGGCGAAAGGTTATATCGTGCATGGCGTCAAGCGGCGCTCGTCTTCGCTCAATACCCAACGTGTCGACCATCTCTATGTCGATCCGCACGAGCAAGGAACCAGGTTCTTCATGCACTACGGCGATATGACCGACGCCACCAATCTGATCGGCTGATGCAGGAGACCCAGCCGACCGAGATTTACAATCTTGCCGCTCAAAGCCATGTGCAGGTCAGCTTCGAGACGCCCGAATACACCGCCAACGCCGATGCGCTTGGCACGCTGCGACTACTGGAGGCGATCCGCATCCTGAAGATGGAGGAAAGGGTCCGCTTCTATCAGGCGTCGACCTCGGAGCTTTATGGCAATACACCGCCCCCGCAGAGCGAATGCACGCCGTTTGCACCACGCAGCCCCTATGGTGCTGCAAAACTCTATGCCTATTGGATAACCGTGAACTATCGCGAGGCTTACGGAATTCATGCTTCGAACGGGATTTTGTTCAACCACGAGAGCCCTATCCGCGGTGAAACGTTCGTCACGCGCAAAATTACCAGGGCGGTGGCAGCAATTGAGGCCGGGCAGCAGCAGCAACTTTTTATCGGCAATCTGGACGCCATGCGTGACTGGGGCCATGCCCGCGATTACGTCCTTGGTATGTGGATGATTCTTCAACAGGCGCAACCGGACGACTATGTATTGGCTACCGGCGAAGGCCACTCCGTGCGGGATTTCATTGCAGCGTTCTTTCGAGGCCATTGGTCGGTCTATTGAATGGCGTGGTAGCGGCGTAGATGAAGTTGGTGTCGATAAACTTTCCGGGGGCACTCTTGTCAGAGTAGACGCCCGCTATTTCAGACCGACGGAGGTCGATTCTCTCGTGGGTGACGCCACAAAGGCGAAGCAAAGACTTGGCTGGACGCATCAAATCACCTTTAATCAACTGATCGTCGACATGGTGAACAGCGATCGCGAGCTTCTTGCTGCGAAGGTCAAATGATGACGGACCCGAAGCCCTTGTTCGATCTTTCTGGAAAGCGCGTCTGGGTCGCTGGCCATCGCGGTATGGTGGGAGGGTGCGATTGTTCGTCGAACTCGCTACCGAGAATTGCGAAGTGCTAACCGTGGGGCACGACGAGGTCGATTTGCGCCGGCAATCGATGGTCGAAACATCGGATGAAAGAAGCCGAACCCGAGGTAGTCTTCGTCGCTGCGGCGAGGGTCGGCGGGATCGTTGCGAATGACCGACGGCCAGCCGATTTTTTGTACGATAATCTCGCGATTGAAGCCAATGTCATAGAAGCGTCGCGACAGATTAAAGTCCGCAAACTGCTGTTCCTCGGATCATCTTGTATTTATCCGAGGCTCGCGCCTCAGCCGATCCCCGGAGAGCGCCCTGCTCACTGGTGCGCTTGAGCCGACAAATCAGTGGTATGCAATAGCCAAGATCGCTGGCGTAATGTTGTGTCAGGCCTATCGTCGCCAGCATGGCTTGGATTTCATCTCTGCGATGCCGACCAATCTCTATGGCCCGGCGGATAATTTTGATTTGATTTCGGGCCATGTCATTCCGGCGCTAATCGCAAAGGCGCATGCCGCCAAGTCGGATCCTGGTGCTCAGATTAACGTTTGGGGTACCGGAACTCCTCGTCGTGAATTTCTCCATGTCGATGATCTCGCTGACGCTCTAGTATATTTGATGAGAAATTATTCGAATGACGAACATGTGAATGTAGGGGTAGGCCACGACATATCGATAAGTGACTTGGCTCAGATCATCGGCAACATTGTTGGGATAAAAGCAAAAATACGATTTGACAGTTCGATGCCTGATGGAACCCCACAAAAATTGCTTGATAGCTCGAAACTAACAGGAATGGGCTGGACCCCCCGAATCGGAATCGAAGAGGGACTGCGCGACACTTATGCTTGGTTTTTAGAAAATATTGCGCCTGCACAAACCCGCGCTGGATGATCCTGAGGCGCTAGTCGACACCGATCGCCGAGGGTGTAGTTTGCTTCGCCGCCTGGTATCGCGAGTATCACACCGCCTCTTGACGCGTCTCGCGCATCCGCTTGCCGCGGCCGAGGATCCAGATGACGCCGCCGATTAGCCCGGCGGTGAAGGTCGCGATGCCAAGCAACACCGACACGATGAGCCCGGTACTTTCGGGCAGGCCGGCATAGCCAAAGGCGAGTACCATCGCGGTCTCGCGCGTGCCCCAGCCGGCGATCGACAGCGGAATAGTCGCGATCAGCAGCACGGGGAGAACGAGTAGCAGCGCCTCGCTCCAGGTTAGTGGCGCGGCGACAGATTTGGCCAGGCACCAGGCCGCGCTCGCCGACAAGGCGTGGATGATCAGCGAATACGCGATAATCGGCGCGCCGCTTGCGGCCGAGGAAAAAACTCGGCGCGCCATCGCCGCCGCGGCGGTCAGTTGCCGCGTTACCCACCGGCGTTTGAGCCAGCGCCATTGGATAAATCCCAGTGCTAGAAAGGCGGCGCAGGCGCCGATGCTGCCGAAGCCGACTAGTAGCAGCGCGGTGCGGCCGGCGGTATTGCCGATGAGCGCGAACGACCACGGCAGGCAGACGACAACCAGCGCGGCCAGCACCAGCACGCCGACCATGCGGTCGATAAGCACCGAATAGGTGGCGACGTGCCAGCCGCCTTTATCGCGCCCGAGCAGCCAGATGCGCACCGCGTCACCGCCGACGGTCGACGGCAACGTCTGATTGAAGAAGGCGGCGATGAAGCTGTAGCGTAGCGCGCGTGCGAGGGTGAAAGGTGTGACATCGGGCGCCAAGCCATGCAGCACGATCATTTGCCAGCGCTGCGCGGCGAGCGCGAACTGGGCGATCACAATTAGGATCGCGGCCGTCAGCCAGCGGAATTTCATACGGTCGAGCTGTTGGCCGACCATGTCGAACTTCACGTGCGAGAAAGCGAAATAGAGGAGAATGCAGGAGACCGCCGCCTTCAGCGCAAAAATGAGAAATTTTCGCATTGATCCGGGGTCCTGCGGGAAACCGGAAATGTGACGAGTTCTTTGCGGCGGTATTTTCCTTTCCGTGCGGAAGTCGATCTTCGTTCATCGATGTTTATTTGGCGTCGCCATAACTGCAAGTTTGGTCGGCCTATACCGAAGACGCGGCGCACGTTTACGGAAGAGAAAGAAATTCGCAGGCAATAAGCATCGCGACCGAATGGACCGGCAGAAACTGCGGAAACTTGGCTGGGCCGTTCTGACGATTTTGGGAATGCCAGATTCAAAATCCGCAGAGAGTGCTTGAGCGTATTCGAGACTTCTGTTGCGTTACAGAAAGTTGATAGAACTCGAAGAAGTACGTTCCTAAAGATGGCTATTGCGGCCCTGCCCATACGCTCAGCAGCGGATCAAGCGGACGCCAGCGATCCTGCCAATGTGGCAACTTCACCAATGCGTCGAAGTTGTCGCGATGAGCGAAGGACCCAACAATTGGCACCCCCATGGTCCTTCCCCTCATCAGCCCTGGGCGGGTGAGCTTCCAAACCCCGAAGAACGCTCAAAATTCAACAACAAAGCTAGTG
This sequence comes from uncultured Acidobacteriota bacterium, assembly GCA_963733285.1. Taxonomy (GTDB): domain Bacteria; phylum Acidobacteriota; class Terriglobia; order UBA7540; family UBA7540; genus Bog-366. Next base: position 11,195 of record CAVTDA010000142.1, read on the forward strand.
AACACTAAGTAAAACCTTCGAAAAGTGTTAGGTTTTGTTCGGTTCTGTTCAGTTGCCTTCCCAGCTATCAATTCGAACGGGGACAAAGCTCCAGCGCGATCTCATCCGTTTGAACCACGTGGCGATGCGGCCGAGTCGCACGGCTTGTCCATGATGGTTCGTATAGCCGTATCGCGGCGCGGCGCCTGGTGGATCAGGGACGGGCCAGTATCCGGTCCCGAAAAACGGTCCCAGCGGTGAATCAACGGCGGCTGACCCCTGGCCATCCCAATACGCGCGGATGCGCACATGGCGCAAGAGGTCGTGCGTCGTTTTTGGAACTTGAATGTAGAGCCCGGTAACGGTGCCCGCCTCCGGGGAGGACCACATGGGTACGTTCGAGTATGCGGGAAGACTCACTTCACGGTCGATGGATTGCGCAGGCCGCGGGTCGAGTGGCTGCCCGATGGCTTTCCAGCGTTCAATCGCCGGGCCAACGTCCATGGAGGGCGAATATGCCGTCACCGGCATTCCAGAGGCGTAATCGTTGCAGAAGATATTCAGGAACAGCCCGGCTTGTCGGTAAAATCTCGATCCGTCTTCGGAACAAATCGGCACGAGGCTCCACGACGATCCATGCACCGTGTCCTCATCACCGACCAACGGATCCAGAAACGGCGCGCGCCTGCCGCTGTAGAGATCGGGAAAAGGAAAACTGTCGGTGTTGTCGGCGCCGCCCTTGCGGGTGCGAATCCACAGGGTGCCGTTCCATTTTTCGTGATGAATCACCCGAAACAAAGTGACACAGCCCGGCCCTTGAGTGTCGAGCAGCACCCAGTTGCCATTTTCCCTGTAGAGGTAATTGAAGGCTCCATCGAACCCATCGTTGTTTTGCCCAGTCACATCCTGGCTGCTCACGGAATGGAACCAGGCATTTTCAGGAAGCAACGGCAGGCGGCTGAGGCCGGTGAGCGCATCGAGGCCGGTGGGCAGGTCTGACGTTTTCTGCGCGATGGCCAACGGCGCGGCCACGAGGAACGCAATCAGCACAAGCTCTTTCATTCTGATTCTCCTGATTGATGGCGAGAATGCGCCGAATTCTTGCGGCGGCTCAACATGGTCATCAAACCCGGGGCTTGCACGCTCCCGATCCACTTGCACGCTACCATGCCTGGCACGCACGGTCGGGGCGCATTGTATCCCAGCTTTGGGGGACGAGGGCACGCAATCCCCGTCGCGGCCCCGGCGAGTAACGGGCCCGCGGCGCAAGATTCCGTTCACCGTGCGCGGCTAGGAGGGCTCCGGGGCGGAAATGCGGTGGGCGGTCCCGGCAATTCGCGGTGGACGAAATAGGCGGGGTCTTTCACTTCCTTGAGATGGTTGGAATGATCTCCCGGTAGGCGTCCCAGAGACCGTCGTACGCTTTCGGCATGTCCGGCTTCAATTCCTGGTGCAATTTTCCCAAGGCATGGTAAGGCACCATGGGGAACATGTGGTGTTCAACGTGATAGTTCATTTCCCAGTAGAAGAAGCGGAAGACGGGGTTCATATAGATGGTACGGCAATTGAGACGGTGGTCCAGTACGTCCTCGGCCAGGCCCGCGTGCTGGGTGAAGCTGAAGACGAACATCAGCCAGCCTCCGTAGAATGCGGGCAGACCGATGTACATCATAGGCAGAACGCTGCGGGTGGAAATTGCCAGAATGATCACGGCCGAGTAGATCGCGATATAGATGCGGGCGTCGCGGTAGACCTTGTGGCGCTCTACGTCAGGGATGAAGGTCTTTTCCTCCGGGGTAAGGCTCCCGAAGCAGTGGCGCACCATGTGGGTGAATTCCGTGGGCACGCGAACCAGGCTGAAGAAGTCCAGCGCGAGGACCGGCAGGTCGGAAGGGCGCGGCGCGGAAATTTCCGGGTCACGACCGACGATCAGAGTATCCGTATGGTGCCGGATGTGACTCCACCGGCGCGGGACGGATTCAAAAAACCTCATGAAGGCGGCGATTTCGTAAAGAGCATCGTTCATCCACGCGGTCTTGAAGGCGGTGCGATGGCAGCACTCATGCCACCGCGAGCCCGAGGACGAACCGTAAATCGCGCCATAGAGCGCAAACAAGGAATCGCCCACCATGTGCCCCACGCCAGGAAGCCGAGCGTCCCCGCGAGAAGGAGAGCGGCAAACCAGATCAGCGTGTCGCGGATCGCCGGCCCATCCTGCCGCTGCATGAATTCCTTCAACCGCAAGCGCGCGATTTTGCAGCAATACCACTCGGCGCTGGCAAGGCCGCGCATCTCGGCGAGCTCCGTGTCGTGCCCGACGAGACTGTAATCGCGCTTGCTGATTTCAACCCGCATCCCGATCCCTGCTCCGCCCGGTCGGAACGGGTCAGCACCTTTGCGGAAGGACTCCTGCTGGCTTCCCGGCCGAGTGAGAACACTCTCCCCTACCAGTATGCCACAATCCAGCCGCTTTTTTTCGCGCCCGAAAGTGAACCCAATCCGTCGGGAACAGCAAGGTGTCGCTGCCTGATACAGTAACCTGGGGATTTAGCCCGCCATCCCCGGCGGGATCGCAAGGAAAGGTGGTCGCGGAAAACTGCTCGTGCCGATGATGAGCGCGGAGGCGAGGGCGTCAATTCAAAATCCAACATTCAGAATTATTACTCGGCTTTTTCGACGGTTTCATCGAAGACGCGGTAGCCTTCGTTGGGAGGGAATAGCTCAGCCATCAGATTCATGCGGCGGCGCAATTGGGCGACCGGCAGGTGCTCGGGGCCGACGCGGATTTGCACGTCGTGCCAAAGTCCGTGGATGTACTCGGCAGTGGTGCTGACAAACGAAACGTCGCGGTAGTGCTCAAACTGCGAGCGGCTGCGGCGCCCCCCGCGGGCGGCAAGGTAGGCCTGCTTCGCCGCGAGTGCATCCTCATCGATTTCGCCCTTTACTCCGTGGCGGGATTCCTCTTCCAATAGCTCGCTGAAGGAGGTTAGTTCCCCGGACGTCAGGCGGGGACGCAACAATTCCGCAGCGCTGCCAAGCAGTTCGAAGCCGGTATCGTGCGCGTCGAGCTCCCGGCAGGCGAGCAACAGATTGATGCGTTCCGGAGATTCCACCCAGGCGGCGGTGTGAGCTTCGCCCGCGGGTTTCTGCCGCGTTACGACGTCACCGGAATCGAGGCAGGCGATGTAAGCGACGGCCAGGACGCGAACTTTTCCGAGGCGCGAGGCGATGACCGAGGGAATGGCCTGAACGGGTTCACGAATAATCGTCCGCTCTTCCGCCGGAGTCAGCGTCACATCGGAATGGAATTCCCAATCGTGCGTGAGGCGCGAAATGGGAACGAAATTTCCCAACACGTATTCAGCAGCGGCGGTCGGTTGTTTCGGGTGGGAGGGGGCAAATCCCAAGGGACACCATCCAATCCATGGGCCCTCGGCGGCGGAAGTTTCTCGGGCCTGCCTCATATTCTGCGAAAATATCGCGCGCGTGTCCAGCCGGGCGGATGGATGCACAAGGATTGGTCGCGATGCTTTGCACACTCTTCGGAAGGCTAACCCGAACTTCTTACCACGCTTAGGCGCCGTTGGAAGGGCGGGGCTTCAGCCCCGCCCTTCCAGACTCGTGGCAAGAAATCCGGGCTAAGGCTTCTTCGGCAGCCAGGTGGAACTGTATTCGGCGGCAGAGAGCATGCCGCCATCGACGAGGTGGGCGATGCCGGTGATGCCGTCGCTCTCATCGCAGGTCAGATAGACCGCCGCTTTCCCATGTCCTCCGGGGTCAGGAAGCGGCCCAGCGGAATGCGTGACAACCGCTCGCGCTTCAGTGCTTCCGGGTCCGCGCTGGTTTCAATGTGGCGGCGCAACCCGGGAGTGTCGGTAATGCCAGGGCAGAGGCAATTCACGCGAATGTTGTCGCAGGCATAATCCAGGGCGAGCGATTTGGTGAGCAGCACCACCGCCCCCTTGGTGGCCACATAACCCGGTGTCAGCATCTGACCCGTCAATCCGCTGATCGATCCCATATTCAGAATTGCCCCGCCACCCTGCTTGCGCATGATGGGCACAACGTATTTCACGCCAAAGAAAATCGATTTGACGTTGACGGCGAAAAGCTGGTCCCATTCGGCTTCCGTCGTGTTTTCCACCAACTTCACCAGAGAATATCCGGCGTTGTTGAAGAGGATGTCAACGCGGCCCCATCGCGCCACCGTTGCTTCCACCATCCTGCGGACATGGTCTTCCTTGGAAACGTCGGTCTTAATAAAGAAAGCCTCGCCGCCCAGGCTCTTCAATCATCCGCACGGTCTCATGGCCCTTTTCGACCTGAACATCGGCCACCGTGACCTTGGCGCCTTCCTTCGCATATTGAATCGCGCATCCCCTGCCGATTCCCTGCGCCGAACCCGTGACAATCGCGATCTTGCCCTTTACTTTCATCGAATCCCCCTCAAATTGGTTTTAATCCCGCCGCCCCGCCCCGATTCCGTGGGGCTTGCCCGCCCGTAATACTACACGCGACGGAGACGCCGCGTCACAGAATTTTGGATATGTGCAGATTACCCCAACCGTAGCTGACATTGATGCGGGCGCGCGCGCTCCCTTGGGGCCGGCGGTGAAAATGATGCCGGGCTTGCCCTTCCCGGCTCGATGGGGAATAATTTATGCCAAGGAGATTATCAATGATTCGGCAAATGTTTCTAGATTATACGCAGGGGCTGAAACAGGCCCTGGACGCGATTCCCACCGATGCCGCGGAGAAATTCCTCCAACTCCTCGAGAGCGCCTACCTTGATGGCCGGCAGGTTTTTCTGATGGGCAACGGTGGCAGCGGCGCGAGTGCTTCCCATGCGGCGGGCGATCTGAACAAGGGCGTCTCCTACGGAAGGGAAAAACGTTTTCGCGTCATCAGCCTGAACGACAACCTCGCCACGCTGACCGCCTACGCGAACGACGTCTCCTACGTCGACGTGTTTATCGAGCAGCTCAAGAACTTCTCCGTCCCGGCGACCTTGTGATTGCGATCTCCGGCAGCGGGAACTCCCCAAACGTTCTGAAGGCGATTGAGTATGCAAACCAGCAGGGGGCGATCACGGTGGGTTTGACAGGATTCAGCTGGCGGAAAGCTCGCCGCGCTCGCGCAGGTGCCGGTCCACGTTCCCGTTCACGACATGCAGAAGGTAGAAGACATCCACATGATGCTTTTCCATGTGGCGATGCAGGTGCTTTGCGCGCGCATGAACGCCGGGGTGGCGGCGGGCCCGCGCACTGACACGACGCTGAATTTTATCCCTTCGACTGAGACCGGCTCGCCATGCTCAATTCGTTCCCGATCGGCGTCCCCGCCACTTCTCGTGCGCGGCATGAAGCTCGGCTCCAGCGGGGTGGAGAGAATGAAGATCGCCATTCTCGGGCTCACGGCGACGTCCTACGGCAGCCACACCTACCTGAAGAATCTGCTTCCCCACCTGGCCCAAATCGACTCCACCAACGACTACGAAGTGTTTCTCCCCGCCACGAACGCGGAAGAGCTGAGCGTGCCGCAGGCCAATTTCCTCGTCCGTGTGCCGCAGCGAGCGCCAAAATCCGGAGCTCTGCGGGTCGCGTGGGAACAGTTGGCCTTTCCCCGGATTTTGCGCAAGCACGACGTGGACATTGTCTACACGACACAGAACATGGCGACGCTGCTATCGTCACGCCCCAGTATCATCATTATTCAAAATGTTGAGCCGTTCTTTGCAGGAAAATTCCACAATCCATTGGGCAAGAGAATAAGGCTCTGGTTGATTCGAGTCATGACGGAACTCTCCTTAAAACGAAGCAAGGGCATCATCGCCATTTCCGATTGGGAGAAGGAATTCCTCATTGAGCGATTCCAATTGGCAGAGGAGAAGATCGTCGTCAGTTATCCCGGAGTCACGGAGGGCTTCCACCCGCCGGCTTCCGGTTCGGAGGCGCTGCTCCGCGAGCGCTGGGGGATCGAGCAACCGTACCTGCTCTGCGTGACGCGGCTTTCAGGTTACGGCAATCTGCTGAACCTTGCCCTCGCCTATGCTTCCCTCGTGAAGGCGGGCAGGCTGGACTTGCCGCTGGTGATTCCTGGAGAGGTTTGGGACGAGCGCTACATCCGCAAGGTTCGGAAGCTGCTGGCGGATGAAGGCTGTGTCGACCGGGTCAAATTCATCGGCTATGTTCCGCATCGGGAAATGCCCTTGCTTTTGGCCACGCCACGTGCTTTATTTTCCCTCGCTGCTCGAAGCCTGTGGGACGGTTTTGATTGAGGGGCTCGCGTGCGGAACGCCGATCCTCTGTTGCCGGCGCCGCCCCATGAGCGACATCTGTGGTGACGCTGCGGTTTTGTTCGACGGCGACAATCCCGAGGACATTGCCGGCGAGAATTTTTGAGGTGGTCTCCGACCCGGCTCGCCGCGAGGAACTCTCCCGCATGGGGTTGGAGCAAGCTAAGCGATTCTCCTGGCGGCAGGGCGCGGAAAGGTCCACGGGCTCTTGCAAAAACTCGCGCCGGGCGTGGTAATCCATGAGCAAAGTTCCGGCTCCCTCCGGAAAGGAGTCTATAGCCGCCGATTCAATCTCATGCTCTCGGGGCTTTGGAAACCTTTGCGCCTCCTGATTCTCAGCATTCAATACGCGCCGGAATTCACCAGCAACGCCATCGTGGTCACCGGCCTCGCGCAGCAACTTGGCGCGGTCATCAGGTGACCGTGCTCGCGGGCACGCCGCACTACCAGCTTCCGCGCGTTCCGCCCGGATACGTGTCGCGGCCCTTCCGTCGTGAAATGATCGACGGCGTCCGAGTGATCCGTTGCTGGTCGTATCCGAAGTCGCAGGGCAAATTGGCCAAGGTTTGGAATTATGGGACCTTCACGGTCAGCAGCCTTCTCGGTGGATTATTTGCGGGCCGCGCCGCCGCAATTCTCGTGGTCTCGCCGCCATTCTGGCTCGGATTCAATGCCCTTCTGATCGGCGGACTGCGCCGCTGTGCAGTGGTCTACAATGCCCAAGACCTTTTTCCAGACGCCTACCTTGCGAGCCGGGAAATTCGGCCGGGTCTGTTCACGCGCTTCATGGGCGGCTTAATGAATTCGGTCTATCGCCATGTCGATCGAATCACTGTGATCACGGATTCATTCGCCAAGGCCATCGCGGCAGGGGGAATCGATCCTGACAAGATCGTGACGATCCCCAACTTCGTCGATACGACGGTCGTCAAGCCCCTGCCGAGGATGAATTCATTCCGGCAGCAGCATGGACTCGGCGACCGGTTCGTAGTGATGTATGCCGGTAATATTGGATACACTCACGGCACAGAATTCCTCGTGGATGTGGCGGAAAAGCTGGAGGTGATTCCTGACCTGCGCTTCGTTGTCATCGGCGGGGGATCAAAGCAGGCGGATTTGGTCGAGCTTGCCCGCCGCAGGGGAATCGCGAACATGCAGTTTCTTCCCACGCAGCCGCGCGAGGTGCTGGCGGAGATGCTGGCCAGCGCCGACATTTTTGTCATGACTTCCAAGCCCGGTGTGGGGGGCACGTCATTCCCAGGCCGGATTTATAATTATCTTCTTGCCGCGCGCCCGGTGATGGCGGGGGTTGACGAGAATTCAGACCTGGCCAAGGTTCTGCGCTCGAGCGGCGCTGGAATTGTCACCGCGCCGAGCGATGTGGAAAGCTTTTGCCGGGAATTGACCAAGCTGTATCATGATGCCTCGCTTCGCCAGCGCATGGCTCAGGCCGGAAGTGATTTTATGGCGCGGTGCTATTCGGCGGAGTCCGTCGTGGAAAAGTACGAACATCTGTTCCTGGAATTAGCCGCGAGTTGATTGGGAGTCCGGTAACGCCATGCAAGCTCCGATGAGATTCAGAGTCAAGCTGTCCCTGCTGGTGGGGGACCTGGCGCTGCTTTCCGGATGCATCGTGGCGGGCTCGTATATCCGGCGCCGGGAAATCTGGCCGCTATTTGGGCCAGTACAGCACAGCATGGCTTCTCTGCCTGATTATCTACCCGCTGTGCTTCTATATGACGCGGTCGTATGAGGTCAACCGGAAGCAAGCTCCACCGAAAATCTGCGCCGTCCACTCCTGGGGCTTTTGATTGCCGCCAGCGCCGTTTCACTGCTTTTCTTCTTCGCCCCCGACATCCGCTTTGGCCGCGGCATCTTCGCCATCGCGAATATTCTCTACGTCTTTTTTCTTCTCGTCTGGCGGCTCGCGGTTTTCGTGCGCTTGCGCCGCAGGAGCCTCTCCATTCTCCTGATGGGGAATCCCGATGCGATCGAGCTGGCCAGTCAACTGATCCGCGAACATTCGCCCAACTCCAAAACTCACGTTTGGCACCCGGACTCTGCTGGCGAAAATGCATCAGGGCGACTCAATTCGCTTAATCTGCCCTTCGAGGAAAATCCCTACGACCTCCTTATCCTGGCGGGACACGTGGTCGATCCGACAATCTTGCGCAAGGCGGCTTCACTGCGCCTCAAGGGAATCACCGTCTGGAATCTGCCGCGGTTGTGGTCGGAATTCGCAGAACGGCTTCCCTCGCGCCTCGTGGATGAGCGCTGGGTGGCCACGGCCGAGGGTTTCCGCTCGCTCAACGAGCAGAGCTTCCAGATGACGAAACGATTCGTGGATGTCTGCCTGGCGTCGATTGGATTGTTGTTGGGCGCTCCCCTGGTGGCGTTGTCCGCGATTCTGATCAAGCTCCAGGACGGCGGACCGGTGTTCTACTCCCAGGTTCGCGTGGGCAAAGGAGAAAGAATTTTTCGTGTGCACAAGCTGCGCACGATGGTCGGTGGGGGCCGAAAACATGACGGGACCAGTGTGGGCGTCTCGCGGCGACCCTCGAGTTACGCGGGTGGGATATTGGCTGCGCAAATTGCGCATCGATGAAATCCCGCAAATGTGGAATGTTTTGAAGGGTGAGATGAGCTTTGCTGGTCCGCGCCCCGAACGTCCGGTTTTTGTGAAGGCGCTGCAGAGCAAGTATCCGGTCTATTCACTTCGGCATCTCGTGCGGCCCGGAATTACGGGCTGGGCGCAAGTCTGCTGCCCTTATGCTGCGAGTGAGGAAGACAATCTCCTGAAGCTCGAGTACGATCTGTACTATTTGCAAAACGCTTCCCTTCTTTTTGACCTGCGTATTTTCCTCAGGACGATTTCCACGGTGGTATCCGGACAGGGATCCTTGTAATTCGAAATCACGATTGAAACTAAATTTGAGATGGGTCGTGGGTGGTCTGGAGCAAGAGGTCTTTACGAAAGTTCCTTGTCGAGGGGTTGAGCGCCCCTGGCAATCGCATCGCCGCTGATGTCGTGAACCATTTTGACCAGCGCCACAACGTTTTCATAAGGAGTGTCGGGCAGCAGGCCATGGCCGAGATTGAAGATGTGGCCGCGCCGGTAGGCCACCTGATCGAGAACGCGTTGGGCGCGCATGCGGATGAAATCCTGTTCACCATAGAGAACCAGGGGGTCCAGATTTCCCTGCACGCCCACGCGGCTGCCGAGCCGCTTCCAGGCTGCGTCGATTTCCACATGCGCGTCGACGCCGATGATGTCCCCGCCAGCATCGCGCATGGCTTCCAAGAGCATGGCCGTGCCCGTTCCAAAGTGAATGATGGGCGTTCCGGACTTCACCGATTGCAGCATTAGGCGCGTGTAGGGCTGGACATACTCGCAGTAGTCCGCCGGCCCGAGGCAGCCGACCCAGGTGTCAAAAACCTGGATGGCCTGCACTCCGGCGTCAATCTGGGCGTTGATGTAGCGGGCAAGATTGCGCGCCAGGTGCTCCATGAGCGCACGCCACGCCCCCGGGGCGCGATACATCATTGCCTTCGTGTAGCGGTAGTTTCGCGAACCTCCTCCTTCGATCAGGTAGGAAGCTAGAGTAAAGGGGCAACCGGCAAAACCTAGCAAGGGTAGCCGGGGATTCAAGTCGGAACGCGTTTGGCGAATTCCCTCATAGAAGTAGGCCAGTGCCGCTTCTGGGTTCACGTCTGCAAGCCGACCTATATCCCGTGCGTCCCGCAACGGAGGTGTGATGATGGGTCCTTCCCCTTTTCCATATTCCAGGTGCAAACCCAGCGGCTCTACGATAAGAAGCAGGTCGGCAAAGATAATCGCGGCGTCCACGCCCAGCTTTTCCGCCGCGGTCACTGTGACTTCGGAAACCAAGGCGGGGTTCTTGCAGAGATCCAGAAAGGGCACGCGCGCGCGCAAATCGCGATAGTCCTTCATGTAACGCCCGGCCTGGCGCATCAGCCAGATGGGAGTGGCATCGACGGGTTCGCAACGGCAAGCCTTCATAAGTCGCGAGTCGTGCCAGGGAGCGCGCCCACCAGGATCTGTGCTGTGGAGAGGTGACACGCCGCTTTCGGCTCGTACACTCAACCTCTGTTCCCGAATTCCAGCACTTTGCTTTTTCTTCATGATTTCCTTTGCGCGCAATGCCGTCTCCTGCACCAGAGGTCCCATCTTGGGATGTTCGGGCTCATGGTCGACGGCGATTCCGTGCGCCGCCAATCGCTCACTGCAAGTTGGACCCACGGAGGCCACGACCAATTTTGGCAACGCTTTGAGCAATGGGTCCTTTACCCCGTCGGACTCGGCAACTTTCAGGAGATGCTCCACCTGCACGGCGCTGGTGAAGAGCACAACCTGCGCGTTGCCTTCAATAATTGCCCGCGTGGCCTCACGCAAAGGCTTGAGATCGAGCGGGAGCGTCCATTGATAGACCGGGACCCGCATGACCTGGGCGCCGCGCTCGCCGAGAGCCGCAAGCAATTCATCATTGGGCACGCCGTATTCCTGCACGGCTACGCGGCTACCTGTCAGTCTGAACCCCACACGGTTGTGATCCAGCTCATGCAGAATTTCCCGCCAAGTGTTCGGTTCCGGCACGGCAATGGTGATGGGCGCCGGGTATTCCCGAAGAACTTTGGCGGGCTTCGGTCCACGCACGACCGCGACCACCTTGCCGAGCGCTTGGATTATCGCTTCATGCGGGTGGCGCGTCTCCAGGACCTCGAACAACCGGCTCGCCCCAACGCCGGTCATGAAGATAACGGCATCAAGCCACCCCGCGAGCAAGGCATCGCCAAACTCCAGAGCGGGGGTGTTTTCTTTGAGCGGCACCGCGCGCAAGGCAGGCGCAACCCGCGGCACTCCGCCAAATCGCGTGATGAGCGCCGCCATTTCCCGTCCCCGGCGGCTTTCAAAGGTCACGACGTTCAGTCCTTCAAGATTGGCGCGCGAGGCGGCAGTTTCAGTCATGACGATTTTTCGTTGAGAGACTGGGCTGGGGTTCAGCCGTTTGCCCGCTGTTTCCTGCCTCTTCATAAATCGAACTCAGGAAGGTCCTGAACAACTTCATACGTGGGTGGTATTATTCGTGGCCTTTCACCCCCGACTCTCAGAATATGCCTGATGGGGTGCCGGGCGTCAACGCGCAACTTCTCCGAGGAGAACGCAAGGGCCGGCCTCGGAACAGGACCTCAGTTACCCGGTCCTCCGCCTAGTGGGCGGCGAAATCAGGGGGAAATCGGTCAAAGGACTGTCCGCCCTTCCCAAGCATTTTTCCCTTGACGGGGCAAAATGCGTGCTAGAATCCTCACCGCAGTTTGAGAGCACTGCTGTGTCTTACAGCAATTATCCACTGCAATCGATATTGCTTACGCCACCCGCGGGATGATGCCGGGCTAAGGCTCCAATGCCGGTTCTTTGCTTCACAAATTGCCACTCCTTAATCAGGTATTAACAAAAAGTAAGATTTCCCCGGGGCTCAAGGCTAGAGGTTTTCAGCATCGCGAAAGTAACAGGCGAAGGTGGCAGATCGAGGCCGCCCGCTGGAGGGAGCATCTCATGCCGCAGAAGTTGTTCGTAGGAAACCTTCCCCACGATGCAACAGACAGTGAACTGGGTGAGTTCGTTAGCGGAGCGGGCTTTCAGGCTGCATCCGTTGTGGTTATCCGCGATAAAATCACCGGACAATCGCGGGGCTTTGGGTTCGTTGAGTTGGCCGAGGGCGAGGACGCGGAGCGGGCCATCGCCGGCCTCAACGGCCAATCCTTAAAGGGCCGCCGCTTGACGGTCAACGAAGCGCGACCGCCGCGCAACGATTTCGGCGGCGGCGGGGGCAATCGCCGGCCCGGGGGTGGGGGCGGAGGCGGCCGCGGGCGTGGGAACTCCGGCGGGGGCGGCGGCGGCAGGCGGCGCGACTGGTAGGACGAATTCCCAACCGCGAGGAAGCTTCGATTACTCGGATCCCACCATCCGGCGGTAAACGTACCGGAGCTGTTGTTGTGTGTCGTGGAGCTTCGCCGCGAGAGATTCCCCGGGAGCGATAAGGGTCCAGCGCTGGGCGACGCTTTCGGCGATCTCTGCGTGGGCGGTGTTTTCCGGCAAACCCACAGGACCCTTTCCCGTCACCAGCCGAACGAGGTGATCGACGGAGCGTAGAAATCCGGCCCCTTGCGTCAGAACGGCAGCGTCTGCGGCGGAAATGGCATCGGCGGTTCGCAGGGCGGAAATTTGTTCCGCCATGTTGGCTCCCGGCAGCGCCGAAACACGATGGCGCAAACGCGCCGAGGCGACGGTGAATTCAACGTCATAATAGCCGCCGGGAGCCGTCTTGGTGTTGCTCCCGGGAACCACGACTTCCTTTTCCAAACGCCGCCGCATCTGGACCATCTCGCCTTCAAAATCCTGCAAATTCGAGAGCCGGTGAAAAATTGACGCCTGGAGTCTTTCCACCGCGGTTTCACCCAATTGCCGGTTTCCCGCCAATGGATAAGCCTTCAGATAGGTGAGCAATTCCCACGCCTTGGCCTCTTCCGCCAGGTACTTAACCAGCCCGTCCAAGGTCACGACCAGGTCCCCTTCTTGTCCGCGTGGGCGCAAGCGCGTATCCACGGGGAAAACCATGCCGTCGCGAGTGTAGCTGGATAAAACCTCAATCGTCATTTCCGCCAGGTGGGTCCAGGCCTGCATGTCCTCGCGGCTCGACTCCGAGCCGGCGACAAACACCAGGTCCGCGTCGGAGGCTAAATCAAATTCACTGAGTCCCAATCGTCCCATCCCCAGAATGACGAAGGGCACTTCACCGTCGCTGGTCGCGGGATTTTCCAGCACGCAGGCTTCCTGCGCAATCACGTGGGCGCTGGAGATGCACCGGACGGCATTGACGGTCCAGCGCCCAAGCATCGTAAAGACGGAACCGCCGCGGGCCAAATCCTGCATCCCCAGCTCGAGGAGGCGGGAGCGGTAATTCCGCCGCAATATCGCCATCCGCTCCCGCAGGTCGAGCCCGGGTTCTGACGTCCAGGCAAAGGCTTGGGGCGGGGAGAAGGGACTCAGACCGATTTCCAACTGTCCGGTCCCGGCGTTATCGGTGTAATCGGTTTCATCCGATGGGAGGACTTCAAGGTCTTCCGGGTGGTGGACCAGCAAATCCGTCAGGTAAGCGCTCGACCCTGCCGCGGCTAGAGCGCGCCTCAATACGGAGGGCTTATCGAGCACCGATGAAAACCGCTCCGGCGTAGTCGCAATGGCCGTGAGCAGCCGCAGCGTATTCCGCCGGGCGCGCTCCGGCAGATCGGCATCGCGTACGGCTTGAGCGACTACGGGCAATTGGTCATCCAGAAAGCCGAGCAGCGAGTAGTAGGACTGGTGGCCGGCATCGGGAAGAAAGGTGGGGGCAGGCTTCAGTTCAAACGCCGTGCCCTGCGAAGCTGAGTCGCCGGGATGAATGACGCGCTGATAGATTTCATCCACGATGCCGAACGATTCGCGAACCCGTCTCAGCAGCAGCTCACCGGGGTATTCCCCCGTGGCAACTCCCTCACCCACCCGGCGGCCCAGGCGGTCGAGTGCGTCCTTGTCGGAGGGAAGCCGATGGTTCTGCTGTCCCGCCTCCATCTGAATCCGGTGCTCCACCTTGCGCAGGAACTCATATGAAGAAGTCAGGGAGGCGTAATCGCGATTCGATAGCCAGCCCTTGTCGTTCAGCTTGCGCAGGGCGAAGAGAGTTCCGCCGGACCGGACCCAATGGTCGTGTAAACCGTGCAGGCGCTGGAGGCATTGGACGAGAAACTCGATATCGCGAATGCCGCCGCGGTGCCGTTTGACGTCAATTCCCTGCCCGTGGCTTTCCCGCAACTTTTTCGAAATTCTCTCCCGGGAAAGCAGGATGCTTTCCACCGCGACGAAATCCCCGGGCGAGCGGTAGACATACTCCTCGACGCCACGGAGAAAGTCGCGCGTGAGGCGGGGATCCCCGGCCGAGTGCCGCGCTTTGATGAGCATTTGCAACTCCCAGTCGCGCGCCCGGTGCTCGTAGTACTCGCGCGCGGAATTCATGGAAATCGCCAAATCCCCCTGCTCCCCCTCGGGACGGAGCCGCAGGTCCACGCGGAAAACCTCGCCCTGCGTAGTGGCTTGGGTAATAGTGCGGGTGATGGCATGCGCCAAGTGAACATAATATTCCTTGTTGGTGATGATGGACTCGCGCTCATTCCCACCGGCCGTTTCTCCGTCGTGGGAATAGAGGAAGAGTAGGTCAATGTCGGAGTTGTAATTCAATTCGTTTCCACCCAGCTTCCCGAGGGAAACAATGCTGAATCCTGCGCGCCCAATGCGGCCTTGAGCGTCGCGATAGGTGGGCTGGCCGTAGCGCTTTTCCAGCTCACCGTCACAGAAGAGGTAGGCGTCGGCAAGAATGACATCGGCAAGAGTGGAAAGCTCCAGCGTCGTTTCGCCCAAAGTGGAGAGGCGCAGAACGTCCTTCAGCACGATTCTCAAGTAATTCCGGCGCTTGAAGCGGGCCAGCAGCGCCGCCAGCCAGGGGTCCGGATTGGTGGTGGAGAAGCGAGCGAAGTCCTGCATCAGGTCTTCTTTGGATTTCAGTTTGGCGAAGTTCCGGTCGCGCGCGAACTGCAAAACAAGCTGTGGCTCGGAGAGAAGTGTCTCCGCCAGATATCCGCTATAGCCAAAGATGGCGATGAGATAGGAAAGCGCGGTGGGGTAGTGCGCGAGCTCGGCCAGAACCTGCGGTGGCGTACCTTCGGCGTACCGTTCCAGAAGATTCAGGGCTCCGTCGGGATCGGGCGATGAGGCAAGCAGAGACGCCAGAGGTGTGTGCAGCGTGGGCGCCAATCGGAGCTCCAGACGCTCCAGGTTGCCCTCCGCTTTGCTGACCTCTTCAAATTTGATGCCGGCAAATTCCGGTCGCATTTTGGAGATTATAGCTTGTATTCCCCAAAACCAAGTTATCAGTTATGCATGGTTTGTGCTTAACGATCCATGAAAACATCAGGATGATGGTCCTTGCATGGTTAACAGGAACCGTCTTGGCATCGCGATAGGTCGGGAAAACGAATAGACAAACCGGCATCCTGCCAGATCCGGATTCGATGGGCGACGGACATCGCGTGCTATATTGAATCGATGCCCTCCAATTCCGCCGAATCTGCCAGCACGAAAGACCTGCTGGCTCATCCGCCTTTCCTCCTTTTCGTCGGAGCGCGCGGCTTTTCAAATTTCGCCTATCAAGTCGCCACGGTGGCCATTGGCTGGCAGATCTATGCCCTCACCAATAGCGCCTTTGCCCTCGGGATGGTGGGGTTGGTGCAATTCATTCCATCGGCGCTTCTGGTCTTTGTAGCAGGGCATGCCGCCGACCGGTTCGAACGGAAACGGGTCGTGCAATTCTGCCAAATCGCCGAAGGGATGGCCGCGGCGTTTCTCGCCTGGGGCAACCATACCCGCCGTCTAAACGTCATTGAAATCTTTTCCGCTTTGGCGGTGATCGGCATCGCGAAGGCTTTTGAAAGCCCCGCCAGCGCAGCCCTGCTTCCCGGAGTTACGCCCGAAGGCATGCTCCAGAAGGCGACGGCGATCTCCTCAGCAGCGTTCCAAATGGCAGTCATCACCGGCCCCGCCATCGGTGGCTTTGCCTACGCCCTCGCGCCCGGAGTGCCCTACGTCCTGATGGCCGCCTGCTGGTTCGTCGCGGGAGCGATGAACGGATCGATTCAATTGGATCGGCCCGTGACTCCGAAGGAACCCGCGACGCTGGATACGGTATTCGCCGGCGTCCGCTTTGTGCGCCACAATCCTGCCATTTTGGGAACCATCTCGCTCGATATGTTTGCCGTGCTGCTCGGTGGAGCGACGGCGCTACTCCCCATCTATGCGCGAGACATTTTGAAGACGGGGCCGTGGGGGCTGGGATTGCTGCGTGCCATGCCCGCGGTGGGCGCGTTGCTCATGACCGTGATGCTGGCCCGCCACTCCATCCAGCGGCGTGTGGGCATGCGAATGTTTCAGGCGGTCATTCTTTTTGGCGCGGCCACGGTGGTGTTTGCCCTTTCGCATCGAATCGGGCTTTCCCTGCTCGCCCTCAGCGTGATGGGAGCGGCGGACATGGTGAGTGTCGTTATCCGCGCATCACTGGTGCAGCTCGCAACCCCCGACGAGATGCGAGGCCGCGTCGGTGCCGTGAATTTTCTGTTTATTAACGCCTCAAATCAACTGGGTGAGTTTGAGAGTGGGGTCACCGCGGCGTGGTTCGGCGCCGTTCCAGCCGCCTTGCTGGGCGGGGCTGGAACCATCGCCGTGGCGCTCCTTTGGATGAAACTGTTCCCCACTCTTCGGCACGTGGACCGGCTGGAGTAGTGGCGCCAATTCCCCATCAGAGATTTCCCCACTGGCGCAGCGGGAATAAGTCGGGGTAGGATGGATATGATGGTGGGGGCAGCCACCGAATCGAACAAATTGTAATTGTTCAACCTTCAGGGCAATTCAACCGAGACCGGCAAAATCGAGCAGATGGTGAATCGGATTCCAGATTCACCCTCCGGCTTGTACCTCAATCCAGGAGAACAGCATGGAAACAATGCTCAGCCCCGGAACTCCCGCACCCGAATTTTCTCTTCACGTCACGCCCGACCAGACACTTACACTTGGCGAACTGCGAGGCAAGCCCATTATCCTCGCCTTCTATCCTGCCGACTGGAGCCCGGTCTGCGGCGACCAGATGGCGCTCTATAACGAAGTTCTGTCCGAATTCGAAAAGCATGGGGCGCAACTCCTGGGAATATCCGTTGACGGCGTCTGGTGCCACGCCGCCTTTTCCGAGAATCGCCACCTGCACTTCCCCCTGCTGGCGGATTTCGAACCCAAGGGCGCCGTAGCCCGGAAGTATGGAATCTACCGCGACGCCGACGGCATCACCGAACGGGCACTCTTCGTCATCGACAGGAACGGAATCATTACCTGGAGCTACTGCTCGCCGATCGCGGTAAATCCCGGCGCCGAGGGAATTCTTGAAGCCCTGGAACGCCTGCCCAAATAGGAGGAAATCATGAGCACGCTTAAAGTGCCCGTCGGCTCGTCGGACCATATTGCGGGAGACGCCAAGGCAGCGTGCACGCTGGTCGAGTACGGGGACTATCAATGCCCTCACTGCGGCCGGGCTTACCCAATCGTAAAACGCGTCCAGGAGCATTTCGGGGACCGTCTCCGGTTCGTTTACCGTAATTTCCCGCTTACTGAAATCCATCCTGAGGCCGAGTCCGCCGCGGAGTCTGCGGAATTTGCCGGCGCGCATGGAAAATTCTGGCAGATGCATGACAGCCTTTTTGAAAACCAGGTGAATCTCGGGATGGGCCTCTACCAGGAACTGGCGGAAGAGTTAGGATTCACCCCCACAGATTTGCGCCAATCTCTCAAGCTGGGCAAATTCCGGGAAAAGGTGCGCGCCGACTTTACCGGCGGAGTGCGAAGTGGTGTCAACGGCACGCCCACTTTTTTCATCAATGGCCAGCGGCACGATGGTTCATTCGACTTTGAAACTTTGGTGGGGGCGATCGAGGCGGCAATGGGCCCGGAATAGAACTCCGCGCCAGGGCGGGCTGATGGATGACTCGCGCTGGGGGAATTCCAACCAACTCCCTGGCCGCCAATGGACAGCAGACCAATCCTGACGTCTACACCTTCATCCGAAGTCAATTCATTCAGCCTCCTACGCAGCGAACGTGCGGGGGAAAAGCGCCCTCCCCAAAAAATTTCACAAAATGACATTTGCCGCACCAGCTGACCCGCGTTAAGATGACACGCTGGAAGTGGCGCTAGTGCTGCACCTTTCACGGGTTTCACACGATAATCGAATAAGCCTCTCGCGAGTTTCATTGGGCTGGATGTAAGTCACGAGGGTTCGATGAAGATAACGAAGATCGAAACCATTCGAGTTGAGCCCATTCCTGACAACGTCTGGCAGGAGAAGCATCCGAATTCGCGACAGGCTTCTCCCGCCAATCTCTGGGTCCGCATTCATACCGACTCGGGGCTGACCGGGCTGGGCGAAACTTATTACGCCCCGCGCGCCGTGAGCGCGATGATTCATGACATTCTCTCGCCGCTGCTGATTGGCCGCGATCCGCTCGACATCGAAAACCATTGGAACAACATGTTCTCCCTGGTGAATTTTTTCGGCTATGCCGGGGCGGAGATGCGCGCCATTTCGGCCATTGATGTCGCGCTGTGGGATCTCGCCGGGCAGCATTCCGGCCAGCCGATTTACAACCTGCTGGGCGGCAGGAATCGCGACCGGATTCCCGTTTACAACACTTGCGTGGGTTATGGAAAATATCCCGACTACGCCGCCTGGACAAGTGGAAGAGCGGGTGAGCTTGCTGCCGACCTGCTGCGTCAGGGAATCAAAGCGATGAAGATCTGGCCTTTCGACCGACTGGGCTGGACGCTCGCGGGCCCCACGAATCCGCGAGGCAAGGTGATTCTTTTTGGCGAAGAAACGGCGATTGGAGTGCAGACCCATTTCCTTGGCAACGAAGATCTGAAGCAAGGCGTGGCGATTGTCGAGGATATCCGCAAGACCGTCGGAGACAAGATTTCGATTGCCATCGAAGGGCACGCGCGCTGGGACCTGCCCACCTCGGTACGCATTGCCCGGGCGCTCGAACCGCTCGATATTATGTGGCTGGAAGAGATCATGCCGCCGGATAATCCTGAAGCCTTTGTCCGCCTAAAATCCTCGACGCGCATTCCGCTCTGCCAGAGCGAGCGGGTTTTTACGCGATTCGGTTTCCGCCAGTTCATCGAGCGCCACGCGGCGGACATCATCATGCCCGACCTTTCGTGGGGCGGTGGAATCACCGAGGCGCGCAAGATCGCATCTCACGCCGACACTTATTTTTTGCCCATCACCACGCACGACTGCATTGGGCCGGTGGCGCTGTGGGCGGCGGCGCATCTGATGATGCACATTCCCAACGCCATAATCATGGAAATTGTCCGCGGCTACGTCGAGGGATGGTACAACGACGTGGTGGCGGACGCCATCAATGTTCAAGATGGATTGCTGAGTCTTAACGGCAAGCCTGGACTTGGGACATCGTTGCGCAAGGAATTTTTGGACGGCGAAAACATTCGCCGGGAAGTTACGACCCTGGAACAAGTCCACTAACGAGAAGAGGACCGCGCCCCATGCCGGTATTCAGAGTCCTATATTCCGGGGACTACCTCGATGCGAACGGCAATTTCGTCAGGCCCGATATCGGGCTCGACCTGCTGTCAAACGTGCCGTTCATCCAAACCGGATTCATGAGGGACCAGGCGCCGCAGCTCAACGATCCCACCTATTCGGCGCGGCTTTACTCGCTCGAAGTCACGCCAGAGCATGTCGCGACCGCCAACGGTCTAATCATTTGCCGGCCCTGGGTGAAGGACTCTGCTTTCTCGCGCGGAGCCGCAAACCTCGTGGCCATCGGCCGCGGTGGAGCGGGCTACGACAAGATCGATGTGGCTGCCTGCACGGCGAACGACGTTCTGGTGTTCAACTCGCCGAATTCACTGGTTCACTCGACCGCGTCCGCAGCCCTGACCTTTATTCTGGCGCTCGCCAAACGCCTTCCCGAGCATGAACGCATGGCGCGCACCGGCCGCTGGGACCGCCAGTCGGAAATCACCGGCGACGATTTGCCGGGAATGACGCTGGGCATCGTCGGCCTCGGCCACACCGGGGCCGAGCTGACGCGCCTCGTTGCCCCTTTCCAAATGCGCGTGCTGGCCTATTCTCCCCGCGCCGACGCCGCGCAAGCCCGAACCCTCGGCGTGACACTGGTTGATTCCCTGGCGGAAGTTTTCCGCGAATCCGACTTCATCAGCATTCACTGCCGTCTTGAACCGCACACCCACGGCATGATCGGCGAGCGGGAATTCCGGCTCATGAAACCCACAGCCTATTTCATCAATGTCGCTCGCGGTGAACTCGTGCAACAGGACGCATTGGTTCGCGGACTTCGCGAAGGTTGGATTCGCGGCGCGGCCCTCGATGTTTTTCAGGAGGAGCCTCTGCCCGCCGACGATCCGCTGACCAAACTCGACAATGTAATCCTGGCGCCGCATTGGCTGCCGGCCACACGGCAAGCTTGTTACGCCACTCAGGCGTCGGTTACGGAGGGAATGCGCAAGGTTGCTGAGGGCGGACTGCCGGACAACATTTTGAATCCCTCCGTCCTGGAGCGGCGAGGATTCAAGGCCAAGCTGGAAGCCTTTGCGGAAAACGCCAACGCACTTCAGGATGCCCCGAAGACGTAGGACCAGGAACAACGAGGAGGTTTGGGATGAGCGATCAGGGAAGATTGACCGGCAAGCGCGCGCTGGTGACCGGATCGGGCACGGGAATCGGGCGCGGCATTGCGCTCGAGTTTGCGCGGCAAGGCGCGGACGTGGTGCTGCATTACGGCCACAGCGCGGATGGAGCCCAATCGGCAGTGGAGGAGATCAAGGCGATGGGAAGGCGCGCCGTCGCTCTCAAGGCAAACTTTGAAAGCGCCGATGAAGCTGTAGACCTCGCCGGGAAGGCGATCAAATTTCTCGGCGGGATCGATTGCCTCGTCAACAATTCCGGCATCACGCTGAACAAGCCGTTCCTCAAAGTGACGCCCGAGCAGTACGACGTTCTCTTGAACGTCAACCTGCGCTCGCCGTACTTTCTTACCCAGCGCGTGATTGAAGACATGCTCAGCCACGGCGGCGGGGCCATCGTCAACCTGACCTCGATTCACGGAGTAGCCGGCGCTCCCGAGCACTCGGTTTACGCGGCCACCAAAGGTGCGATTATCGCGTTCACCCGCACGCTCGGAGTCGAAATGGCCCACAAGGGCGTGCGCATCAACGCCATCGCTCCGGGCTGGATCAACGTCGAGAACCACGCCAAGGCCATTGCCGGGTTCAACCTTAAGGATGCCGCGGAATCCGCGCGCAACGCCGTGCCCGTGGGCCGCTTTGGCATTCCTCTCGACATCGCGAAACTCGCGGCGTTCCTCTGCACCGAGGATGCGGGATTCATCGTCGGCCAAACGATCGTTGTCGACGGAGGAACCTCCGCGCTGATGTCATTGATTTCGGATTTCCGCAATGAGTCGGCACACCGCTTCGGAACGGGTTATGTGCCGGGAGTTTGAGGCGGGGATTTGAGGCGGAAGCGAATGCCCGACCGTTGTAGCGCGGGTGTCCCCACCCGCGTTGTTAACTTTGTAGCGATCCGCATTCACGTGGGACCCCACCCACATCGGCTGGCGCGGGCAGCATTGGCGGGGGCTTGGCCATTGGCGAGCAGTCTCGGCGAAACCACCAAGAGACTAGTCTGGAACCGCAAGCATCGCCTTCAGTTGTCGCCGCCGAAAGAAATACCATTTTCTGACTTTGATGTTGAATGACAGCACTTGATATCCAGGGTAGCTGACTCTCACCTCGTAATCCCCCGAAGGTACGGAGAGCTTGAACTTGCCCGACGGGTCCGTCATGCAACCCGCGATTCGCTTCTGGGGATTGCCGCCTGGGATGTATCTCGAGACCGCTTCGGGGTGGGTATAGACCTCGACCAAAGCATCGGCGAGCGGTGGCCACATGGACGGCGACACCGTTCCTTCCACGCTCGGCATCGGTCGCGATATCTCAATCAGGACTCTTCTATTGCCGGTATGGAAGGTCGTTTGATCGGTGGGCCTGCGTTGGCCGTGGCATTCCCCCAAAGAAGCTGTCGCCAGAATAAGAAGCGTTCCCACAGTTAGAAATCGCATTGGCTGCTCTTGTCGGCTGGCGCAGAGATTTTTTTCAATCTCTGCGAAGACGGTCTACTCGAAGTCCATCCAGGAACGCTGATTCCAAGAACCGGAGGTCCGCGCCAACCCCCATGCCGGGTGAGGACACCCGGCCTACAATCGCGGCCGGCAGGCTGAAGCGCTGCCGCGAGATTCAGATCATTTCAACTTCCCCAGCATCGCCACCAGCGCGCGCATCTCTTTCACCACCGCCGCTCCATCGGACCCAATCGCCACGAAGGTGAATCCCAGTTTCTTCACGCGGTTGAGTTGATCCTCGTTCGCAACAAGAATTCCCGCGGCCTTGTGCGCCTTGCGGCAAGCGGCAACGACTTTGGCGAGCGCGTCTTGCTCGATGGGATGATCAAATTGGTCGGGCACGCCCAGGCTCACACTGAGGTCCAGGGGGCCGACGAAAAGGACATCGACGCCATCGACGGCGGCAATCTCGTCAAGATTCTCAATGGCCGCCTTGGTTTCGATCTGCACGATGGTCAATAGGTGCGAGTTCGCCTTTTTGAAGTACTCGCCAAATCCCGGGCCGAAATCCGTGGCGCGATTCATCTTCGCGACGCCGCGGATTCCGTCGGGAGGATAGCGCATGGCGGCGGCGGCGCGCCGGGCCTCTTCGGCATTGTTCACCATTGGAACCATGACCCCGGAGACGCCCAGGTCCAGCACGCGTTTGAACAGGACGGCATCGTTCCACGCGATCCTCACCACCGGGGCGGCAGGCGTCGCGTCGATCGCCTGAAGCTGCGTCACCAGTTCGTGCCGGTCGCCCATGCCGTGCTCAAGATCGACCAGCAGCCAATCGAAGCCTGACTTGCCGGCAATCTCGGCCGTGAGGCTTGAACCCAGATTCAGCCACGTTCCCCCCATCCACTCGCCGCGGAGGGTCTTTTCGCGTATCCATTTCATTTTGAAAATCCCATACTAATAGTGGAACCGCTGCAGCTTGCGGCGGCCCGCCTCGTACTCCGCTCGCAATTTGCGCGTCACCGCATCCTTGGAAACCTCCGCCGGAGCGACGTCCCACCAAACGCCCGAGCCCGGCAAGCCGCGATACTTCTCCGTCTCCACCACGATGACGGAAGTCTGATGCTCCTCGCGAGCCTCGCGCAACGCCTGGCGCAATCCTTCCGGCGAATTCACGCTCCAGGTCCGCGCCCCCATGCTCTCCGCGTTCTTGGCAAAATCGATGGTTACGAAATCACCTTCGAGGCGTTTCGATTTTCTGTCGCGGGCGCGAAATTCGTTGCCAAAGCTGTGTCCGGCGCGAACCATCTGCAATCCCCGGATGCACTGAAACCCATGGTTTTCAGAAATCACCAGCGTGATCTTCAGCCCTTCCTGGCTGGCAGTAACCAGTTCGGTGGGATTCATCAAATAGGTTCCATCTCCGATGAACACGAAGACTTCGCCATGCGGCTGCGCCATGCGGACGCCAAGGCCGGCGGGAATTTCGTAGCCCATGCAGGAGAAGCCGAATTCCAGATGGCAGGCCGAGCCGCCGCTGACATCCCAGAGCTTGTGCAGGTCTCCCGGCGGGCTGCCCGCCGCGGCAACAACCGTATCGCCCGCCTTCGCCTCGTCGTTCAGGATGCCAATCAATTCCCCCTGGCTCATCGCCTCGCCGGGAGTAGGTTGATAGATCTCCGCCGGGAGCTGCCGGTTCCAGCGCTTTTTCAATCCCGCGATTTCGTCGACGTAGCTTGGGCGGGGAGTGATGCCGGCTCTCTTGCCCGCCGCGGTAAGCGCGCGCAAACCTTCGCGGGCGTCAGCGAGAATCGGCAGCGCGCCCTGCTTATAGGCGTCATGAGAGGTTACGTTGAGGCTGATAAAACGAACGTTCGGATTGTTGAAGCAGGATTGCGACCCGGTGGCGAAGTCGGTCAGGCGCGTGCCCACGCAAATCACCAGGTCCGCCCTGCTGACGCACTTGGCGGCGGAGGAATTTCCCGGTCAGCCCGTGCCCCCCCAGCAGCAATGCGGATTCCTTGCGGATTGCGCCCTTTCCAGCAAAAGTCTCAACCACGGGAATGCCCAATGATTCTGAAAAGTTCTGCAACTCCTCCCATGCCTCGGAATAGTGCACGCCTCCGCCCGCGATGATGACCGGGCGCTGCGCCTGCTTCAGCAGACCGATGGATTCTTTGATTCGCTGGGAATCGGCCAGCCGGCGCTCGATCCGCCAGACCCGCCTTTCGAACAGGTTCTCGGGATAGGGATACGCGTGCGCCTGCACATCCTGGGGCAGCGCGATCGAGACAGCCCCTGTTTCCACCGGATCGGTTAGCACTCGCATGGCTTCCGGAAGCGCGGTCAGGAGTTGTTCCGGACGCGAGATGCGATCGAAAAACCGGCTCACGGGGCGGAAGCAGTCATTGACGCTGACGTCCGCTGAAATCGGATGCTCCAACTGCTGAAGGACCGGCCCCTGATGCCGCGTGACATAGTAATCGGAAGGGAAAAGGAGCACGGGCAGATGATTGATCGTCGCCAGCGCCGCGCCCGTGACCATGTTGGTTGCGCCCGGACCAATCGAAGACGTGCAGGCGAGTGTCGCCGTGCGCCGCATGGCTTTTGCATATCCAACCGCGGTGTGCACCATCGACTGCTCGTTGCGCGGCTGAAAATACGGCAGGTCCTGGCCGTACTCATACAACGCCTGGCCGAGCCCGGCTACGTTTCCGTGGCCAAAGATGCCGAACATTCCGGGAATCAGCCGGCGCTGCCGGCCGTCACGTTCGCTGAATTGAACGGAAAGAAACTTTACCAGGGCTTGGGCCATGGTCAGCGTTATTTTTTTCGAATCTCTGGCGCGAGCCATATTTTTGCCCCCTTGTGAATCGCGGCGACGTTGTAGTGCGGGCGTCCCCACCCGCGACCATTGCATCGCACCGCAGTGCCGCCTCGTGCCGCTTTTGCGGCGTCCACTATACCGGGATGAGGTCCGATCTCAGGACTCCGATCGAGTCCACGGGACTGCCAGAAATCGGAGACACTCGGTCTACAATCCGAGCCCGATTGCTGCGAATGAAACGACTATGCCCCGAGACCATGAAAGACCACAGTCTTGAGTTCCGTCATCTCTTCGATGGCGTACCGCGGGCCCTCTTGCCGATGCCGCTGCTCTTGAAACCGCCGTAAGGCATGAAATCCGCGCGCCAGAGCGGCGTCCAATTGATCTGAATCGTTCCACTCTCGACCTCGCGGGCAAAGCGCAGGGCATTCTTGATGTCCCGGGTAAAAATTCCCGCCCCGAGGCCGTATTTGCTGTCGTTGGCCACAGCAATCGCCTCGTCAATGGAATCCACTGGAGTGACGGCGACCGCGGGGCCAAAAAGCTCATCGCAGGAGATCCGCATCCTGGGGTCAACATCCGCCACAATCGTCGGAGCAAACACCTGGCCCTGCCGCGAGCCTCCGGTCACGATTCGCGCACCGCCCTGAGTGGCTTCGTCAATCCAGCTTTGGACGCGTTGGGCCGCGCCTTCCGTGATCATGGCGCTCAATTTGGTGTCATCCTGCATCGGATCGCCGACTTTGATGGCTTCCACCTTGGGTTTGAGGGCGTCGAGAAAATCTCCGTAGACTTTTCTCTGAACCAGCACCCGCTGTGTGGAAATGCAAACTTGCCCGGCATTCACGTAGCCGCCAATGGCCGTGGCATCGGCAACTGCATTGAGGTCAGCGTCGGGCAATACCACCAGCGGGCTGTTGGAACCAAGTTCCAGAGAGAGCTTCTTGACACCGGCAACCTGGGTGATTTTTTCGCCGACATCCGTGCTGCCGGTGAAGCTGATCTTGCGCACTCGCGCGTCACTGCATAAGGCCATCCCGACCGCCTGCCCCGAGCCGGTAATGCACTGCAAAGCGTTCTGCGGCAATCCCGCTTCGAGAAAAATCTTGGTCAGTTTCAGCGCGGTGAGCGAAGTCTTGCTGGCGGGCTTCAGAATAACGGCGTTTCCCGACGCAAGTGCGGGTCCGACCTTGTGCGCCACCAGCAGCAGGGGATAGTTAAACGGCGTGATGGCAACGACGATGCCGCAAGGAACTCGCAACGTGAATCCCATTTTGCCCGCCGCGCCGGTTTGAGCGTCGATCGGCAGGGTCTCACCACGTATTTGCGCGCCCTCGAAGGCGCACAATCGAAAAATGTCCGGAGTCCGCCCCGCCTCACCGCGCGATTCGACCAGCGGCTTGCCTTCCTCGAGGCTGATGGTGCGGGCGAAGTCTTCAACTTGTTTCGCCAGGAGGTCCGCCGCGCGCAGAAGGATTTGGCTGCGCTCATACGCGGTCAACTTCGCCATGGCCGCTGCGCCTTGAACCGCCGCCGCGAGTGTCGCCTCGATTTGCTGCGGGGTCGCGTCGGGAATCGTATCGATGACTTGCCCCGAAAACGGAGAAACGACTTCGATGACTTTCGGCGAGTCAACCCATTTGCCGTCCAGATACATTTCCATCGTGATACCTCAGAATTCCCGCCTGCTCGGCCTTCGGGGCTATTTCGCCAGTTCCTTCAGAAACCGCTGGGCTTCGGAGGCGAGAAACGCGTCATCACCCGCCACCAATAATAAGGTGTCCCCCAGCGCCGCGCATTGCTTCGCGTGTTCCAGACCCTGGCAGCCGTGGCCCATGGCTTTCCCGTGGCGGCGGCAGGCTTTCCTGACCGTCTCAACCGCTTGAAGATAAAGGGGATGCTCGAATTGTCGGAAGCAGCCGAGGGAGATGGACAAATCCATGGGTCCAATCACGACGCCATCAAATCCCTCGACACGTACAATATCATCAATATTTTCAACGGCTTGGGCGGATTCAATGATTCCCGTCACGATCATGGCCTGATTGGCGGTTTGAAAATACTCTTCCGCGTCCATTCCATACATTCCCGCCCGCCGCGGCCCGTAACCCCTAATGCCATCAGGCGGATAGCGGCAAGCCTGTACCAGCCTGCTGGCTTCATCGCCAGAACTGATGAATGGGCACAGGACCCCACTTGAGCCCAGGTCAAGCAGCCGCCGAATTTCATCCGCGTCGAATCGCAGCGGCCGCGCCAGCAAAACCGCCTCGGTGTGTGCTGCGGCCTGGAGCATGGCCTTGACGATGGGCAATGTTGAGGCCGTATGCTCTGTATCTACAATCAGATAGTCGTATCCCGCGCGGCCAAAGATCTCCGCCACGCCGGGGTCCGAGAGGGCCAGTTGCGCGCCGAAGCAGGGCTTTCCAGACCTTAATTTTTCTTTGAGCCTACGCGCTTTTTCCAGCTCTCGAATCATTGATAAACGGATCTGGCTGCAAACGGGAAATTCCCGCAAAGTCAGGGCTAGTTAGTACAGACCGCCGGCCTTGGTTTCTGACACCTTACAAAAATGCCTTCATTCCCTCACCAAATCCCGCCGATAAACGATTCGGGGAGGTGTCGGGGGACCAACGAGGGGGCATTACAAATTCCGGATTATTGCCGGGGGAAACTTCACCCGGCTTCGTTCTTAACCAATTCCAATTTCACGCAGATACGCGCGGGTGCGCTTTGCCATCGGCAACGGCTTGTCAAACGGGGCCGGATACATATCCTGCTCAACGATTGCCCAGCCGTCATAGTCGACATCGCGTAAAACGTCCCGGAAGGCTTTGAAATCAACCATGCCGTGGGCAGGTTCGCAAAACATATCCATGCCGACGGCGAGCGCGAACGGAATCTTTTCCTCCGCCACCTTCTTTTGAATTGCACCATCGATGCTTTTCAGGTGGAGATAGGTGATGCGCTTGTGATGCTTGCGCATGAAAGCCACCGGGTCGCCACCACGATAGGCATGGTGGCCAGTGTCGAGGCAAAGGGAAACGCGCGCCGGGTCGGTCTGCTCGAGAAAAGCCTCAATCTGGTCCTCGTACTCCACGTGCGTCTCAGCGTGTGGATGGAAGACGAGGGCGAGGCCGAAGCGCGACTTTGCGAGGTCCGCGATTTTGTGCGTGGCATCGATGAGCCGTTTCCAGGAATCCACATCCAGACGGCTTGGACGCGTGGGCCGGCCGGTAAAGAGGTCGGAGTAAACATCGTCAATCAGCACGAGGTATTTTGCGCCCAGCGCCGCGAGCAATTCGCCACCGCCCACGACCTGCTTTTCGAGATCGGGCCAGGCGGCGGGGTCCTCCAGGTGCGCCATGGCAAACGTGCCGGAAACCTTCAATTTTCGTCGGTCCAACTCAGTCCGCAAGGTCTTGATGTCGGTGGGCAGGTAACCGTAGGGGCCGAGTTCGATCCACTCGTAACCAGCCTCCGCGACTTCATCGAGAAAACGGCTCCAGGGGGTTTGCTTTGGATCGCTCTGGAACCAGACCCCCCAGTTGTCCGGCGCCGTTCCTACCTTGATATTCATTTGACGAAATTTTGCCCTTTCAAGATTATTCCGTGCCGCGCGCACCCGGTTATAACGCTCGCGCAGGCACCCGATTCAGGATGAAGTGGGTACTCTATCCGGCGGAAATTGGGTTGTCAACGTGGACCTCTGTGCCCCGGTGGCTGGCATAAAGGCTTAACCACAGAGACACCGAGGCACTGAGAGGATAGGCAGCTACTTGGTCCAGGACTCACCGATTTCCTCGAGTGAGCGGCCCTTGGTTTCAGGAACCATGTAGAAGCAAAAAACCAGAGCGATGGCGCAAACGCCAGCGAAGGTCCAGAAGACCCCGGCGGTGGAATGGAAGTGCTTTTGCATGAAGTCGCTGAGGACGGGAAGAACTTGAGTCCCGACAAAGGTGGCGGCCCAGAGGAAAATCGAGGCCACGGCCATGGCTTTGCCCCGCAAGCCCGTGGGGAAAATTTCCGACATGATGAGCCACGCAAGGGGCGCGAGGCTGATGATGTAAAAACCGATGCAGAGCATCATGACTCCCACAACGAGTTCACCGGTCATGTGGTGAGCGAAGAAGAATCCGACAAGGACGAGGCTCGCCGCCATTCCGGAAATTCCAATCAGCAGCAGCGGGCGGCGGCCCAGGCGGTCAACCAGCCACATGGCGAGCAGAGTGCAGAAAACATCCCAGACATTCAGCAGCACGGTTTGAAAAATTGCGTCGGAGGGACTGTTGAATCCCGCCTTCTGAAAGATGATCGGAAGGTAGAACGTCAGCGGGCTGGCCCCGGTCATCTGCTGGAAGATGGCGAGCGCGACGGCGATCAACAATGCCTTGCGGATGCCGGGGCGCAGGAGCTCCATAAACGTTCCAACCTGCTCCGCGCCGGCTTGGAGCATGACTTTCATTTCCTGCTCGACTGCCGTTGCCGACAAATAAATCTTCGCGAGGACCGCGCGCGCCTCATCGAGACGTTTTTTCTCAAACAGCCAGCGCGGACTCTCGGGAACAATGGCGAGGCCGAAAAAAAACAGGAAAACCGGCACGAGTTCGTAACCAAACATCGCACGCCAGTTGCCGGAGTGCGACAAGAAATAGGAGACGATGATCGAGGAGAGCGCTCCAACCACGATGGCGAGTTGATTGACGGTAACAAGCCGCCCGCGCAGCCGCGCCGGGGCGATTTCCGCAATGTACATCGGCGAAGTGACCGACGCGAGACCGATGCCAACTCCGCCGACGACCCGAAAGAAGTCGAATTCGGCGATAGTGCGAGGGAAAATCGTACCGACGGTTCCAATGCCGAAGATGACCGCCGTCACGAGCAGCGTCTTCTTGCGTCCCAGCCAATCGGCGGCCGGCCCTCCGGCAAGTGGACCGATAATACAGCCAATCGAGGCGCAGCTTACCGCGAATCCGGTCTGCACGGAATTCAGGACAAACTGTTCTTGCAGGAAGATGATCGCGCCGACGATAACGTCGAGGTCGTATCCGAAGAGGAATCCGCCCATCGCCGCCACCCCGGAAATCAGGTAGACATAAGCTCCTCGGATTTCACCCGATTCCTGGGGAAATGAATCCAAACCTGCCTCCAAAGTCCGCGGCACTCACCTGCGGATGGACGCGCCGCAAGACATACGGCGTGAAAGATTGAAGTCTAGGATCGCGATGTTAAGCCCGCAAATGGCCGTGTATGTATACGTAACGCTGAAACCGAAGTCAAGGATTATCCCGGTAAGGTGGTGTCCTGGTTTGGCGGGATCGATATGAAACGGGGGGGCGGACCTTCAGGTCCGCTGACTCACAGCGGCTGGAGCAGGGCCCTCAGGCCCAGGAGCTTCAGGGGCTGGAAGACCGCGTCGAAGTGAGGCCATTTATGTCCGAGCTAAAGCTCCTACCCCCTACCGAGTGTCACACCTTGAGCTTTGCTGTAGACTCTCCTGCCTTTCGGTGGTACAACTTCTCGGCCACGGCGAGGCAATACATCAAAGGACAGACCATGCATTTGGGGGCAATCTCCACGGTCTTTGTTTCCCTTCCCTTAAGAGAGGCCGCGCAGCGCATGCGCCAGCTCGGGCTGAAATCCATCGAGATTGGAACCGGTGGCTTCTTTCCCAAGAACCACTGCGACCCGGAGCGATTGCTGGGCGATCAATCTACACTGGAAGAATTCACCAATACTCTCGCGGATGCTCAACTGTCCATCAGCGCCCTCGCCATGCACGGTGAGCCGCTGCACCCCGACCCTTCCATTTCCAAGCCGTACGATCGGGACTTTCGCGCCACCTGCAAGCTTGCCGCGAAGCTGGGCGTAACACGCATGACGCTCCTTTCCGGCCTTCCCGAAGCTGTGCCGGGCGACAAATCCCCCAACTGGATTCTTTACCCCTATCCGCCGCGGAATATGGACGCGCACCAGTGGCAGTGGGAAGAGCGCCTGATTCCCTACTGGAAGGAACACGGAAATATCGCTTCCGATCACGGCGTCAAGCTCTGCTTCGAAATGCATCCGGTTGACATGGTCTATAAGCCGGAAGAGTTATTGCGCCTGCGAGATGCCGTGGGACCGGTGGTTGCGTGCAACCTCGATCCCTCGCACCTCTTTTGGCAGGGCATGGATATTCTCGAGGTCATTCGCTTATTAGGCCCGGTGATCGGTCATGTTCACGCCAAGGACAGCCGCGTCGATTCCCACAATGTCCGCATCAACGGTGTTCTCGATGCAAAGGATTTTCAAGCGCGCTCGCGCCGAAGTTGGATCTTTCGAACTGCCGGCTACGGGCACCCCGAGTCCTTTTGGCGGGACTTTGTCAGCACGCTACGATTGGTCGGTTACGACGATGTTCTCTCCGTTGAACACGAAGACCCCTTGATTGATCCCATCGAGGGATTTGAGCTGGCCGTCAAAGTTCTGCGCAACGTGCTGGTGGAAAAGCCGCCCAGCCGGCTCTGGTACGAATGAGGTCACGATGAAGATTGGTCTGAACCTCTGGGTTTGGGAGTCGCCGTTCCGCACGGACCGCCATTTGGGGCTTCTGGAAAAGGCCAAGTCCATGGGCGCGGAGGCTATCGAGTTCGCGCTGGAAGAAGGCGGCTTGGTGGAAGGCTCGATCCTCCGAGGCGCATTGAAGGATCAAGGTCTGGGATGTTCGGTCATCGGCATGTTCGGCACCGAAGGTGACCTTTCCTCTTCGAACGCCGCGACGCGACAGAAGGGGTTGGAGTACGCGCGAAAGTCCTTGGAAATTTGTGCGGAAGCGGGGGCTGCGGTATTTTCCGGGGCGTGCGTCGGAGCGGGCGGCTCGGAATGGGTTTCCGACGCCGAGCGCCTGAACCGCTACAAGCACGCCGCAGAATGCCTGCACGGAATTGGCGAACGTCGCCGCTCAAGTCCGAATTCCCTTTTGCGTTGAGGTCTTGAACCGCTATGAGGACAGTCTGCTCAATACCTCCGCCCAAGGTTGCGAGCTGATGGACATCACCGCTCACCCGGCGGTGGGAATTCACCTCGACACCTTCCACATGGGCATGGAAGAGAGTTCCATTGGCGACGCGATCCGGCTGGCGGGCAAGCGACTCTTTCACCTGCACGCGAGTGAAAGCCATCGCGGAACCCCGGGCCACGGCTACGTCCCGTGGCGCGAGGTCGCGGAAGCGCTAAAGCAGATCGACTATCAAGGCTTTGCAACCATCGAGTCATTCAATCCGCAGGGCCGGTTGGCCCCCATGGCGCGCGCCTGGCATCCCTATGCAAAGTCGCAGGACGATCTGGCGAGAGAAGGCCTCGCGTTTTTGCGCAAGACGCTTCGCCCGTAGGTGGAAATTGCGGGAATCAAAATCCCCTGCGGCGCGGTGGAGTGGAGCATCATGAGCCCCTTAATTCTCGGATTGGGCCTGATCTTTTTTTCCGCGCTTTGCAACGCTGGCGTGGGCGTCCCCTTGCGCATCCGGCGGCGCTACGATTGGGAGAACATGTGGATCGTGGGTCACGGCTTCGCCATGATCATCCTTCCCCTGAGCGCGGCGCATTTTCTGGTCCCGGATTGGCAAGCCGCGGTCAGGGCCGTGGGCGGAACGACCATCGCCATCGTCATGGCGTTCGGATTCATGTGGGGCATAGGCTGCGTCACTTTCGCCATTGGAATTGACACCATCGGCCTCTCGCTCGGGTACGCGATCATCATGGGCATCATCACCGCAATTGGCGCCCTTATCCCCATGGCGCGGCATTGGTCGGGAATTCCCACGAACGCAAGCATGGTGATTCTGCTTGGAATCGCCGTCTGCATTGCCGGTGTCGCGGTCTGCGGCAAGGCGGGCATGATTCGCGAAAAGGCGGTGGATCAATCCGCCTCCATTGCCTCGAAAACATCTTCGCTGGTGAAAAAATCGGCGGCGGGAGTATTTGCGATTGGCCTTGCCTGGTGCATTCTCTCCGGGGTTACCAGTGCCGGAAATAATCTGGGGTTCGATTTTGCCGACCGCGTGGCGACAGAGGCGGTGAAACTCGGCACCTCGCCAGTGTATGCCAGCGTGGCGCGTTTCATTGCCGTGTATTGGGGCGGGTATCTGGCAGTTCTGATTTTTTGTGGCGGCCGCATGATCAAGACGGGATCGTGGAGGAATTACGCAGGGCCGGGCGCGGGCCGCGATGCGGCGCTCTCCTTCGGCATGGGCGCATTTCATTTCACCTCACAAGTCGCCTATGGCGCGGGGGCTTATTATGTGGGCCGGCTGGGGACCACCGTAGGGTTTGCGGTCATGATCTCCGCCTCCATCATCATCGCGAACCTGTTCGGATTCGTGACCGGCGAGTGGAAGACGGCAGCGCGAAGTTCCATCCGCGTGCTCTATCTCGGTCTGGCGGTACTCATTATTGCAGTTCTGATTCTGGCTTATGGAAACGGCCTGGTTCGCGGGTAAAGCAATCCAGCTCCGCGGCTGGCTGAATGGATTTCGATAAGGAGGCAACCTCGATGGCTGACCAAGGAAAGGTAGCAATCATCACCGGTGGGGCAAAAGGCATCGGAGAGGGCTGCACGCGCGTTTTCTGCGGAGCGGGCTGGCGGGTGGTCATTCCCGATTACGACGAAAAAAGCGGTATGGCGCTGGCCAAAGAACTCAACGCCAAAGGGCCGGGGGAAGTTCACTACGAGCTGGCCGACATGCGCAAGGAGGAGGATATCCGACGCGTCGTCGATGTGGCCGTGAAGCGCTTTGGGGGGCTGGACGCGCTCGTGAACAACGCGGGCTGGCATCCCCCCACCCTTCCGATTGACGATTTTACCGCCAAGGACTTTAACGATTTGCTGCAATTGAACCTGATCGCCGTCTTTCTGGGCTGCAAGTATGCCCTGCCGCATCTGCGCAAGAGGCGCGGCGCCATCGTGAATCTCAGCAGTCTGGTTGCGCACCTCGGGCAGGAAGGCGCCACCATTTACTGCGCCACCAAGGGAGCCGTCAGCTCCTTCACCAAGGCGCTCGCCATCGACGAGGCCAAGCACGGCGTCCGCGTAAACGCCGTCCTGCCGGGGAACATCTACACGCACATGCGGGTAACCAGCGTCGATGCTTCACCGGATCCGATAGGACTGCACAAATGGCTGGAAAGCACCCAGCACCTGGGACGCAGCGGGACCATCGAAGAAGCGGGCCAGACCTGCCTGTTTCTCGCCAGCGATCAATCAAGCTTCATCACCGGCATTGATTTGATTCTGAGCGGGGGCGCGGAGCTGGGTTACGCCTCCAAAATTCCGATGGCAGACTGATTGCGGAATAAAACGACATAGAGGAGTCATCCGATGAAACGCTATGCACAAACCGTTTTGTTGAAGGACGATCCGGAGGTTATCCGGCGTTATGAGGATTACCACGCGCATCCGTGGCCCGAGGTCGTGGCCGGAACCTGGAAGTGCGGCGTCCGGCGCACCTATATTTACCGCTTCGGTCGCACGCTGTTCATGTTCATGGAGACGGTCGACGATTTCGACATGGAACGCGACATGCCGAAGTATATGGAGAATCCCAAGGCCCGGGAATGGGACACGCTTATGCGGACGTTCCAGGAACCCGTGCCGGGCGCGCCGGCGGGGTCAACGTGGGTGCAGATGAAAGAGATCTACACCGGCGATACGCCGCCTCCGGGCATGAAATAATCAGCCGTGAGGTTCATGAACTGACTGGACGTAAATTGCACTGATGCCGCCACTCTGTTCGGGAGGAATTCAATTTCCACATGCCGACTGTGAAAATTGCCTGCACCGCCCCCATCGACCAAATTGCCGTCGACATTCTGAAATCCCACGGTGAGATCGTGGTGGCAGATTGCCCCGCAGAGGACTGCCTCGTCGAGGTTGTCAAAGACGCTGCCGCCTTGATCGTGCGTGGAGGGTCTATCGCCAGCGCCCGCGTGATCGAGGCAGGCACGCACCTTCGCGTCATTGGGCGGCCGGGAATTGGCTATGAATCGGTCGACATCAAAACCGCAACGGCGCGCGGGATACCCGTCGTCTATGTTCCAGCGGCGGGGGCTCGAGCCGTGGCGGAGGGCGCTGCAACCTTGATGATGGCGGTGTGCAAAAGGCTCACCGAATGGGACCGGCAATGCAAGCGGGGAAACTGGGACAGCCGCTATGGCGCGAAGCCCGGCGACCTTGATGGCGCGACGCTCGGTATCATCGGACTTGGCAATAGCGGCCAGGTGCTGGCGCAGATGATGCGTCCCTTCAACATGCGGATTCTGGCGTACGACCCTTACTCCAAACCCGAGCGGGCGCGTGAATTAGGCGTAGAGTTGACCGAGCTTGAGGAAATGCTGTCGCAGTCGGACTTCATCTCGCTCCATGCCCCGGTGACGAACGAGACGCGCGGGCTAATCAATCAGCGAACCATCAAACTCATCAAGCGCGGGGCCTGCCTCATCAATATTGCGCGCGGCGGACTGATTGAAAGTTTCGACCTGCTGCTGGAAGCGCTTCAGACCGGGTCGCTTGCCGGAGTCGGCCTCGACGTCTTCGACCCCGAGCCTCCCGATTTCAATCACCCGCTGTTTCAACAGCCCAATTGCATTACTTCGCCGCACGCGCTCGCCATGACCACCGGCGCGATGTTCAAAGTGTTCAAATCCATGGCGGAAGATGTGGCCGCCGTGCTCACCGGAAACCGTCCCCGCTGGGTGGTGAATCCCGAAGTATTCCAATAACCTTGGCAAAGCAGAATTCCATGCGCTGCGCCTTAGTGGGTGATTCGATACTTCAATTCCTCCAGGTTGAATGATGCGCTGTTGAGAAAGTCGATCAAATCGCTTTCCTTTTTCAGGACCACCTTCGCCTGTTCCAGGACCGGCTCGACAATCTCCAGAGGAATTGAAACCACGCCGCTTTCGTCGCCATGCAGAATGTCGCCGGGCTGAATGGGCAATCCGCAAACGGTGACCGGAGTGTTGACGTCAAGATAATTGGGCAGCCCGTGCGAGACCACCACGCCCGCGGCGAAGACCTGAAATCCCGGAGCACGCTTGCGGATGCCACCGAGATCCCTCACGCCCCCATCAGTAACCAGGCCCGCCACACCTAATTTTTGCAGGCTGGTGCAAACCATGTCGCCCACCATGCAACTGCGCACGCGGCTGGGCCCCTGATTCTGCATCACTACCACGGCAGGCTTGGGTGCGCCGGCCACGGCGTCATACAGGTCCGTGAGGCGATTGGGGCCGGTCGGTTCCGGACTCGTGGTGTCAACGATGCACGTCACCGCATAACCCACCATCGGGGGCAGCTCGGGAAATCGGCAGATCAGCTCGCCGGAGGCATACCCCTCCGTCTGATTGCGGACTTTGAACTTCTCAATGGCATTCGCGATCGTGGGGCTGTCGATGGCTCGCAGCAATTCAATGACATGAATTTGTGAATTGTTGTTCATTGGCATGTTGAGTCCTCGCAATCTTCAAGATCTGGATCGGTTGACATCGGGGCGGTGCAACTTAACCTGATCCTTTCGGGACACCTCCGTTTGACCAGATCAACTTCCCGCTGCGACATCCGACCCAACGCCTCATCGAGGGTGAATGTCGTTGACGGAAAAGATGGTATAAAGTATACCTTCTCGCTCTTGCGCCGTCGCGCGGAAGGCACAAGCCGAAATTAAAATCCTTGGGAGCCTGTGGCCGCAGCATGAAAGTTCTCTTTATCGGTTTTTCCGACGTTGTTCATCCATGGTACGACGACTTCCTCGAAGGAATTGGCGGGAAGCACGAGGTTGAACTGTACGATCCGAACTCACCGATGGCGCCGCAATTTCGCAATGCCGAAGTGGTGGTGGACCAGGGCGGCTGGGGAACGCACGAGATGATCGATGCGGCCATTGCCTCCGGCGTCAAGCTCTGGCAGGTGATTGGAACCGGGCTCAACCACATTGATGTGAAGTACCTGTTGGAAAAAGGCGTTCCGATTGCCAACACGCCGGGAATTTTCAGCGGGGTCGCGCTCGCCGAACATGTGCTGTTCCTGATGCTTTGCCTCGCGAAGAATGTCGACGAGAGCCGCAAAAACCTTCGCTCCGGCGTGTTTTATCACCCGATGAACGACGAGCTGGCAGGCAAGACGCTGGGTCTCGTGGGTTTTGGCGGCAGCGCGCGCGAACTCGCCAAGCGCGCAGCGGGATTCCGGATGCGGATTCTCGCCGTCGATGCGCTCCCTGTTTCAAAGCCGGTGCAGGAGGAATTTCACCTGGATTTCTTCGGCAGCCCCGCGGACCTAGACAAGCTACTGCGGGAATCGGATTATCTCTCCATCCACACGCCGTACACCTCCAAGACGCACCACCTCATCAATCGCGAAAGCTTCAAGCTGATGAAGCCGACGGCAATTCTGATCAATGTGGCGCGGGGAGAAATCGTGGATGAAGATGCGCTGGTTGAAGCGTTGCGCACAAAGAAAATTCGCGGCGCGGGGATCGACGTCTTTACTCATGAGCCGCCGGACCCGAATCATCCGCTGCTGCAAATGGACAATGTCATCGCCACGCCACATGTCGCCGGGATGACCCGGGGAACGTCGCAGCGGCGCGGAAATGCCGCGGCGGAAAACGTCTTCCGCGTCGAGAAAGGTCTGCCTCCGCTGTATCTGGTCACATCGGCGGAGTAGCCCCCGGTCCAGGGCAACCTCATGAAGAAAGTTTTTGCCAATGCGGAAGAAGCAACTCACGACATTCCGAACGGCGCGACGCTGATGGTGGGCGGGTTCGGAATGTGCGGGGTTCCGGTGGACCTCATCCACGCGCTCAAGCGCAAGGGCGTGACCGGACTCACCGTGATCAGCAACAATGCGGGGACTGACGGATTCGGGCTGGGGCTTCTGCTCGAAACGCGCCAGATCGCCAAAATGATGGGCTCCTATGTGGGCGAGAACCGGCTATTCGAATCGCTGGTATTGAGCGGGGAATTGAATCTGGAATTGATCCCGCAGGGAACTTTGGCGGAGCGCATTCGAGCCGGTGGCGCGGGCATACCCGCTTTTTACACTCCTGCCGGCGTTGGAACCGTGGTGGCGGACGGCAAGGAGTGTCGCGAGTTCAACGGCAAGAAATATTTGCTCGAGCGCGGCCTGACCGCCGACTTTGCACTCGTAAAGGCCTGGAAGGGCGACCTCGCGGGTAACCTGATTTACCGGAAGACGGCGCGAAACTTCAATCCCATGATGGCGACGGCGGCGAAAATTACCATCGCCGAGGTGGAAGAGCTGATGGAAACGGGTGAGCTCGATCCAAATTCAATTACGACACCCGGAATCTACGTCAAACGAATCATCCAATGCACCCCCTACGCCAAGGGCATCGAAAGGCGCACCGTGAGGAAACAAAGCCGTGGATAAACGCGAGACCATCGTGCGGCGCGCGGCCCTCGAGCTCAGGGACGGGTTTTACGTGAACCTCGGTATCGGCATGCCGACCCTGGTGGCGAATCATGTGCCAGAGGGCATGGACGTGGTCCTGCAATCGGAAAATGGAATGTTGGGCGTGGGACCCTATCCCTGGGAGGGTGAGGAGGACCCCGACCTGATCAACGCCGGCAAAGAGACCATTTCCGAAACGCCAGGCGCAGCGTACTTTTCCAGCGCCGATTCGTTTGGCATGATTCGCGGCGGGCACATCGACCTTGCCATTCTTGGCGCCATGGAAGTGGACGAAAAAGGGAATCTCGCCAATTGGATGATTCCCGGCAAAATGGTGAAAGGCATGGGCGGCGCGATGGATTTGGTGGCGAGCGCCAATCGCTTGATCATCACCATGGAGCACACGACCAAGGATGCAAGGCCCAAGATTCTCAAACGCTGCACGCTTCCCTTGACCGGCGAAGGGGTCGTGAACCGAATCATCACGGAACTCGCGGTGATTGATGTAACGCCGAAAGGACTTGTCTTGGTTGAGCTTGCCAGCGGCTGCACTTTTGAAAATGTCCAGCGCCTCACCGAACCCACTTTGTCACCCAGCCCCGATCTCAAACCGATGCTCGGGTAGCGTCCGTCTGCAACCCAAAAGAAAACGGGGCTGAATCGAATCCAGCCCCGTCTTCTATCGTCCTTGCAACCGAGCATTTAACCACAACCCTAAATGTCGTAATACAGCGCGAATTCGTAGGGGTGCGGGCGCGTGTTGATGGCCTGGACCTCGTTCTTCATCTTGTAGTCAATCCAGGTTTCGATTAGCTCCTCGCTAAAGACGTCGCCTTTGAGCATGAAGTCGTGATCCTTCTCAAGGGCCCGCAACGACTCTTCGAGCGAGCCGGGCATCGAGGGCACTGCCTTCATCTCCTCCGGTCCGAGATCGTAGATGTCCTTGTCCAGTGGTTCGCCGGGATCGATCTTGTTCTCGACTCCATCCAGACCTGCCATCAACATGGCGGCAAAGGCGAGGTAAGGATTGCAGGAGGGATCCGGGGGCCGGTATTCCACGCGCTTCGCCTTGGGACTCGCCGAATACATGGGGATGCGGCAGGCCGCGCTGCGATTGCGCCGCGAATAGGCCAGGTTAACAGGCGCTTCAAAACCCGGCACGAGACGTTTGTAGGAGTTCGTCGTCGGTGCGATCAAAGCCGCGAGCGCGGGGGAATGCTTCAGTAGTCCACCAATGTAGTGAAGAGCCATCTGGCTCAGCCCCGCGTAACGGTCGCCCGAGAATAGCGGCTTTCCATCCTTCCAAAGGCTCTGGTGAGTGTGCATGCCGGAGCCATTATCCTGAAATAACGGCTTGGGCATAAAGGTCACCGTCTTGCCATATTGGTGCGCGACGTTGCGGATGATGTACTTGTAAATCATCATCCCGTCGGCGGATTTCAGCATGGTATTGAAGCGCTGGTCGATTTCCGACTGGCCTCCCGTGGCCACCTCGTGGTGGTGGCATTCGATGTCGAGCCCGGCCTTTTCCATGGCCAGAACCATTTCACTGCGCAAATCCTGGTAGTGATCGGTGGGCGGAACGGGGAAATAGCCTTCCTTGTAACGTGGGCGGTATCCGAGGTTGTCGCGCTCGCGGCCGGAATTCCAACGGCCCTCTTCCGCATCGATGAAGTAGTATCCGTGCTGCTGGGCCTGGTCGAAGCGGATGTTGTCAAAGATGAAAAACTCGGCTTCCGCCCCAAAAAAGGCCTTGTCGGCGATGCCGGTGTAGGCAAGGTAGGTTTCCGCCTTCTTGGCAATATGACGGGGATCGCGGATGTAGTGCTGCTTGGTAACAGGGTCAACGACGTCGGAGATCATGATCAGGGTTGGGGTGTCGGTAAAGGGGTCAAGCGTGTACCAGCTCGGGTCCGGCACCAGCAGCATGTCGCTCTCATGGATGGCGGCCCACCCGCGAATGCTCGATCCATCCATGCCGAAACCTTCTTCAAACACGCCTTCATTCAGTTCGTGGATGGGATAGGAAACGTGGTGCCACAGGCCCGGGAGGTCTGTGAAACGAAGATCCACCATTTTGACATTATTGGCGGCGGCGAACTCCAAAACAACCTTGGGATTCATACTCCCTCCTCATGAAGATTCTTCCTGTTGTTCAGGAATGGATAGCGAATACGGAATAAATTAAGCGTCAACATACGCCCCGTTCCGGCAATAGTCAAGACCCTTGGAAGCAGCATTTTTACTGGCCGCAATCGCCTTCGAGTGGAAATCCACCCGCCAGGACAAGGGGATGGATGGTGGCGCTGATTTCACCTAAGTCTTCTCCGGCCGGACAGCCCGGAGGCTAATTTTTGCAATGATC
Source organism: uncultured Acidobacteriota bacterium (assembly GCA_963733285.1). Taxonomy (GTDB): domain Bacteria; phylum Acidobacteriota; class Terriglobia; order UBA7540; family UBA7540; genus Bog-366. The sequence continues at coordinate 51,921 of CAVTDA010000142.1, forward strand.
AATCATCAGCATGGTGGGAAATTAAATTAAGCGCCAAAGAAACTTTCTCCGATTGCCGAATCTTGCTGAAATTTAACAGTCCTGTTATTTTAGTCCTGCATCTAGCGCTTATAATTTTTCGCGAAGCGGAGCGGTTCGGACCCCTGGCCTGGCGGGTGGCTTTCGGGTGGTGGCCTGCTTAGCCGCGGGCGTCAGAGGGGAAGGATTAAGGTAAAGATGATCAAGTTTCCGAATCGAGTCGTATTTGTTGGTTTTGGAGCCGTCGCGCGTTGCACTATTCCCATCTTGGTGAAGCACGTCAGCATCGATCCCAAGCGCATCACCATTATCGATTTTGACCAGAATGACGAGGCGCTGAGGCCGTGGATCGCACAAGGCATCACGTTCATCAAGGACCGCATTGCCCCAGAGAATATGGGAAGGCTGCTGGGCAAATACCTGTCTGCCGGCGACCTGCTGATTGACCTTGCCTGGAACATCGATTGCTGCGAAATTGTGCAGTGGTGCCATGACCGCGGCATCCTCTACGTCAACACTTCGGTGGAACTCTGGGATCCCTACGCCGGGGCGGACAACAAGCCTCCCACCGAGCGCACCCTATATTGGCGCCACATGAACCTGCGCCGCATGACCTCCAAGTGGAGCGAGCCGGGCTCCACCGCCGTCATCGAGCACGGCGCCAACCCGGGACTCATCAGCCACTTCACGAAGCAGGGGCTCCTCGACATCGCGGAAAAGGCCCTGGCGGAAAAGAAATTCAGCGGGTCGCAGGCGGAGAAGGTCGCTCATCACGCCAAGGCGCTGAACTTCAACCACCTCTCCCATGAACTCGGCGTCAAAGTCATTCATTGCAGCGAGCGCGACACGCAGATCACCAACCAACCCAAACAGGTCAACGAATTCGTCAACACCTGGAGCGTGGAAGGTTTTCGCGAGGAAGGCACCACCACCGCCGAGATGGGCTGGGGCACGCACGAGAAGGAATTACCCGCCTACGCCTACGAACATCCGGACGGCCCCAAGAACCAGATCTGCCTGGCGCGCATGGGCATCAATACCTACGTGGCGTCCTGGGTGCCGCCGAACCATGACATTATCGGGATGATCGTGCGGCACGGTGAAGCCTTCACCATTTCCGATAAGCTCACGGTTTGGGAAAACGGCAAGGCGGTCTACCGTCCCACCGTGCATTACGCCTATTGCCCGTGCGACAGCGCCATTGCCTCGTTGTATGAACTGCGCGGCTATGACTACCGGCTGCAGCCCAACATCCGCATCATGACCGATGAGATCACAAGCGGCGCGGATATCCTGGGCGCGCTGCTGATGGGGCACCCCTATCATTCCTGGTGGTGCGGATCCGATCTCGACATCGAGGAGTCACGCCGCCTCGTCCCGCACCAAAACGCCACGACGATGCAAGTGGCCATTTCCGTGGTCGCCGCGAGCATGTGGATGGTCGAAAATCCCAAGCGCGGGCTGTGCGTGCCCGACGACCTGCCGCATGACTACGTGCTGGGAATTAGCAAGCCTTATCTCGGCAAGTTCGTTTCCGTGGGGTCGGACTGGACGCCGCTGAAACACTACTCAAACTTTTTCCATGGATACAACAAGCCCCAGCTCGACACCGCCGACGTTTGGCAGTTCAAGAACTTTTTGATCACGGAGGGCGACGGCATTTGACGACGGCCTAATGCCGGGAACGATGCCGGAATGCAAGCTGGCGAAGCCGTAGGAGGCGACAGCTCCGATAGCCTTCGACCAATAAACTATGGACCACAAGAAACTCGTTCGGTTGGCCAAGAAGTTCGGAACCCCGCTCGTCGTGGTGGATCACAAGGTGCTGCGGGAGAATTATGCCCAGTTCCGCAAGTATCTGCCGCGCGTTCAGGTCTATTACGCGGTAAAGGCGAACAGCGATCCCGCCATCGTGCAGACATTTTACGATGCGGGAGCGAGCTTCGACGTCGCGAGCATGGCGGAGTTCTTGAACGTCCACGAGAAGATCAAGAACCTTTCACCGAAGGCGCGGCAGGATTTCATCTGGGACCGCATCATCTATGCGAATCCCATCAAGGCGGTTGAAACGCTCGAGCGCCTCGATCAGTACAAGCCGCTGGTGACCTACGATAACTACGATGAGGTCATCAAGGTTGCCCGTCACGCGCCGCATTCGGGTCTGATGCTGCGGCTCAGCGTCCCCAACACCGGCTCGATGGTGGAACTCTCGAGCAAGTTCGGCGCCCTGCCCGGCGAGGCGGTGGACCTGATCTCTTTTGCCCATAACAACAATCTGATCGTCGAAGGTCTGAGCTTCCACGTCGGAAGTCAGTGTACAAATCCGGCCAACTACAGCCAGGCCCTGAACCTGGCGGCCAGTATTTTTGCCGAGGCCAAGACGCGCGGCTTCGATCTGAAGATTCTGGATATTGGCGGCGGATTTCCCGCGCATTACGACAAGGCGATCCCGCCGTTCCGGAGATTGGCCAAGACCATCAATTCGGAGATCGACCGTCTCTTCCCCGAACCGATTGAAATCCTCGCCGAGCCCGGGCGCTTCCTCGTGGCCACGGCCGCCAGCGCCGTTTCCCAGATCATCGGCAAAGCCGTCCGTGGCGGCAAACTCTGCTACTACATCAACGACGGCGTCTATCACACCTACAGCGGCGTGATTTTCGACCACTGCCAATACCGGGTGCAGAGCTTCAAGAAGGCTCCCACACAAATCTGCTCAGTCTTCGGGCCGACCTGCGACGCGCTCGACACCATTACCCTCGCCGCGCAACTGCCCGACCTGGAGCTGGGGGATTTTCTCTACTCCGAAAATATCGGCGCCTATTCCCACGCCAGCAGCACCTCGTTCAACGGATTCCCACCCGCCAGGGTTGTGCATGTGAACCAATAGAGCGATCGGGCACGACGCACTTTTCCGTTGGAACTAAGCAGCCGCCTTCAGTTTCTTCACCAAAATTTTCGAGTTCCTTCCGCTGTGGTCGTATCTTTCGCGGCGGTCAGGTGGGAGGTCGTCGATGGAGCCTTCGGAAAATCCGCCCTTCGACTGGAAATAAGTGAATGCCTGTGTCGAGAGCGTAATCAGCTCCGTCAAGCCGGTTTCGAGCGCTTTATTCTCGACGAATTGTAGCAGCTTGCGGCCAATGCCCTGATTCTCGTACGAGGGATCGACAAAGAGGCTGGCAAGTTCGCCTTTCTTCTGTGCGGAAAAAACGTGCAATGCCACGCAGGCAACCGGATTCCTGTCGATTTCAAAGATGTAGTAGTCGCCCAGGGTCTTCTCGATTTCGACGCGTGTCCGCCGAACCAGTTCGCCCGCTTCCACCGCCTTTTTGGTGAGCATCTGGATCGCCCGGATGTCCTTCTTCTTGGCGGGGCGGATGTGTTCGTATTCGTTGGCGTAAATCAGCGTTCCGATGCCTTCATTGGAGAAGACCTCCGCGAGCAGCCCCTCATCGTCACGTCCATTGATCACATGGACGCGCAGCACACCCGCAGTACAGGCGGAGGCGGCATGTTGAGCCTTGGAGAGCATTTCCGGCGCAAAGCCGCCGGGCGCCGATTGCAAGAGTTTCTGCAGATCGCCGACCAGGATCTGACGGATCATCCGGTCCTGATAGCGGAGACCGTCGTGCGCGGTAATGAAAATCAACTTGATCGCCTTCAAGGCGTCGGCCACCGCGAGCGCAATACTGTCGGAGTTGGTGCGATAGGTCTTGCCATCGCCGTCAAATCCGAAGGGCGGCAGGACGGGAACAATTCCCTGATTCAGCAGGGTATGGAGAAGCTCGGAATCGATGCGCTCCACTTTTCCAGTAAGCAGGTGGTCGATGCCCTGAAGGATTCCGAGCGGATGGGAAATGATGGCGTTCGGGCAGGCGCCGCGCAGGTCGTTGGCGGAAAGGCCTTCCAGGATTTCGTGGGTCAGCCGGTTGGCGGCGTCGAGCGCCAGTTGCAAAGTTGGCGCGTCAGTGATGCCGGTGCCGTCCAGGTTCGAGGCCGTGATGCCCTCCTTCTCCGCCAGCGCCTGAATCTGCGCCGACGCTCCATGCACCAGCACCACGCGGATGTTCAGGGAACGCAACACCGCGACGTCGAGAAGGATATTCGCGAAGTTCTCATCCGTGACGATGACGCCGTCGACGGCAATGATAAAGATCTTTTCGCGGAATTGCGGGATGTATTGGAGAATTCCGCGTAGGTCTGTTAGCTTCACTTTGGCACCTTGTCGGATTGATGAGCGGCTGCAGCCCAGTTCGAGATTGGCGACCATTCCAATTTACACCAAAACGAGCCGCGATAGGCCTGGCCGGGATGAGAACCGCGTTTTTTCAGGCGATTTGTAACATGAACGTAACATGATGGAAGCGGCCAAATACTCGTTGACACTTTTGCAACAACCTTGCTACGGTAAAATTTTTCCAAGTGATGGGAAAGTCCCTTCCTGGGCCCCGATTCTTCGCTTTCGGAGGGCATACGCGTAAATCCACCATGGCCGGGAGAAGGCAGGCAATGGAATGTTCGTAGCCAAGCGGATGTTTCTTACCAAAGGGGTGGGAAAGCACCGCGAAAAATTGTCCAGTTTTGAGCTGGCGTTGCGATCCGCGGGAATTGCCGCGTGCAATTTGGTGAGGGTATCGAGCATCTTCCCCCCCAAGTGCAAGCTCATCCCGCGCGCCGAGGGCATCAAGGAATTGGGGCCCGGCCAGGTAACCTTCGTCGTGATCAGTGAGAACTCCACGCGCGAACCGCACCGCCTGATCGCCGCCTCGATTGGCGTCGCCCTTCCCCATGACCGGAATGCCTACGGATACCTTTCCGAGCACCATTCCTTCGGGGAAACAGAAGAGGTGGCGGGGGAATACGCGGAAGAGCTGGCCGCGGAAATGCTCGCCACCACGCTGGGCGTTGAATTCGATCCCGATCGAAGTTGGAATGAGAAAAAGGAGATCTACCAGATCTCCAACAAAATTGTCCGGACGATGAACGTCACACAATCGGCGATCGGCGACAAGCGCGGTCTTTGGACCACCGTGCTGTCCGCCGCCATCTTGCTGGGCATCGATGAGTAGTTGACCGGCGGGCTCGCTCACACGCCCACCTTCCCGGCCGCTCCCTGGCGAACCAGCCGCAGGTCCGCAGAGTCTTTTCAGTTCACGGGTGACGATATGCGCAAGAAGCAAATACTCTCCACGCCGACGCGGCCACTCAAAATCGACGGGAGCAAAAGTGTCGCGGCGTTGTTGGAGAAGATGCAGGGCATCTCTTTCCAGGGGCGCAATCTGGGAAACGCCTACCAGGTCTGGAAAAAGATGCTGGGCGACCGCGTGATGATCATGATGGGGATGTCGGGGGCTATGGTTCCGGCGGGAATGCGCCGCCTGGTGGTCTACATGATCAGGAACCGCCTGATCGATTGCCTGGTGACGACCGGCGCCAACCTGTTTCACGACATCCACGAAACCCTCGGGCGCTACCACTTCCAATGCTCGCCCCGGATTGACGATGTCCATCTGCAAAAGAACTTGATTGACCGGATGTACGATACGCTGGCTGACGAGGAGGAATTTCGTGACGCCGACGCAATGATCGGACGCTTCGCCGCCTCCCTCGATCAAACCCGCGCCTACACGACCCGCGAATTTTTGAACCTGCTGGGGAAGGAACTGGCCCGCGGCGCAAAAGAAGACGGCATCGTCACCGCCGCGTACCGCGCCAGCATTCCCATCTATTGCCCCGCCGTGGCAGACTCTTCCATCGGAATCGGTATCGCCGAAAATCGGTATGAAGGAAAGAACACTTTCACGTTCGACCTCATCGGCGACGTGCTGGAAACGGCCCGTCTAACCGGCGAATCACCCCGTAGCGGCGTCATTTATTTCGGCGGCGGAACACCGAAGAATTTCGTGCAACAAACCGAAGTCACCGCTGCTTTCATGCGCAAGGCCACCGAAGGCCACAAGTATGCCCTCCAGGTGGTGACGGACGCTCCCCACTGGGGCGGCCTTTCCGGCTGCACGTTCGAGGAGGCGCAAAGTTGGGGCAAGATCGCCCACGACGCCAGCATGGTGACCGTGCACTGCGATTCCACCATCGCCATGCCCATTCTCGTCTCGGGGATTTCCGAGAACCTCAAACTCATCCGCACCCGCAAGAAGCCGGTATTCTCCCTCGGGCGTGAGCTCACGTTCACGTTCCCCCGCTAGGGCGATAGGGAATTCATGATCTGCCGTCTTGTATCCACGCCCTCTCACGCACCCTCAGCCGCAAGATGCAAACCGCACAATGGAGCGCATCCGCCTTGTGGGCATGGCGCAAGCAAAGTTCTTCCCATGTATAATGACCGCGGGGTCAATCGGCAGAGTTAATCTGCCGCCCCCAATTGCCATGTCTGACGATTTCCTGCCTAATTCGATCAGCCCCTCCAAACCCGGAGAAGTGGACGAGGTCGTGCGCGATTTCGAGGAGCGCAGCCTGTCAGGCCTGGACGGACACTTCAACAAGTTGGTTTACCTGGCTTCCCTGCGCGATTACAATACCGGCCGCTACCATCACTACGGCCTGGAGTCGCGATTCTCCCCGGAGGCGGTGGATGAGGGCCTCCACGAGTGCCACATCCGGGTGTTTGAAGATCTCGTCACTTTGCCGCTGAAGGAACAAACCGAGGATTTGCTGAATTTCTTTGAGTCTCTCAAGGAAGAGAAATCACGTTTGGTCCAGGTATGGAAGCGCCTCAAGTCCTACCAAATTCTCCCCCCCGAAGGCTGTCATCACCTGGCAAGGGAACTCTTCGATAAGAACATTGAGATAATGCTGAGGGTCCTGCGGGAAACCGATCTCTGGCCGCTACTGCACGATTCTCATGGCGACGCCGACGACCTGCCCTAACACCTCTCCATCATCGGGGATGCGGATGGTCTGCGGCCCGGCCGGCGACAGGGGATGGGGGAGAAGCGTGACTTCCTTGCCGCGCTGGAAGCACCAGCAGCATTCGTAGCTATAACGCAGTTCGAGAAAATAGATGGGACGGTCGTATTCCGTCAGCCAGCCGGAGTTCACGATCTTTCTCCGCGTGTCATCCACCTGCACGACGGACCCCGGCCGAAGGAGCGGAACCATCATCTGGTCCTCGAGCCCGATGAAGCCGTACCGATATTTCTTAAAATCAAGCTGGCTCAACAGGCCAGCGGGGATCTCACCCCAGGATTCGATGAGGCGGGAAAGGAAGGCGGTTTTCTCCGGGCGGAACCCCGGGTCAAAACGAATGGGGAAGCGCACGGGGCGGGATGGGTCGCCGATTTCCACCGTGAAGAGGTGCGTTGACGACTGGAGGGTCGCGTGGCGGTGCTGCTCCATTTTCGCCAGGTTGATTCCGTAGATCCCCATCATCTCTTCGATGCTTAGCCGGTAAATCACCGCCAGGGTGTAAAATTTGTAGATGCTGGGCAGTGAGCCGTCATTTTCGATTTGGTTTAGGCGGGCGGTGGAAACGACATACTCCGAGCTGCGTTCGGCGTCGGCAATTTCCAGGCTGGCCTCTTCCACCTGGCGCAGGGTCAGACCGAATCTCTCCCGGATTTGTTTCAGGCGAAAGCCCGCCTGTGCGCTGAGAGTTAATGTCGTGAGTGTCGATACCGCGGGAAGAGACTGGGACATGTTCTCTACTACGCCCGATGGAATATGTCATTCCAACACTCCGCCCGATGCGTTGGAGTGTGTTCGGGGCATCAAAATGGAATAAGTTCCCAAGGCACGAAATGTGCCTGCCGCTTATCTTACTATATTGCGAGGCGGCAGGTCACATTCCTCAGCAAGGAAAATTTGCCGCTAACTTCTTGAAGATACGGGAGGTGCCAGACTTGGCAATTTTTGGCATACGGGAAATCGGAACTATGGGGCTGAAACCCAACCAACTCTGCCCTCCCGGTCCGGCCAAAAAGGGAAGTGCAGACTTCCCCCAAATGGCCCCTGCCTCAGGCGTTCGCGCATCGTGCCCTATACCCGGTCATCGAGGTGTGAGCTTCCACATACCGCAGAAGCTCCAGCGGATGGATGGGCTTTTCCATGTAGTCGATTGCCCCCATCTGCATCGCTTCGAGGTAGCAGCCCATGTCAATGCAACGCGTAAGCACCAATACGGGGCGGTGGCGATCAAGCTTAGTTGCCAAATCCAACACCGCCCGCCCCTCAAAGGCCTGACTTCCCTGGCTTAACACGATAAAATCGATGGGCTCGGCTTCCAGGCAGCGGACGCCCGATTCGTATGTTGCACACGAAAAAACCTCAAAACCCCGCCCCTCCAAAGTCAGGTGTAGAATTTTTAAATAGTCTGCCTCCTCGTCCACTAGGAGGACCTTCCTGCGTCGAACCGGGAACTGGATTGACGGTTGCGAATATATCTCGGCTGCCATGGATCTTCTCCATACAGTTTTGAGTCATCTCGTCCCGGGACCTGAAATTGCAGCAGGGATCGGAGGGAAAGAACCTCCCCTCTCCCACCGCCGTCAGGGAATTTTCCTTTCGCGTTAATTCGTGAGGTCTATCCACCGCGGGAGATTCATGCTGGGGTGTCTGACGGGAAATCAACCACTACAGCGCGGAGGGCCGGAGGTGATACTGCGGGTCAAACCGGTCAACCGTGTGTGATGGAGCTACCCGGATTCAACCTCCGATCCTTGCCGGCCGGCAATTCCACAGGACGCGGATGGACCATGCGACGAGGCTCTCGAAGGTTGCAACGAGCGCTCGTCGCCATGACAGAAAGGGCCAATGCTTCTCGCTCAGCGTCAGACGGAGATCGCCCTCAATCACCGGGCAATCTATGACTACCACCGTGCAGTGATGCCTCCCACTCCGAGTGGTTTCAATTGGCGAGAAATTCGCAGAGCGCCTTAAGCGACCCGAGATTAAATTCTATTTACTTATTTGTCAAGATATATATTGAGCAATAGACCAAGGCCGGGAATCTTCTTTACAAATATTCCAAGCTATTCATTCTAAACGCCTTACTTCATAAATAGCCGTCCGGCAAATCGCGGAATTCGGAATAAATGGACGGAGTGACGGACATCTTTGCCGCCATCGAAAAGCCGAAGTGCCGTCAATCCGTCCTCTGGCCCGCGTCTAATTCCTTTATCCACGCGCACTTCCATTTGCCGCACGAGAATTTGCCGCAAGCGGAACGCGCCTCGGTTCCCAAACCAACGTTGTGATTGCGTCAGGACGTGGCTGCCAGTAGGTCGTTACCAGGTGTTCCACGTCTTCCCGCGAGAGCGGTTTCTCGACGTAGTCCACCGCGCCCAGTTGCATCGCCTCGAGGTAACACGCGATATCGAGGCTTCTGGAGGTCACGACAACTGGAATTTTTCGATTTCTCGCCATCACCCGCGCAACCACCATCCGCCCTTCAAACGCCAGGGATCCTTGGCTGGTGAGTACAAAGTCCGGAGTTTCATCGTCAAGGCAATGGACTGCTTGTTGGAATTCTGCAAACTGCTTCACTGCAAAGCCCATGTGGTGGAGAATTCCGGCGTAAGTGTTTAGATCCCTGGTGTCCTGGTCAACCACCAAGCCCATTCCGCAAGGAAGGAGCACCTTCCCGGAAAATGCATTCAATTCGTGTCTGAACATACGCAGGCCTCCTTGGATTTCTGGGTTGGTCCTCGCGCGATCGCGTCGAAACAGGAGTATCGCGCGAAGAGGAGCCATCGTAGGGGGGACGAGCGTCCCGCCAACCTCCAGGGAAGGATTGCCAGGGTTCCTATTCCCGGCGCCGTTGGGTCACAAGGAGAAGGTTCTTATCCGGAGTGAATGCCGTCTCGAACAAAACCAGGACGGAAAAGGCGGCAAAAGAAAGGATCTCGGCGCAAATAAGGGATGCCGTGTGCGGGGGATTGCCATCGTCGTCGACGTAATTAGAAGCTCTTATAGTTCGGGGTAGTTCCGCAACTCGTGCGAAATGCGCATGATGCGAGGAAGTGGGTGTGCCATTCGACGGTATGCCCCGCTCTGGTCCCTTTACGGCCTACAACCCCAAAAGAAGAATGGCCGTTAAGGCCGCCAATAATAAGGCCGAGCGAAGCATAGTCCAGCTCCATGCGATTTCCAAGATCGAAGATTATTTTCCTCTTGCTAAAGATGCGCATCATTCCCGCCAGTTGCCTTTCAGAATTATCCCCTCTCTGTATATTTGCGTGCGGATAATCTTACCCACTGGGCATCGCGAATTTAGGCCAGATGCCGGAGATGAAGTAGCCCCGCCGTGCGCATAATTCCCCCAGACCCCCAATTTTCCCCTTTTGCCCTTCCCACGGAATGAGATATGCTGCCGCAACTTTGTCAAAAGGGGCGCGATGAGCAATTCTGGGCACGACACTTCAGCCGCCGGCACCTTCATGCCTGCGATTTTGCCGGTTTCCAACAGCCGGCGATGGACGCTGGTTGGCCTGCTTTTCGTTGCCTCCTTCATCAACTATCTTGACCGCGCCACCATTTCCGTCGCCTTGCCGCTAATCTCCTTCGACCTGCATCTGGGTCCGGAGGTTAAGGGATGGCTGCTTTCGGCGTTTTTCTGGTCCTACGCCTTCATGCAGATTCCTGTCGGGTGGTGCGCCGATCGATGGAACCTGAAGTGGCTCTATGCCGGACTCTTTGCCGTTTGGTCGCTCGCCTGCGGTTTCACCGGATTCGCCGGCAGCCTGTCGGTCCTGATTCTGTTTCGCGTCATTCTGGGAGTGGGTGAATCGATCTACTACCCGGGCGGAACCAGAATTGTAAGCCTGCTCTTCTCTCACACGGACCGGGGTTTCCCTTCCGGCTTTTTCGACAGTGGCACCCGGTGGGGTCTGGCCCTAGGCACGCCGATGATCGCGGCTCTGCTGGCCTATTGCGGATGGCGCAGGATGTTCATGCTGGTTGGGTTTGCCGCCCTGCTCTGGATTATTCCCTGGCTGTTGGCTGCACCTGGCTATCTCAAAAGCCCGCTGGCGGAGGCTCCAAGTAGTGCCCCCTCGCCCCGGCCACGCATTCACATCAACCGGGATTTGTTGGGAATGTGCATGGGATTCTTCTGCTTCGATTATTACTGGTATCTCTACGTCACCTGGCTCCCCGACTACCTCGTGACCGTCCGTCACTTGACGCTGATGCGTGCGGGTATCTACGCCGCCCTTCCCTACTTCGTCTTTGGTATCTCTCAACCCCTGGGCGGATGGTTGAGTGACGCTTTGATTCGCCGCGGGTTTGACGAAACGGCCACCCGCAAGGCCGTTATAACCATCGCATTTCTCAGTGGCGTCATGCTGATTCCCGCGGCCACCGCCAAAACCGCCGTCGGAGCACTGGGATTCCTGGTCGCCGGGTCCTTCGCGGGATTGTCCGGTGGAAATATGGCAGCCATCCTTCAGACCTGCGCTCCGCCCAGCGAAGTGGGTGTCTGGTCCGGATTTAATAATTTCGGTGGGAATATCGGGGGAATCTTGGCTCCCTCCATCACTGGAATGATCATTGCCCGGACTGGCAGTTACGTTCCCGCCTTCAATCTCGCGGCAGGAGTCCTGGCGATGGGGATTGTGGCCTATGTATTTGTCGTGCGCAAAGTCGTCCCGCCGCAGCCGCTCGCCGAAGAAGCGAGTTGAATTCAGTCCAGTCAAGGCGCCGAAATGAAGTGGGGAAAATTTCGGTGGTCAACGCTTGCCTCGATTAGGTAACTTATCGGCATGAGGCATCATCAAGTCGCCCGTATTCGAGGGCGAAGGGAGCCAAGTCTTGCTGGGTTTTGAAATCCGCGCGGCGCGTTACACCTGGACAGCGGTTTGCGTCCTGCTCCTCGTAGGACTCGTCTACCTGATCCGCCAGACCCTCGCGATCTTTGTCATCGCGCTGCTCTTTGCCTACCTGCTTTGGCCGCTGGTAAAGTTTCTCGACCGCCGCCTTCCCGGCCGCCCGCGAGTCCTGGCGCTCACTATTGTCTATCTCGCGCTGGTCGGCATTCTTCTCGTCGTCGGGATTACCATCGGGGCGCGGGCTGTTCAGCAGGCCAACGCGCTCGCCGCCCGGCTGCCGGAGCTGCTCACCAAATACAATGCGCCCCCCGAGGCGGTCAATCCCCCTCCCGGCCCCTTCACCAAAGCGGCGATCATGACTAAAGTGCGGGAGCAACTGGCGCATCACTCCAAGGATATCCTCTCGCTTTTGCCCGCCGTCGCCTTAGGCATTGTCAAACGCGCCGGGAATCTCGTCTTCATCGTTCTCGTCCCCATTCTCAGCTTCTTTTTTCTAAAAGACGGGCGGGAAATTCGCGATGGTGTCCTCGGTTATCTTGCCAAGGGATCAGGACGCGACGCCGTGGAAAGAATTGCCGTGGACCTCCATCTGCTGCTCGCGCAATATATGCGGGCACTGGTGCTATTGGGGATGATCACCTTCGCGGCTTACTCGGCGTTCTTCACGATTTTGGGAGTCCCCTACGGAATTCTTCTCGCGGCGGTCGACTTTCCGCTGGAGTTCATTCCCATGGTCGGACCTCTTATGGGGGCAGGAATCGTCCTGCTGGTCGCAGGAATCAGCGGATCATCCCACCTGCTCGCCATCTTCATCTTCCTGATCGCATTTCGCCTGTTTCAGGATTACGTCGTGTCCCCACGCCTGCTCAGTTCGGGATGAAGCTTCATCCGCTTCTCATCATCTTCGGAGTCCTCTCCGGCGCCTCCATCGCTGGCGTGGCCGGAAGCTTTCTCTCCGTCCCCATCCTTGCCACCCTGCGCGTCGTTTACCGGAACCTCTTCGCGAATACAAGCCCCGAGCCCGTCGCCCCTCCGGAGTAAGCTCCCCGCCCGATTCAGGCGGGGCTGAGTCCGTGAGTTGACGGAAGAAGGGGTGGTTATCGGCGAAGCCCACCGAGAAATTCATTTCCCCCGCCCCTCGGGGAATCGAACCTCCGTCACGGCGGAAGAAAGTGGCTGAGGAACGAGGCCACTCGCGCAAAACCTCATCCCCTCGCCCTTTGGGAGGAGAGGGGCAGGGGTGAGGGGGTATCACAGCGTCTGGGTCGCATCGACACCCCACGATGGGTGTGCCGTCTGCGGCCAATCCTCCCGCGAAGAAGGAAGGAGCGTTGGGACTGCCGAAGGCGGTCAGAGCTTCTTCGGCCATTTGCGGGCGCCATGGAAGACGCGGAGGATTTCGACCGCGTGGCCGCGCACGCGATAGGGAAGCAGGTATGGAGTCTCGGGGACCACCAACTCGCGCGTGCCCTCGACGCGCCCGGGGCGGCCCAGGGCGGGATGCTGAGCCAGCAATTCCACCGTGGTGGCAATGGCTTCCACCACGCGGGCAGCAGCGGCAGGTTGATCGCGGGCGACGAAGGCGGCTTCGGCATCGAGGTTGGCGAGCGCCCGTTTCAACCAGCGGATTTCGAGCCGGCTATCGGGCACGCGCGCTCCGCTTGGTCCACTTCTTCACCACGCGGCGGACCTCGGACGCAGAGGCAAACTCACCCCGGTCAGCTTCCGCCAGCGCCTTGCGGGTTTCCTCAATCTGCCACTCGTTGACCTTCACATATTCGCGAATCGCTTCCGTCGCCACAAACGAGCGGCTGCGGCGCTGCGCCTTCGCCAAACGGTCCAGCCGTTCCCGCAGTCCAGGTTCCAAGCGACCGTCACTACCGGTGTGGTTGCCATGATGCACTCCTAACACAACTGAATACACGTGATTCTACCATGTCCAAAAGTCGGGGAAAGGGGTGGCGCGGGCGCAAGTGTAGCGGCTTTCTCCAATGGCCGAACGTGGATCGGAAATCGACGCTACAGTGGCCCTGGCCCTCGGGGAACCAAAGATTCGCCACGGTGGAAGAAGGTGG
>CAVTDA010000143.1:0-14458 GCA_963733285.1 uncultured Acidobacteriota bacterium
CACCGGCGCGGTTTCCAAAATTTCGCCGACCAATCAGGTTGTCACAGTTGGCCTTTCCGATGGCACCAACACTGAAATCACTTCCGGCCTCAAGGCCGGCGACCAGGTGGTCACCCGCACAATCGCTGGAAGTGGCGCCAAAACTACGACCTCAACCACACCGTCTCTTCTCGGCGGCAGTGCCGCGGGCCGAGCCGGAGGTGGTGCGCGGATTTGGCGGAGGCGTGAGGATTGGAGGGTAGCAGTTAATTCAAATCAAAACTTTTTTGGAACATCGCGCAGCCAATTAGAAAACAACTAACCCGGACGAAGTAAGCCCGAAGCAGCGACCCTCCTGAAAGAGAGGGCGACCGAAGGGTGAGAGCCAATGTTATTGGCTCGCAAGACCTTGAGCACTTGCAAAGTGCGAAAGGTGTACCGCTCCCGAAGGGAGTTTGCGAAAGGGCTACGAGTCCGAGTGCATTGTTTTCTTGAGTGGCGAGGAGTGGAAGAAAATTTTCACCAGAAAATTATTCTGCTTCCAAAAAAAGTTTTGATGAAAACTTATGATTGAAGTAAAAAACGTTACAAAAACATATTTGACCGGCGATGTCTCGTTCCAAGCCCTGGCCGGCGTCAGCTTCACCATCAACGATGGCGAGTTTTTGGCCATCATGGGACCGTCCGGCTCCGCTCAAGCATCGGGTCGTGCAGCGAAGTCCCGCGCGCGGTGAGGGGAGTCCCGATGTATAAAATCGTAGGGACGGTTTTGGAGACCCGGATCACATGATCCCACTTCACTTCAACTTTAGCCGGGGCCTCTTGCGCAGCGGGTGCTTTGCCAATGCAAACCATGGACAAAAGGATTACAGACCACAACACACGAATACGATGCAACATCTTCAATTCTCCTTGGGTTTAAGAAACTCTCCCCTTGAATTATTCCACTCTTACTTTGGGAGCGTGACCACCGCCACTGCAAGTCCGCCCAACTCCACACTTTGGCCATCGATTCTGCTCGATGCAGGCGCGTTGAATGCGGTGGTTTGATCCACAACTTCCAGCTTTCCTCCCTGGGAATCAGGGATCTTCAGACTTATTTCATGATCGCGTTTGTTCACGATCAGGAACTTTCGCGCGCCGCTGCGGGTTATATAGCCTTGCACCATGAGGGCTCCGGTGGACCCGTCAGCGTTCACAATCTTGTCTCCCGGCCCGAAGCTGTCATGGACGAGCTTGAGCGCCCAGAACCGCGCGTTGGGTTGGCCGGTCTTCCAATCGTGCAGGGCGATGCTTGGCCACATATCCGGTTGCGACGGGGCGCCGGATTCATTCACCACATCCATTCCGCGCGCGGCGAGTCCGGCATAAACGTAGGCAAAGGTCGCGGCGGAGAGATTCCAGTACGACTCCCGAATGGGCTTCATGACGTATCCGGGCTTGGTCTGATCCCAATCCTCCGGCAGCATGGTACCCATTTCGTTGATCATCGTGCCGGTCTTGGGCGTAAATTTCTTGCGGATGGCTTCGACGTAACCAACAATTTCAAGAAATCTGTCAGCCTGGTAGAAATAGGTGATCGGCTGTATCTCCGGGGCTTCGTCGGTCCCCGGCACGGCGTAGAAGTGATACGAAATCATGTCGAGTGGAATCCCCGGCCTGTGGTTCCGCGGATCGAGAAAGTACACGAAGAAATCCGGATGTCCGCCGGCGTAGGAGTCCGACATCCCGACAAATTTTGTCCCCGGGGAGACCTTATGGACGGCTTCCACCACTGCGTCGTAAATTCCGGTGTACACCTGCGGGCTGAATCCGTGCTCATTATCGGGTTCGTTCAGTATCTCCCAATAATCGATTTTATAGTGGTGACCCGACGCGTGCCATTTGCCCAATTCATCGGTAAAGCCGCCCTTCACATACCAGCTCACCACGCGGGCAAAATAATTCGCCGCTTCGCGATAGGTAGGATCGCGCAACACCTTGCCGTCCGAGCAAGCCCAGCAAATCTGGCCGGGATCTTTCGGGTAGTGGATGGATTCCGTCTGTTTAAACATCCACTCGGGAATGGAAGTGAAGTTGAGGACAATCGGATGGCCTTTGACGGCATTCATGATGTCCTCGATCATCGGATCGGCGTAGGAAAAATCCCATGATGTGGAAGTGGCGGTGGGGGGCGTCAATTCCATCACGCCATAATGCGGCAAAACATATCCTCCACCGGCAAAGCGAACATCGTCGGAACCCAGATCCTTAATGCTCTGGAGGATGACATCGTGCGTCGGGGCTCCCCGCCAAAGTCCAGGTCCCGTACCAACCATGATGGACGGCTCGGTTCGAGAGACGCGAATGACTTGGTCCCAATGAGCCTTGACCTGAATCGGCTGATCCTGAGCCCAGAGAGTACATGTGGCGCAAAGAACAAAGAAAGCGACAAGCGTATGAACGGAAATTGCGCAATTGCGCATCGGCTGCTCCTAATGAAAGGTGATTCTCCGACGGTGGTTCTGGCGGGAATCCTGCGGGCTAATCATTTTATGTCGATGCGCGAGGATCGTCAATTTTTGCCACATCCTGACTCGGACATCATGTCGCGAATTCGAAATAAAAAAACACCTGCGCTTTTGAATCTCGATGTGCAACAAACCATTGCGGGCCGAGCAATCGGAAAGCCATTGCTGTTCTTAAATTCGACTAACCCACGACCGGCGTCGAAATGACTGATACATTTTCTGGCTCCATAACCCCGGCCCGTGTTTCCGGGTGTTCGGTTCCGCAATCCTCGAGATATTTTGCCAGCCTCAGCCCGGACACCCATCCCCAATGATTGTGCAAAAATCCCCCACGAAAAGGTGCTTCCTTTCGCACGGCTGAATATTGCGGACCGCGCTTTAGCTCTTGAAAAATAGATAAAATCGGGTGTAACTAGAGAGTTTCGTTCAGCCGTCTAATCCATTAGATAATCAGTAAACGCTGCTGAGGCTGAACCCGAAGGCGGGCTAAGGGCTATGTCCATCGTCGCAGGTTTGAATTCCCCAATAAGGAGCCCCACCGTGACGCGTAACCGTCTGCTCTTAATCCTGGGAACGCTGATCACAATAGGAGGTATTACCGCCTCCATCGTCTCATCACCCGCTTCGCCCAACGCGCAGCAGTCTCCCCCCGAAATTTCCACCCAAGATGCCGACACCACTTTCACCCTGAAAACGGAACAGAATACAGTTCTGGTTCCGGTCGTGGTTCGTAATTCGAAAGGCGAGGCCATCGATGATTTGCGCAAGGAAGATTTTCGGGTCTTTGATCGGGGAAAGCCGCAGACGATCGTCAGTCTCACGATTGAGAAGCCATCGACTGCCGCCAAGGCGCCTTCAGCCGTAAGTTTAAACGAAAAGCCTGAAAAGCAGCGGGGCGGCGAAGCTGCGGCGAGCGCTGTCGAAGTCGCCGCGGATCAATACGTCGCGCTCTTCTTTGACGACATCACATCTTCGGAGGCGGAACTCGCCCCCACGCGCGAGGCAGCGGCGCACTATCTCAGCGCTTCGGTCCTGCCGAACGAGCGGATCGGTCTCTTCACCGCTTCCGGCCGAAAACAGGTTGATTTCACTTCCAACCTGGCAGCCATTCAAAGCGGGTTGGCAAACCTCCACTCGCATCAGGATACTTCCTTTAATTCGATCCCTCCCTATTTGGCCCATATTCTTGTGGAACACGATCAAGGCCCATCAAACCCATACGCCAAATGTGAATCCGGCAACACGGATCTGAACTGTATCGCAGGGGCCGCGACGTTGCTGGCCGATGCCAGGCCTTCCATTGAATTCTCCAATACTCTCACGGCCAGAATTTTGTCAGGGCTTCAATCGACGATCCATCAAATGAGCACATTGCCTGGGCAAAGGACTTTGGTCATTGTGTCCCCGGGCTTTCAAACTTTTTCCATAAGTTGGCTGTCCCAACTCGAAAAAATTGTGGATAGTGCCGTCCTCGCTCACATCGTCATCAATGCCCTTGACGCCCGGGGGGTCTACGGAGACGTCACACTTACCGATGATCTGTTTAATTCACAACTATTGAACCAAAATGAACTTGCGGCGGCCCTTATCGGCCTTGCACCAGTTCTACGGGAGGGCGCGCGGCGGCAAGTCGATGCCATGAGGGAATTTGCCCATGATACGGGCGGAATCTTTTTTGAAAATAGCAACGACTTCTTGGCCGGAATCCGCCAAACCACGGGAGTGCCCGAGGTCCTCTACCTGCTGAGCTTCAGCCCACAAAATCTGAAGCACGATGGCGCATTTCATGATCTCAAGGTGTCGCTGGTTTCCTCCCATGGCCTTTCGCTGCAAGCCCGGCATGGCTATTTCGCACCGCCCAAGTCCGAGGACCTTGCCGCCCAGGAGAAAGAGAATCTTCGCGACGCGGTCTTCTCCCTGGATGAGACTCACTCGCTTCCCGTTGAGGTGCACACCCAGTTCTTTATGACTTCCGAGACCGATGCCCGGGTTACGGTACTCACCCACATCGATCTCCACGCCCTGCGATTTCGCAAGGATGCCGGACGGAACTTCGACAAGCTCACGCTGGTGACGGTGCTCTTTGACCAGGACGGTCATGAAGTGGATGCCCAGAAGAAAGTTCTCGCGTTTCAAACTCACGATGCCGTCCTCGAAAAGTATCTGCAATCGGGGATAACGCTCGACGGGCAATTTTCCGTCAAACCCGGAAAGTACCGGGTTCGCACCGTATTGGAGGAATCCGAAAGCGGGCAACTGGCCAGCTTGAATCACACCTTTGAAATTCCGTATTAGGAGCCATGCCATGCCGCGAAATGAATTGCTCTTAAAGCTGGGAATTGCAGCGATCCTCACCACCGTGGGGGTCTTGTCCGTCGTTTCACCTGCCCCAACCGCCGGACAGCAAGCTCCCACTGCAACGGCGGATGAAAATCCCTCCGGCGTCATCAAGACAGAGAGTAATTTGGTTCTGCTCGACGTCATTGCCGTCGACAAGAAGGGACAATACATCACCGACCTCGAACAGAACGATTTCCGCGTTTACCAGGATGACAAAGAGCAAGCCATCTCATCATTTTCGCGCGGGTCGGGCGACCATGGCCCGGGGTCGGAACGATATATCATTCTCTTCTTCGATGACGCGGATATGACTCCGGAACTGGAAGGGCGCGCGCGCGGCGCCGCGGCCAAATTCATCGATGGCAACGCCTCTCCGCACCACCTCATGGCAGCTCTAAATTTCGGAGGCATGATCCGCGTGACCCAGAACTTTACTGCCGACGCGAATCTGCTGAAGGCCGCGGTCACCTCGCCGAAATTGTCAGGCTTGAAAGGGAGCGCCATCACCAATCCGCAGATCGCCATGACGGGCAGAACCGCGGAGAATCCGCAGATTGCAATGGCAGGGGCAATCTCACTCGCCAGTATGGAAGGCGACTTTGCCGCACGGAACGTGCTGCTCGCCCTGCGTGAAGTGGCCAAATCGCAGGCCAACACGCCGGGGCGAAAATCCCTGGTCTTCTTTTCTCCCGGGTTCCTCCTGTCCCCCGACAGGAGGCCGGAGCTGACCGCAACCATCGACGCCTTGAACAAAGCGAACATTGCAGTTTACCCGGTGGACGTGAGCGGCGTTTCACTAAGCCCGAATCCTGGCTCGGATATCTCCCAACCACCTCGGGGAACCGGTATGCCCGTCCCTCCAATCAGCAAAATTTACCGCCCGGATTCGCCTTTCGCGCATCTTCCCGGCCTTTGGGCGAGCATGGCTTTCCTGCTACCTGACCCTCAACACGGAGGCGGCGCAGGAGGAGGCGGTGGTGCTGGTGGAGGTGGTGCTGGTGGAGGTGGTGCTGGTGGAGGGGCGGGAGGTAGGGGTGTATCACCCCCGCCGACCCCCCCAACAAACCCTGGGAACAATGTCTATACTTCTCCCCTCAACACGGGGTCAATCATTGACGAAATTAACCAGCTAAATCTCTCCATCGGCATGGAAAACGTTCCGGAGAGACTCCAGGTTCTGTATCTTCTGGCGGGGGGTACAGGAGGATTTGAAATCGTCAACACCAATGACTACCTGAAAAACCTGGATAAAATCGCGCAGGAGACCGACGAGTACTACAGCCTTGGCTACACGCCTCCTGACCAGATGCACGACGGCAGCTTTCACAAAATCAAAATAACGGTCAAGCGTAGGGGAATAAAGCTCCGTTACCGCCCGGGATACTTCGATGTCAAATCGCCGGACCTTTTAAAGGGGACGCCGGAAGGAAAAGCACTGGAGGCGCGCCTGGCTTCCCCCCAGCCGGGAGATATTCCCACTACCGTGCTTACACCGTACTTCTATCCGGAGCCCGGAGTGGCGGGTGTCGACCTGGCGCTTTCCATGCCGGGGTCCTCGATCAGCTTTGAGAAGAGCAAGGGGCAGTACCATTCCGAAGTCCAGGTGCTGGGCATCGCCTACCGGGAAAACGGGTCCATCGCCGCACGCTTTAGCGACACCCTCAAGCTCGACTACGACAAGAAAACAATGAATGATGTCGCTGACGGCCCTTGGACTTACAAAAACACCTTTAAAATCGCTCCCGGGATGTACACGCTGAAGCTCGCAGTCAGCTCCGGCGAAAAGCTCGCCAAGTATGAATCACCATTCTACGTTCAGCCGTTTAACGGAGCGCAACTCGGCCTGGCAGGCCCGACTATGGGAGATCAGTTGGTTCCGGTGACCCAGGTTGCGGCAAATATGGACACCGCCTTAATGGAAGACCACCATCAACTTATCTTTGACAACATGAAAATCATCCCTTCCGCGAATTACAAATTTGCCAAGACTTCTCAGCCGGTCGTCTACGTTGAGGTCTACGATCCCGCGCTGAAGACCGACCATGTTTCAAGGGTGGGCGTGGAATTCGAAATCGTTGACCAAAAAACCCACCTCGGAACATTCAAGTCGCCGCCGATGCCCATCGACAATTTTATTCATCCGGGCAATCCTCTGGTTCCCATCGCCTTTAAGCTCCCCATCGGACAGCTTCAAGCGGGTAATTACCGGGTGGAGATTATCGCCCGCGAAGAGGATGGCAAGGCGTCCTCGGTGCGCAGCGCGGACTTCTCAATCGAATGAGGATATTCCCCAAGGGCTGGGCTGTTTGAATTGGGTCCAAACGTCAATGCCAGAATTTACGTTGTGGGTCATTAACCGTAGATATATGCCCGAAAATCAAATCCCCGGCATATTCCTTCGTGACGACCAATGCAGGTAGGTATTGGGTGCGAATTGTGTCGCCAGAATCCGAAAGTAGGCAACTGGCCAGTTTGAATCACACCTTTGAAATCTCCTATTAGGAGTCGCGCCATGCCGCGAAATTATCCAGCTTTATACTTGGGACTTTTGCTGACTCTTGGTGGGTTGGAAATATCTTCCGTCTTATCAGCCTCTCCTCCCGCCGGACAACAAGCCGTTCCGGCACAATCCATCGAAATTGTACCTAGTGTCATCAAATCCGAATCCAAGATTGTAGTTCTGGAGGTCGTCGCAACCGACAAGAAGGGGCGGCCCGTCACCGATCTCCAGCAAAATGATCTTCGCGTCTTTGACGGCGACCAGGAAGAGAGTATATTGTCATTCTCCCGCGAGTCAGAGGCACAATCCGCTGCCCCCCTTCAGCAGAGATACATGGTTCTCTTTTTTGATGACACCAATATGAATCAAGACATTGAAAGGAGCGCGCGCGCAAGTGCGGCGAAATTCGCGGAAGGCACAGTATCCCCCCATCGGCTCGTGGCCGTGGTCAATTTTGGAGGGACGCTACAAGTAACGCAGGACTTTACCGCCAACCCCAGCCTGGTGGAGAGCGCCGTCACGCAGGCAAAATTCGCGGGCGTCAGAGGGGGATTACCCACGAGCATTCAACGGGGAGGTCGCGGTGCGGCCATCCTCACCGGTACCGAAGGCGTTTACGACGCGAGCAGTGTTCTGCTTGCCCTGCGCGAAGTGGCCAAATCACTTACCGCCACGCCCGGCCGCAAGTCAATGGTCCTTTTCTCTCCCGGGTTCATTCTGCTCCCCGACAGGCAGGGGGAACTGACCGCAACGATCGATATCTTGAACAAGGCCAATATTGCTGTCTACTCCGTGGATGTAAGCGGCGTTACAAACAGCGCAAGCTCGGCAGAATCAAATACCTTGACTTCCCCCACCGGAAGAGCGATGCCCACCCCATCGGGCCCGGACATGGGAAGTCAGGATTCTTCCGCTGCCCACCTTCCTGCAAACCAACTCCTTCTTTCGGTCCTCGCGAAAGGAACGGGAGGGTTTGAAATTCAAAACTCGAACAATTTCCTCAAGGAATTGGACAAAGTCAAACAAGAGATGGATGAATACTACAGCTTGAGTTACAACCCTCCCGATCGCGTACGTGACGGCAGCTATCACACTGTCAAAATCAAAGTTGAACGCCATGGGGTGGAACTTCGGTACCGCTCCGGCTACTACGACACCAAATCTCCCGACATTCTACTAGGCACGCCGGATGGCAAGGCCCTGGAGGCGCGCCTGGATAACCCCGGGGCAGGGGAGATTCCCATCTCGGTGCTCACCCCTTATTTCTATCCGGAGCCGCGGGTGGCGGGCGTCGACCTGGCGCTTTCTGTGCCGGGCTCTTCGATCAGCTTTGAGAAAAGCAAGGGAGAGTACCATGCCGAAGTCCAGGTGCTGGGCATCGTCTACCGAACCAACGGGTCCGTCGGCGGGCGCTTTAGCGACAGCGTCAAGCTCGATTACGATAAGAAGAAAATGGAGGCCTTCACTGAAGGCCCTTTCACCTACCGAAACACATTCAAAATCGCTCCGGGGATGTACACGCTGAAGCTCGCCCTGAATTCCGGGGGGAAATTCGCCAAGTTCGAAACCCCCTTCTATGTGCAACCCTTTAACGGATCCCAACTCACCCTGGCAGGCCCGGCACTGGGAGATCGCATTGGGACCGTGACCCAGCTTGCGGCAAACATGAACAGTGCCTTGATGGAAGATCGTCATCAACTCATCTTTAACAGTGTGGAGCTCATGCCTTCCGCGACTTACAAATTTGCCAAGACCTCTCAGCCGGTCGTCTACGTTAGGTCTACGACCCAGAGCTTAAGACCAACCACGCTTCAAGGGTGGGCGTGCAATTCGAAATCGTTGACCAAAAGACCCATCTGGGGACATTCAAGTCGCCGCCTATGCCCATCGCCAATTTCGTCCGCGCCGGCAATCCCCTGGTCCCCGTCGCCTTTAAACTGCCCATCGCACAACTTCAGGCGGGTAACTACCGGGTGGAAATCATCGCTCTTGAGGAAGGTGGCAAGGCATCATCCATGCGTAGCGCCGATTTCACAGTTGAGTAACCGGCGGTCAAAACCGTATGAATTGAGAGTTCAGCCAGGCTGAGCGTGATGGGCAAGCTTGCGTCAATTGGCACCTTGGCTGTATCCTGCCTGCGTGAATCAAATTTCCTGCTCTGCAATCCAACGTGACTTCTAATACTCCCCCCCGGAAGGGGCCACGCGGTCAAAATCAGCCGTCAAAACTTTCGAATTCAAAGCCGACGCATCATTCCGCCGTTCGCCGCGCGCTGCTGAAGTGGTATCGCACCAATGCCCGCACACACCCGTGGCGTGGCACGGGTGACCCCTACGCCGTTTGGCTCTCGGAGATCATGCTGCAGCAGACTCAGATCGCCACGGTGACTCCATATTACCTGCGTTTCATCGCTGCCTTCCCTACCGTATCGGACCTCGCCGCGGCACCACTCGAAAAAGTCCTGGAATTGTGGTCAGGGTTGGGATACTACCGCCGCGCGCGCTACCTGCATCAAGCCGCGCAAGCCGTGGCGAAGTTGCCCGGAGCAGCATTTCCAGAGGATTATGACGGCCTCCGGGCGCTGGCCGGAATTGGGGATTACACGGCGAAAGCCATCCTCAGCATTGCCTTCAGCAAGCCCTATGCCGTTTTGGACGGCAATGTTGCTCGCGTCGTCGCCCGGCTCCGCAGCCTGCGGGGCAACTTGCACCAGCCGGAGTTTCGCCGTACTGTCGAGCACGAACTCTCCCTGCTTCTTTCCCAGCGCGAGCCGGGTGACTTCAATCAAGCCATGATGGAGCTGGGCCAGACGCTCTGCCTGCCGCGCGGACCGCTGTGCTCGACTTGCCCGGTGTCGAGCTGGTGCCTCGGTTTTCGTTCCGGCAATCCGGAAGAATTTCCAATTCCCCGTCCTCGCCGGGCTGCCGAAGCTCACCACCTTGCAGTCGCAGTGATCCGTCGCAGAAACAAAGTAGCCATGGTCCGTGGCCTGGAGGATGGCCTGCTGGATGACCTCTGGAACTTTCCCTCAGCGTTTGGTGGCACACCGGAGGAGGCTCTTGACGCCCTCCAAGAAAAGTTGCGCCGATTTGCACTCGCAAGCCTCGCTGGGGGCGATCCCATCGCAAAACTCGGGCACACAATTACCTATCGTTCCATTCAAGCATTGGTTTATTTGATCCAGCCCGTGGGTCCGATCCACCACAAGTCGCTTCATTGGGTTAGGATCGAGGAAGTAACGCAAACCGCAATTTCGCAACTTGCCCGCAAAATCGTGCAGAAGATCCCCGCAAAATAAGGCTTGCAACCGGCCAGTTGGGGAGCCCCCATCGAATTTTATCCCCTGCGAATCGAGCAACTCGCCGCGACAACGATTCGAGCCCAGAAAGTCGAAATAGATATTCTCCACTAATAGTGATACACTGCACAACGGTCTATAGATTCCACTAGATGGGCAACTGACCAATCGACATTCCACCATGCCCGCGGTCAGGCGTGATTGCCGCCATCTCTGGTACTTGACGGTGGAGCGCGCGGGCTGGAATCGAAACACGTTTTCCCTCAGATCTCCCGGGTTAAAGACCGAACAATGGCAGGGACGCCACATTGTCCCGGAACGATGAAGAGTTCGTATCACGCTCGGCTTGAGAGGTGATCCATGAAGGTCCTGCTGGTCTACCCCGAATTTCCCGAAACATTCTGGAGCTTCAAACACGCTTTACGCTTTTTGGGAAAGCGCTCCGTGTTTCCTCCGTTGGGACTGCTTTCAATTTCGCCCCTGCTGCCCTCCCAATGGGAAAGACGGCTGGTGGATATCAACGTCCAGCGGCTGAGCGACGCCGACATCGTTTGGGCGGACGTGGTTTTCCTCAGCGCCATGATCATTCAAGGTCCGTCGCTAAAGGCACAGATTGCGCGTTGCAAGGCTCTGGGAGTGCGCACCGTCGTGGGTGGTCCGATCACGAGCTCCAAGGATCCCTCGTTTGCAGAAGCTGATCACGTCGTACAAGGCGAGGCGGAAGACCTCATTTCCCAACTTTGCGCCGACCTCGATGCCGGCGCTCCGAAACCGCACTATTCAAGCCATGAGTGGCCCGACGTTACGAAAGTTCCGGTCCCCCACTTCAACCTCGTCAACTTCAAACGCTACAGCTCCATGGTGGTTCAGTATTCGCGCGGCTGCCCGTTCACCTGTGAATTCTGCGACATCATTGAGATTTACGGCCGCCGCCCCCGGACCAAGACTCCGGGCCAGGTGCTGTCTGAACTCGATGAGATCTACCGCCTCGGCTACCGCGGCCGCGTCTTCTTTGTAGATGACAACTTTATCGGCAACAAGAAAAACGTCAAACTTCTCATGCCTCCCCTCGTGGAGTGGATGAGGGCCCACAAGTCTCCCTTCTCGTTTATTACCGAAGCGTCCCTGAACCTCGCCGAGGACGAGGAACTTCTGGCGTTGATGAGGGACGCACACTTCATCAGCGTGTTCCTGGGAATCGAAACCCCGGTGGCGGAGAGCCTGAAAGAGACCACCAAGCATCAAAATCTGCGCGGAGACCTGCTGGCGAGCGTCAAACGCATCCAGTCTTACGGCATGGAAGTGATGGCTGGATTCATCGTGGGCTTTGATAACGACCCTCTTGACGTCTTCGAGCGCCAGATCCAGTTTATCCGCGAGGCCGCGATTCCACTCTCCATGGTCGGCCTCCTGAACGCTTTGCCCAATACGCAATTGTGGAGAAGGTTGCAGGCTGAAGGGCGACTTTTGAAAGAGAGCCTGGGCAACAATACTATCGCCGACTTGAACTTTGTCCCGCGAATGGATTCCAAGGTTCTACTGGAAGGCTATCACCGCATCCTTCAGACAATTTACAATCCCCACGAATATTTCCAGCGCGCGTCGACTTTCCTCTCACAATTGGGCGCGACAGCCCATCCCCCGGTGGTCTGGTCGGATGTGCTGGCCTTCGCCCGCTCGCTCTGGCACCAGGGCTTATTCAGCAACTACCGGCAGGAGTACTGGAAATATGTGCTCAAGTCGTTGCATCGCCATCGGCCCCACTTCAGCCAGGCGGTAGCCCTGGCCATCATGGGGCACCATTTGTTCGAATTAACAGACACTATGGTTTCAAGCTAGGTCCACCCACACCGCATTCGCATGGATTAGCTCGTCGCGCGTTCATGCGCGCGCTGAGATTGATTTCCCTAGCCTGCAATAATCCCAGCCTTCGCAACTCACCGCGAATTCACGACACCGGAATGTAAACTTAGTCCTCAAACTCAAAATTCGTCTGCGCCCGCCCATTCTGCCCTACAATAGACTCGTTGACAGCGTCATCGATTCCGATGGGAACCAAGGCACAAGCCGGCACTCTTGACCGCCACCAGCGGCAGTCGCACATCAGTGTGCAGAGGTATTTTGAGATCTCCCTGCTCCTGATGCTCGCCACGGGATTTCTCACCGTCGTCACCACGGGCAAGCTGGACGTAGTTTCCATCGTCGTGGTCTCAGCGCGATTGGCATCAAACTCTGGAGCCACGTCCGCGGTGTTAATGTCGCCCTAGCCCCCAAAACGGTCACACCGCATTTCCATCTTCTATATTTTCTTCTACGGCTCTAGATTTCCTGATCTTCTCCAGCGGCCCAAGCCCGATTGACCGCATGTTGGCCGCCACGGTTCACCTGGTACTCTTCACCGCGGTCATCAAGACTCTTCTCCGCCCGAACTTATCGCGATTACGCCTACCTCGCGGCGATTTCCTTCATGATGATGCTGGCGAGCGCCGTTCTTACGGTCGGCACAATGTTTCTCGTTTCTTTCACTTTCTACGTGCTCTTCACCATTTCCACGTTCATCAGCTACGAAATCAAGCGCGGCATGGAAGCGGCCGCGCGCCCGGAAGGTCCGTTCCGCCTGCCGGAACAAAATCGCGCGCGCCTGGAGAAGGCGCTGATGACCGCCGCCATCGGCCTGGCGGTGGGAATCATTCACTCTCGCTGCGGTGCTGTTCTTCGTCATTCCCCGCTATCGCACCGGATACCTCACCAGCCTCTCGATGCAGGCCCAGAACATCACGGGTTTTCCGAAACCGTAAACCTGGGAGACATTCGGCAAAATCCTGCGTTCGCCCATGGTGGTGATGCGCGTGATTCCGGAGGAGAATCCGCGCGCCTACCCGGCGTCAAATGGCGCGGCGTCACCCTGAACAGCTTTAACGGCAAGAAGCTGGTTCAACGACGAACGCCGACGCGTATTTCCATTCCGCCCGAAGCTAGCAGCGATTCTCCTGGCTCCGGCCCCGCCGGATGGAACACCGCCCGCACCATCCGCTGCGTTATCGCGTTTTGCGCGCGGCGCTTTCCACCGAGTGCTCTTCGCCGCCGCCGAGCCGCGTGAGCTCTCCGGCGTGCGCCTGCTCAGCCTGGATGAAGACCGGCTCACTGCACAATCCGCAAAACATCAGCCCTCCCGTTCGCCTACGACTGTGGTATCCGAGCGGGCCTGCCCGCCGGCGCGGCAGTTGGGAGCGCCCCAAGCGAGTACCCGAGAGATTCGACTGGTCTATCTGCGCCTGCCTCACACTATCGATCCGCGCGTCGGCGAACTGGCCCTACCCTACTGCTTCCGCGCATGACAACTTTGCCCGCGCCATGGCAATCCAATCCTACCTGCGCAACAATTTTCATTACACCCTGGATCCGCCCTCGATTGAGCCGCAGGACCCCGTGGGGAGTTTCCTGTTTCGCTCGAAATCCGGTTATTGCGAATATTTTGCCGCCGCCATGGCCGTCATGCTGCGCACGCTGAATGTTCCTTCGCGACTTGTGAATGGATTTCAGACCGGGTCGTACAACCGCTTCGGCAAGGATTTTGTGGTGCGCGCCCGCGATGCGCACAGTTGGGTGGAAGTCTACTTCACCGGCTACGGATGGATTCCCTTTGATCCCACACCCGCCGATCCCCATCCCGTTCTGCCCGGTGAATGGGACGACTACGTCGACACCGCCGCACTCTTCTGGAATGAGTGGATCATCAACTACGACTTTGGCCACCAGGTGCAGTTGGCGCGCGAAGTCGAGCAGGATTCGCACAACTTTCAAAAAGTCTTCCGCCAAAAGACCGAACGC
>CAVTDA010000144.1:0-6516 GCA_963733285.1 uncultured Acidobacteriota bacterium
GGCGGGATTGCTGCCCACAAAATTGAGCGCCGCATCGGGTGTCGAGCCCAGCGATCAGCAAAAAGAAACCCCGGAGCAAATCGCCGATCGTATCCGACGCATGAAGTGGTGGCACGAAGCGCGATTCGGAATGTTTATTCACTTCGGTCTCTATTCGCTCATTGGTCAGCACGAGTGGGCGATGGAGCTGGAGGGATTCCGGTCGCGCAGTACAAATCTGGCCAAGCATTTCAACCCCGGGCCCGACTGCTCGCGGGACTGGGCCAGGCTCGCCAAACGCGCCGGGCAGAAGTACATGGTGATGACCACGAAGCACCACGAGGGTTTCTGCAATTGGGACACGAAGCTGACGAACTACTGCGCTCCCAAACAGGGGGCTGCGGCCGCGACCTGGTGGCGGAATACGTGGAAGCCGCGCGCGCCGAAGGGCATGCGCGTTGGGTTCTACTACTCGCTGATGGATTGGCACCACCCTGACGGCGCCCGCTGCTTGACCGACGAGGCCGCCCGCGTGCGCTTCGTGGAATACACGCACGGACTGATTCGCGAGCTGCTCGACGAAACTACGGAAAAATTGACGTTCTCTGGTATGACGTTGACTGGCCGCTCACCGCCGCGGGGTGGGAATCCGAGAAGATGAACAAAATGGTGTTCGAGCTCCAGCCCGACATCATCGTCAATAATCGCAACGGGCTTCCCGGCGACTACTCGACCCCCGAGCAGCACATTCAAGCGTCTAAGAACGGCCGCGCGTGGGAATCCTGCATGACGCTGAATGAGAGCTGGGGCTATCAGAAGGCGACCAGGACTGAAATCCCCCCAAGACGATCGTCCGCAACCTCATCACCTGCGCACACGATGCGGGAAATTACCTGCTCATATCGGGCCCAAACCCGATGGATCGATTCCCGAGGAATCGGTTCGCATTCTGTCCGAGGTCGGCGAATGCTTGGCAAGAACGGGGCAACGATCATGAGTCGAGCCTGATCAATACCAACTGGTATGCCTATGCCAACTTCCACGCGCCGCGGGAACACCTTGTACATTCACGTCTACAACTGGCCGGGGGAAACTCCCGCGGCCGAGTGGCTGGAGTTCTTCCGTCCGCAGAGTGTCGTGGCGATCGGCGGACTGCGCGCCAAGGTGCTCTCCGCGCGGTTCCTAGTTTCCGGCGCGCCCGTGAAGTTCGAGCAGGGCGATGAGTACGTGCGCTTTTATGGTTTGCCCATCGATGCGCCCGACAACCCCGTGACAGTGCTTGCAGTTGAGTGCGACAAGGAACCGGTGGTCGAGCACAACGACGTTCGCCCCCTTCGCCCGCGGCGGGGAGTGGGCATGTAAGATCATTGCTGCAGATTTAAGGGAACCAGTTTTGAATGCGAGCTATATTCCTTCGCGGGAAACTATGTGCCTTGATGATTGCCCTGGTCATATTTGGGCAGACTGCTGCCAATCTTGCGAGACCTGGTTCCCCTTCATCAAATCCCGCAGGAACATCCCAAGTCTCACGATCTCGACTCTCTGATCGCGAGCGGGCTCTCCTTCAGATGGCAATCCAATACTGGCGCGGCGAATTTGCCGCTGCGACTTCAAATCTCGACGGAATCATTCAGCGGAAGCCACATTCTCCCGACGCCTATGTGTGGCTGGTCCGAGTTTATCTGAGCCAGAACAATGTGGATCTTGCCTCGGAGTCGGTCGCGAAGGGA
Organism: uncultured Acidobacteriota bacterium; assembly: GCA_963733285.1. Taxonomy (GTDB): domain Bacteria; phylum Acidobacteriota; class Terriglobia; order UBA7540; family UBA7540; genus Bog-366. Next base: position 1,710 of record CAVTDA010000144.1, read on the forward strand.
TTGAGTGTTGCGAATTCGCCCTTAATGCATGTCGTGGCCGGCGAAGTCTATTTTCGACAAGGCTTGTTCGCGCAGGCCGAGAATGAATGGACTGAGGTCATCGATAACGGCAATGAGATCGCCCGCGCATATTTCGGATTGTCGAGACTTCGCAGGGCAAGTTCTCTATGCGCAGGCGAAGGCGCTTCTCGAAAGGGCTCACGACCTTGACCCCGCCGATCCCGATATAGAAAAGTATTGGATTGACTGGCAGAGAAAACCGAACAGATTAAATTCTGGGAAAATATCTGGCCTCTCCGACCAATGACACTGCTAATGCTCGCACGCATTATCAGCAGTATTTGGATTATCTCAAGGCGACCGAATTCGATCAGGGACATCCGTGCGAACTGACATCGAATGTGCTATCCACGATACATTCCTGATGATAGGGTTAAACAAAGGAACGCGCAATTCGTGGGGATACGGTCTGGAATCAGCGATCAACGGAAAAAAGGGCGACCTGATGCTCGACACGGGAGCATATGGAATCGTTCTAGATGAGGAGTACGCAAACGAAGCCGGCATTTCCAGGATTTCCAAGATCGAGTTTCGCGGGATCGGGGACCTGAATGGATCCAACGGCTTCATTGGCATCGCTAAGAACATTTCCGTTGGCGAACTAAAATTTCACGATTGCGTCGTTTTGGTGAGGGAAAAGCACCTCGATGCGGGTACGGAAGGGATGGTAGGAGCGAATTTATTCGATCATTTCCTGGTGGATATTGATTTTCCCAAGCAAAGGTTGAGGCTTTCCCCCCTGCCCCAACGGCCCAGTGAAGGGTTGGCTTCAGGTAAAATGTCTTTCAATTCTCTGAAGGCGTCCTGCGAATCGCCGCGCGGGCAATCCACTTCGCCGATGGATGACGAGTGGGCGTCCTGCCAGGGGAACCGCCACATGATCGTTTTATCGCTCCCGAGATGAAAGGTTACACGCAAGTTTATCGGTTGGGGCATATTCTCCTCGTGCCCACAAGGATTGAAGGAGTTTCCGAGTCTCGCTTCGTCATCGATTCCGGAGGCTGGCCGAGCTTGGTTTCCGATCGATACGCACTATCCATCAAAAAGGTTCAAGAGGCAGAGGATCTGGTCGTGAACGGCCCCAATGGCACGGTGGAAAAGGTTTACACTTCTGAGGTCGGGTTGGAATTCGGCAAATTGCATCGGAAAATCGGTGAACTTAACCCGTATGATTTATCTCCTCTAAGCCAAAGTTTTGGCACGGAATTTTCTGGAATCCTGGGGATAAATAGCTTGTCTGAACTCGATATTCGCATCGATTATCGCGACGGCCTGGTAGACTTCCGCGCCGCTCCAAACCCCTGAATCTTGTGATGGAATTCATGCTTGGGGCCGGTATCTTCTATAATGGACTATAAGGGTAGTGGGGTTCAGATTTGAACGGACATTCGTGCGGGGGATTCGCCATTCGTGCTCGTGGTAATACCTTGGTCAGTGAGGCCACATGATCGCCTGGACGCTGGTTTTTCACATCATCGGATTAGTCTTCTGGCTGGGGAGCCTGCTGGTGGTGACGCACGTCCTGGCGATTCACACCGAGGAAACCTCGCCTGAGGCGCGGGAGACGCTTGGCCGGGTGGAATCAAAGCTTCTGCGCGGGCTGGCGCATCCCGGGGCGGGGATCATGGTCATCACCGGAGCAATTCTGATTCTCCTGGAGCGCGGCGTCCTCCACCAACATTGGCTGCAAGCCAAGCTGGCCCTGGTGCTGGTCCTGATCGCGCTCGACCTGCGCGTTACGTTTCGCGCCCGCGCCTTTCAGCAGGGAAAGATCGAAATGACCCGCGGTGAGTGCATGGGTTTGCACGGCGGAATCGCTCTGGTTTTCACTTTGATCCTGGTTCTGGTGATCCTGAAGCCTTTCCTTTCGACCAATCACAGCCCAAAATTGGGAAGAGTCGATCCAATAATGAAAAGTCCGAGGTGTCTGCGCCTTCACGCTTAGGATCTCGACATGCCGGGTGGCGGTGTGAGTGGGTAGAAATTGCGGGGCTGATACAATTCAAAGTCTTGATGTGATTCAAGGAGGATAGGTTGGCAAAGATTACTATTAATAACAACGGTTCAATTCGCGTTGAGGGTGAGTTCACCATTTGCGATCCGACGGGAAAGGCGTTTGATCTCTCCGGGCGGACGACCATTGGCCTTTGCCGGTGTGGGCATTCGGAGAACAAACCGTTCTGTGACGGCTCGCACCGAAAGATGGAATTTAAATCGGAGATCCAGGCGCGGACCCTGCCGCCTCCCGCTCCCAAGCCCGCCTAATCGCCACGTCTCCAAACCGGAAATCAGGGCGTGATGGATGGACAGGATTCACGTCCTGGATTCCAGGGCTTTTCCCAATTCCCCCTGGGGACTTTCCACCGTGTTCGTAAGTTGCCATGCCGTATCAGCCTCGTCCGATGCTGGGAGGCGTAGCTTGGCTTGCTGATTCCTGCAGGCGCGAGCCCGGCGAGACGGGAATCTCACCTGCCCCGCATCGCTCCATGACCGCATCGATGGTGCCGAGCAGTTCCGAGCGATTGATGGGCTTGCTGACATAGCCATCCATGCCGGCGGCAAGGCAGCGCTCGCGATCCCCGCGCATAGCGTGCGCCGTCAGAGCGATGATGGGCAGGTGGCCTCTTCCCATATTTCCTTCCCACTCCCGAATCAGCACGGCGGCTTTAAGGCCATCCATTTCCGGCATCTGCAAATCGAGCAGGGCCAGGTCAAAAGATTCTCTCTGAACGGCGGCAAGGGCTTCCCGGCCGTTTTCGACGGCAATCACCGCATGGCCCCTTTTTTCGAGCAGCCGCGTGGCGACGACCTGGTTCACAGGATTATCTTCCGCCAGGAGGATTCTCAAAGGCGCGGCATTGAGGTGCGGTGACGGAGCGCCGGGTGGAATGAGATGTTCCACCGGGAGCGGATGCTTGTCCAAAACCTCCAGCATCGCGGTGAGAAGCTCCGACTGCTTGAAAGGTTTGAACAGAAAAACCGCAATGCCCGACGCTTTCGCGCGCCCGATCTCCTCCGGGCCTCCACCCGAACTCAGCATCAAAATCGTGGTGGTCTTGTATTGAGGGTTTTTCCGAATCTCCACCGCGAATTCGATCCCGTCCATTCCCGGCATGTGGTAATCAACGAGGATCAGGCCAAAGGGAGGCTCTTTTGCAAGGGCCTTGATCGCCTCTTGTCCGCTTCCGGCGGCCGTGCTTTCCATGCCCCAATGGTTGAGAACGCCACTTAGGATTGTCCGGTTGGTTGCGTTGTCATCCACGATCAGCGCCCGCAAACCGCGCAGCTTTTGAAGATTGCTGGTTGCTTCCTCCCCCAGTTCCATCACCCGGCGGAAGCAGGCGGTGAATTGGAAGTTGCTGCCCCTGCCCACCTGGCTATCCACCCAAATGCGTCCGCCCATCAACTTGACCAGCCTTTCCGAGATGGAAAGGCCAAGCCCGGTTCCACCGTACTGCCGGGTGGATGAACCATCGGCCTGGGAAAATGCCTCGAAGATCATGCCCTGCTTGGAGGGAGCAATTCCAATCCCCGTATCCTTGACCTGAAAGTAGAGTGTCACCGCGTCGGTGATTTGCGATTCCATCCTCGCGCTCACGATGATTTCACCCGTCGTGGTGAATTTGACGGCGTTGCCGATGAGGTTCAGGAGCACCTGCCGAAGCCGTATGGGGTCGCCGGAAAGCAACTGCGGAACGTTCGCCTCCACCTCAAAGGCCAACTCCAAGCCCTTTTTGAATGCCTCTGCGGCGAGCGTCTTGGTGGCGTCCCCGATGCAGTCGCGAATATCAAAAGGAATGTTGGCAAGATCCAGCTTGCGCGCCTCGATCTTGGAAAAATCCAGGATGTCGTTAATGACCGTCATCATCGAGTCGGCCGACCCGCGGGCGGTTTCAAGATATTCCCGCTGTTCGGGGGTCAGCTCGGTGCCCAGGGCGAGTTCGGTCATCCCAATCACGCCGTTCATAGGAGTCCGGATTTCGTGGCTCATATTGGCCAGAAATTCACTCTTGGCGCGATTGGCGGCTTGCGCCCGGTCGCGCGCCTCCACCAATTCCACCGTGCGGATTGCGACTTTTTCCTCCAATTGATCGCGGTAGTTCTGAAGCTCCGAATCCCGATGCTGAATCTGCGCCAGCATTTCGTTGAAGTCATCGACGAGATGGCCCAACTCGTCTTCCCGATGGCGGACGGCGCGGACCGAGTAATCCTTCCCGGCGGAGACGCAGCGGGCCGTTCCCGCAAGTTGCAGCAGCGGAGTGGCAATCGTGGATTGCAGTTTGTGCGCCAGAACCAGCGCCGGAATCGAGGCCAGCACCAGCACGATCAGCATGGTCAGGCCGAACTGAATCAGGCGCTGGCGCCGATCTGGTTTGGGTGCACACCGTGCTCGCTTGCGAGTTCGCTGAGGGTTTTTACCCCCCTGACGGCTTCCAGAGCGACCTTGAACTTGAACTGGCCGGTGAAACTCCTTCGTTTTGTCGCCATCGGTTTGGCCTCCACGGTCAGGTGGATTGTACCTCAAATCCACCTAAGAGCGTGGTCTGAAAATCGGGGCCAATTATAGTGTGCTCTATTGGTTGCCTGTGGTGCAAGCCTTGAACCTCCCATAGCATTTTTTTCGGCCTCGATTGCTTTTATCATGGCCATTTTCATAAGTGCCCAGTCCTTTTTTACATGCGACAACCCCGTTGACCGGCAGCAGATGAAATGGGTGGGAGCGGGGTTTGCCTTTGGGTTCGGTCCC
>CAVTDA010000145.1:0-3798 GCA_963733285.1 uncultured Acidobacteriota bacterium
GGCGATTTGCCCCGCGGGATGCGCGCCCTCAATTACAACTTCTATGCTCAGGACAGTTACAAGGCCAGTCGCCATCTGACGGTCAACGTCGGTCTGCGCTATGAATTGCCTCACCCGTATAACGAGGTCCGCAACAAGGATGCATTGTTCATCCCGGGCTTCCAGTCGACGGTCGAACCGACAGCGTCTTTGGGCTTGGCCTTCCCCGGCGATCCAGGAGTTCCGAGCACCTTAATCCCAACCGAGCATAATGCGTTTGCACCGCGCGTCGGCCTCGCTTGGGATCCCACGGGAAGTGGCCGCTGGGCGCTCAGGGGCGCCTACGGGGTCTTCTTTGAGCCTTACTACAACGGCGAGGGCGGCCCGCTTCAGGCTCCCGAGAGCGCTCCGCCATGGTTCAAAACGATCCAAGTCGGCACTCCGGGTTTCAACCCTTCCACCAGCTTTGCCGATCCTCTGCCGCCTGGTCCCGATCCTTTTGCGCCCAGCTTCAATGGACCGCAAGGGCTGACACTGCTGACGCTCGATCCCCATCTGCGGCTACCCTACGCGCAAGACTATAACCTGACCGTCGAACATACCTTCGGCCAGGGGTGGTTATTGCAGGTGGGATACGTTGGCACCAAGGGCACCAAGCTGCCGCGCTTCATCGAAAGCAATCCTGCCACGCTCTGCTCCACGGTGACGGGGCCCGCGCAGGGAACCTGCTTCTCGGATGAGGGACAAAGCAACCAGAACTTCTGGCGGCCTTATTCGAATGGCGGGGACACGTCGATCTGCAACGATGCGAACCCAAGCTGCTACTACGGCTCGATCGGCCTGATCAGCGGTGGAACCAACTCCAACTACAACTCGTTGCAGGCGAGCGTTCGTAAGCGCCTTAGTTATGGGCTGGCCTTCCTCGCCTCCTACACTTATTCCAAATCGCTCGACGATGTCTCGACCTTTAACCTCTCAGGCTCCGCGCCTACGCTGGTTGCAGGCGAAAACGATATCGCCCAGAATCCCCACGATCTCGAAGCCGAATATGGACGCTCGCTCTTCGATGCGCGCCAGCGCTTCGTCTTCAGCTACGAGTGGCAAATTCCTTTCTGGACGAATGGGCAGAACTGGTATCAAAAGGCCCTCGGCAACTGGCAGCTCGCAGGAGTGGTCTCGGCGTCCACCGGGACACCCTTTACCATCTACGATTCCTCCGATCCATCCCTTCAGGGCGACTCGCCGGAAATCTCCGGATTTGTGGGCGATCGTCCAAACGTAGTGGGGAATCCCAATAATGGGCCAAAGACAGCCAATCAGTGGTTCAATACTTCGGCATTCCAGAGGGTGACCATACCCGGAACCTTCGGCAGCGCGGGCAGGAACATCGTGCAGGCTGCCGGATTCAACGAATGGGATTTCGGCCTCATGAAGAATTTCCGCCTTACGGAAGCAACAACGCTTCAGTTCCGTAGCGAGTTCTTCAACGTCCTCAATCATGCCAACCTGGGCGTGGCGAACGATGACATCAACTCGCCCACTTTTGGCCAGGTGCAAACTGCGGCGGCACCGCGCCAGATTCAATTTGCCTTAAAGCTGTTGTTCTAGTTTCTGTAAACACAGGTGGCGCATCACCACATGCGCCACTAATCTTCTCTGGAGGTCAGTGATGAAAGGCTTCAGATACCTGATTTCGGGAATAAGCCTAGCGATTCTCCTGGCGATCAGCCCGCAAACCGTCCGCGCCCAAGGCCAGCCGGAGACGATCAAGGGCTACGTTATAGACTCTGCCTGCGCGTTCACTAAAGGGTTGAGCAAGCCCATCAGCCCGGAGTGCGCCGTAGCCTGCGCCAAAGCCGGGTCACCCCTCGTGATTCTTACCAGCGCAGGAGTCTTTTACTGGCCCATTTCCGACGCCCATCCCGCGGAAGGTCAGAACGCGCGGCTGATGGAGTTTGCCGGGAAAATGGTGGTGGTGAAGGGCAAGGTCTACCAACGCGCCGGCTCACGCGCCATCGTGATTGCTTCCGTGGAGGCCGCGAAGTAGGGGAGACGCCTCAATTTCAACCCATTAAATTACCCATGGCTCATATCAATCTTCCTGAAGGTCTACCGGGCATTCGCGGACCGATGGCTTTCCGTCCCGAAACCGCCAAGCCGCTGACCGAGCTGGCGGAATTTCTATTGCACGCACCCAACAGCCTTTCCGCTGCCGACCGCGAATTGATCGGCACTTATGTCTCTTCCCTAAACGACTGCCACTACTGCCAGACCAGCCACGGAGCCATCGCCGCCTGCCACCTGGGCGGCAACGAGTCACTGGTGACGGACGTCATGCTCGACTTCGAACACGCGGACGTTTCCCCCAAGTTGAAAGCTCTGCTGGCCATTGCCGGAAAAGTCCAGCGGGGCGGCAAGCAGGTGTTGCCGGCGGATATCGAACGGGCCCGGCGCGAAGGCGCGACCGATCTCGAGATTCACGATACGGTTCTGATTGCTGCGGCATTCTGCATGTTCAACCGTTACGTCGACGGCCTCGCCACTTGGGCCCCGCAGGATTTGGATTCCTACCGCTCCCGGGCAGCCAAAGTCGCGCAGGACGGTTACGGCAGCGTGCTTGCCGCGATTCAGGCGGCAAAGTAATCACCCAAGGAGAACATTCACATGGCACACATCAAACTTCCCGAAGGATTGCCGGGCATCGTGGGCCCGTTGACTTATCGGCCCGAGACGGGGAAACCGTTGCGCGAACTGGCCGAGGTGCTGTTGCACGGGCCTAGCACGCTCACTTCGGGCGAGCGGGAACTGATCGCCTCGTACGTCTCCTCGCAGAACGATTGCTACTTCTGCCACACCAGTCACGGCGCCGCCGCCGCGCATCATCTGGGTGGCAATGAGCAACTGGTGGCGGAGGTGAAATTGAATTTTGAAGCGTCGCCGGTTTCAAATAAGCTGAAGGCGTTGCTGGCAATTGCCGGCAAAGTCCAGTGCGGCGGCAAGAATGTGACGACCGCCGATGTCGAGCGCGCGCGCAAGGAAGGCGCAACGGACATCGAAATCCACGACACCGTCCTGATTGCCGCCGCCTTCTGCATGTACAATCGCTACGTGGACGGACTCGCGACCTGGGCGCCGACGGATGCGAACATGTACCGCCAGATGGGCGCGATGATGGCTGAGCAGGGATACATCAAGCCCGACGCCGAGCCGGTCAAGAGCGGAACCGCCAAGGCCTAACCTAAGGAGTTGTTTCATGCCTCACATCACGCTGCCGGAAGGCCTGCCGGGAATTCGCGGGCCACTGGCATTTCGGCCCGAAACTGCGAAACCCATCAACGAACTTGTGGAAGTTCTGCTGCGCGGGCCCAGCACTTTGACGCCGGGCGAGCGTGAGCTGATCGCCACCTACGTTTCCTCGCAGAACGATTGCTTCTTCTGCCAGAGCATTCACGGCGCGATTGCCGCTTATCATCTCGGGGGAAACGAAAAGCTGGTGCTGGACATCAAGTCAAATTACGAGGGAGCGGAAGTCTCGCCCAAGCTCAAGGCGCTTCTGGCGATTGCAGGGAAGGTTCAGATGGGCGGAAAAAATGTTCTGTCCGCCGACATCGATCGCGCGCGCAAGCAGGGCGCGACCGATCTCGAGATTCACGATACCGTGCTCATTGCCGCGGTCTTCTGCATGGCGAATCGCTACGTGGATGGACTCGCCACCTGGCAGCCCGATGATCCCGAGATGTACCGCGAGCGCGGCGCCCTCACCGCCAAGCTGGGGTATGGAAGAAGGCCGTAAGACGTCGATTCAAGATTCAAAATCAG
>CAVTDA010000146.1:0-12716 GCA_963733285.1 uncultured Acidobacteriota bacterium
CTCCGTGGGCGAATCGCAGCAGCCTTTCAAGATAAGAGAGTAGAAGGAGATCATGATGCAAAAGAGATTCCTTACGAAAGCAGGACTGGGATTCCTGGCCTTGCAGATCCTGATATCGGCATCATTCATGCGCGCGCAGGGAAACAGCGAAGTTCTTGGCGACATCTATAACGTTAAAAAGTTCGGCGCCACGGGAAAGAAGGCAGACATCGCCACGGGCGCGATTCAAGCGGCTCTCGACGCCTGCGCCACGGCTGGCGGTGGCGTAGTTTACCTGCCTGCCGGCGATTACACCTCCGGCACGCTGCACCTGCGAAGCCACGTCAAGTTCTACCTTGAAATCGGCGCCACGCTTTATGGTTCGACCTCGGAGTCTGACTTCTCGACCGACGCACTGTTGCTGGGTGAAGACCTCGAGAACATTTCAATCGAAGGGCGCGGCACCATTAACGGCCAGTCCGAATATGTCTGGCGAATGAACACCATTGATGACGCATACATTCGGGATAACCAGAAATCGGCCGAGGCGGCAGGCATCCCGCTGATGCGTTCATTTCCCAAGGACCTTGAACATCGTAAAATCTATCCGCACATGATCAAGCTGATGCGGTGCAAAGACATCCGGGTCGCGGGAATCTCGATTATCAATTCGCCCAGCTGGACCTTCTATCCTTACGACTGCGACAAGCTGAGAATCGACGGAATCTATATCCACACCGATCAGAAATACGGAGTATGGGCGGATGGGATTGACCCTGATAGTTGCCGCGACGTCGTCATCAGCAACAGCACGATTGAAACGGGTGATGACGCCATCGTTTTCTATTCCTCCCGGGCGTCGGGCGGGCCTCCCAAGGCATGTGAAAATATAACGGTAACGAATTGCCGCCTCTCTTCCTCGTCGAGCGCCATCAAATTCTGCGATGGTAACGAGGTTGCCGTCCGCAACGTAACTATCAGCAACATCGTGATCACCAACTCCAATCGCGGTATCGCCTTCATGGTTTACGACGGAGGCGTGGTGGAAAACGTGGTGATCTCGAATATTGTGATCAATACCCACCGCTTCGACTGGTTCTGGTGGGGAAATGGCGACCCCATCTACTTCACGGTGCAAAGGCGTAGTGAAAGCCTCGGGCTGCCCTTGAAACCCGACGAGCCGCCGGCGGGCGTTATTCGGCACGTCATCGTTCGCAACATCATCGCGCATGGCCAGGGCTCGTGCCTGATTCTTGGGCCATCCGAATAGTTGGCTTGAGGACATTAGCCTGGAAAACATCAAACTTTTCCAGGCGACCGACAACACTCCGGGATACGACAGTTCGGTTGATGCCATGTATTTTCACTATGCCAAGAACCTGAAGGTAAAGGATGTTCAGGTCCACTGGGAAAAACCTGGATCACCCAAATGGAAAAGCGCGATGTACTTCCAGGACGTGAAGAACCTAAAGCTGGAAGGCTTCGGGCGCGCCGGCAAAGGTGGAATCCGGGAATCCTGCCATGGTTTTGGATCAGGTGGAGGGCGCAAATATCGTCGACTCCACGACAGCGCCGGGCACCAAGGTTTTCCTGAAAGTTAAAGGTGCGAAGAGCCAGGATATTCAATTGCATAGTAATGAATTTCATATGGCGCGCATCCCGTACCAAGCTGAAAAGGACGTGAAACCGGGGACGGTCAAGGGGTCTGATAATTATTAAAGCCGCGGTGAGGCGGGATTACAGTGTGACGACGCCATCAGATTTTTGGTTTCGGGAAGGAATGGGTCCAATGGCCTCTACCCCAAGGATATTTGACGTTTGCATCGTAGGCTCGGGTGCCGCAGGTGGCGTCATGGCCAAGGAACTTTCCGAAGGTGGGGCCCAGGTGGTTCTGTTGGAAGGCGGGAAGCGGGTCCCTCCATCGCAATTTCTTTCTCACAAGTGGCCTTATGAATTGCCCTTTCGCGGCTTGCGCGGTGAAAAACAAGATGCGTTTTACCAGGGTGACGTCCGGGAGTCAATCCGTTATGAGGATTCCGACAACGTCCACGCCGACCGCATGCGCGTGCTGGGCGGACGAACCGTACACTGGAATGCGGTAACCCTCCGATATGCCCCACGGGATTTTCGCGAGTGGTCGTTGGAAGGGATTGAAGACGACTGGCCCATCAGCTACGAAGAGCTGGCCCCTTATTACGAGCGCATCGAGGCGATGATCGGCGTTTGCGGCCAGGACGATGGACTGGAAATTCTCCCGGGCGGCAGCCATTATCTTCCTCCGCTTCCCTGGCGGCAGAGTGAACGCATCCTTCAGCGTGCCACCAAGTCGATGGGAATTCCGGTGATTCCGGTCCGCAAGGCCGTGCTGACGAAACCGTTTGACGGCCGTCCTCCCTGCCATTATTGCGGCCATTGCATGAGTGGTTGTGATGTGTCCGCGATCTTCAACAGTGCTGACAGGCGATGATTCCCAAGGCGCAGGCCACGGGAAACTTGACCTTGCGTCAGAACGCTCTGGCGCGCGAAATTTTGGTGGATGACGAAGGCCGGGCGCGGGCGGTGTCCTTCATTGATACCACAGACCGGCAGGGAGGAACAGGTTCGCGCCAAAATCGTGGTGCTCTGCGCCGCCACGGTCGGAATCGGCGCGGTTGCTGCTGAATTCACGCTCGCCCAAGCATCCCAACGGCCTGGCCAATTCCAGCGACGTGGTGGGCCGCTACCTCAACGGGCATGTCTGGCAACGGCGTCAACTCTATTTGAAGGAACTCGAAGGGGGAAAGCCCTACCAATCAGGACGGCGCCACCGATCACGTCTTCATCCCGCGATACAATCATCTTTTTCCCAAAAAGCATTACACCGGAGGGTGGGACATTCAGGTGAACCTTGCCAACTACATGTTCCCGCGGCAGGCGTTAAAGCTTGCCAGGTTATGGCTCCGAGTTCAAAACCCAGGTGCGGCGCATGCAGCCGGGTCTGCTTCACTTCGGAATCTTCGGCAAAGTCATGGCGCGGCCCGGAAAACCGCGTGACCGTGGATCCGCACCGCGTCGATGCCCATGGAATTCCCATTCCGGTCATGCATTTCCGGTTTGGTGAAAACGACGTGGCGTTGTGGCGTGACTCAAACCAAAGTGTGGCGGAAATTTGTTCCGACTGCCAATCGGCCGCATGTTCTCAGAGGCGGGCGACAAGCCCTCGGGATTTGCCAGCCACGAAGTGGGCACCATCCGCATGGGCAGGAATCCCAAGACTTCGGTATTAAATGGATATTGCCAGGCGCACGAGGTGAAGAATCTGTTCGTAACCGACGGTAGTTGCTTTACCACTTCGAGCGAGAAGAATCCGACGCTCACCATCATGGCACTTTCCTTGCGCACTTCGGAATACATCAAGGAGCAGCGTAGAAAGGGCCTGCTGTTAACGAGCCAATATCCTGTCGCGACCGGAGAGTAAGGGACCAACTATGGAACGAAGGACTGCGTTAAGGATAATTGCATTGGGCTGCGATAGCGCCGGGGATTGACGCATCTGGGCTCCCCCGCCCACTCTCCATGCCGGAGGGAACCGCCTGGACTCCCGCCGATTACAAGCTACAATTCTTTACCCCGGCGGAAAACGAACTGGTGGATCAATTGGGGAAATCATCGTTCCTGCCGATTCTCATTCTCCGGCGCGCATGCGGCGCGCGTGAGCCTGTTCGCCGACCTCATGGTTGCAACAAGCGACGACGCAGAGAAATTACAGTGGCGGGAAGGCTTGCGATTATTTCAAGAATCCGTTGCGAAGTCTTCACCGGCCGAAGCTATCGCAAAAGCCGCTGCCCACGAGGAACATCCCACGACCGAGCTGGAGCGTTTCTTAATAGTTTTCAAGGGAATGATTGTCAACGGATATTACACGTCCAAGATTGGAATTGATCAGGAGCTTGAGTACGTCGGGAATACATACGTTTCAGAATTCCCGGGATTCCCCCCTCTCATCTAATCGAGCCCGCTTCCAGCGCGCTCCTGCAACTCTTCAGTGGTAAGAGTCGTAGCCGTCTTCTCCACGAGGTGCGCCATGCCCCAAACCAAACCCCCTCTTTGGATAATTTCCGGACTTCTCTCTCTCCTGCTACTTACCGGCGCCGTTCCGCCTGCATTGGCTGCTGGCCGCCCTCAACCTCCATCGCACTTGCGATGCGAATACCTGACTTATCCGGTTGGGATCGACGTGGCGGTGCCTCGATTTCAGTGGTATTTGGACCACACTCAGCGCGGCGAGAGACAAACCGCCTATCAAATTCTGGTCGCGGACCAGATGGAAACACTCCGCGGTGAGCGGAGCGATTCGTTCGAGGATGCTCACTTTGTGCGTGTCTTGAGGGGTTTTACGAGGGGATCCCACCGCAAGGAATCTCCCTCGCGCGCCAGGTAAAACCTATTGACGGGCACATTTTCGGTGCGGTCAACGTGCCCATTCGGCCAGCGGATCTCCACCTCGTCGGCTTGTTTGAAATCCGCCATGCCAATCGGCACTCGAGGGTCGTTGCTGGAAAGATAGCTCTCGTTATTTCTCACATCGAAAATCCGTTTCTTGCCGCCCGCGGTCACAGTAATGCGCGCCCCGATTCCACTGCGGTTGCTTTTGACGCCCTCGGCGCGAATCTCCATCCAGTTCCTGCGGTTGCCGCCGTCGTTGCGCAAGAGTGTGGGCGTGGTATTTTTATTGATAATCAGGACGTCCACATCGCCGTCATTATCGAAATCCCCAAACGCCACGCCGCGGCCGGAGTGGCTGGGCAGTTTTCGCAGCCCGGTGGCCTCGGAAACATCTACAAATTTCCTGCCCTCGATGTTGCGCAGCATGTAATTGGGCTCGGCGAATGGATGGTTGGGATGAACCATTCCCACCTGGGCATCGGTATGGCCAAAGGTGATCCATATATCCAGCCATCCATCATTATCGAAATCGAACAAGCGGGTTCCCCAACCACAAAATTCATAGCCGAGTTGAGCGATCCCACGCTCCGCCGTGACGTCGGCAAAGATGTAAGACCCCTGGTTCTCATATAGGGTCTTATCCTGATTGATCCAATCGGCGATGAAGATGTCCATGCGCCCATCATTATTGTAATCGCCCGCGGTGACGCCCATGGTGCCATGAACATTGCCGAAGCCATCCAAAGCGAGGCCCGACTCAAAGCTCGCATCCCGGAATGTTCCATCGCCGTTATTGACATAGAAAAAGCACATTCCGGAATCGTTTACCTGATAGATGTCCTGCAGCCCGTCGTTGTTGAAGTCTCCGAAGATGACGCCAAATCCCCGGCCCTGGTCTTTATCCGCCCGTGCCAGTCCGGCTTTTTCGGTCACGTCGGTAAATGTGCCATCGCCGTTGTTATGGTAAAGGATGCCCTGTTCGCCGGCGAAGCGATCGGGCGGGCAGGCGATGGGAACATCCACGTTCTTGCAAGGATTGGGATCACTGGGCTTGGGCACAGGGTGGCGGGGATCATCCCGGGCGAAATTGGCGACATAGAGGTCGAGCAGGCCATCGTTATCGTAGTCGGCCCAGGCCGCACCCATGCTCCATTTGGGGTAGGGCCAATTCATGTCGTCCACATGGGCAGCCTTGGCCACGTCGGTGAAGGTTCCGTCGCCATTATTCCGGTAGAGTTTGTTGGGACCGTAGTTGGTGAGATAGATGTCGGCAAATCCATCGTTGTTATAGTCCGCCACCGCGCAGCCGCTGTGCCAGCCGGAGTCCCCCAGGTGAGCCTGCGCCGTGACATCGGTAAACGTTCCGTCGCCATTATTGCGAAGAAGATAATCGTGAGGATGAATGCCCGCCGCCTCAAGCTTCCGCGAGGTTCCGTTTACGAGGAAAATGTCCTGAAACCCATCGTTGTTGTAATCCAGAAAGCACGCGCCGGTCCCATTGATATCCATGAGGTAGACGGTGGTCTCGTCCCCATTGAAGATCTTCATGTTCAGGCCGGCCTGCTGGGTGATGTCGGTGAAGACAGGCAGGGGAGGTCCACCCGCACTCTGGTCGGCAGAATTTACGACGGTCCAAAGCACTGTCAGGAAGACAAAAGGCACCGCGAACAGGCAGGTACAACGGATCCAAAATTTCTTGGCCGAGACACTCTTCATCGGCGGTTATCATAGCAATTCCCCCCCAAAGCGGCAAAGTGAAACGCGCCGGTGGCTGGTCTCGATGGATGGAGAATCCGCAGCGCATGGGGTAGGTTGGCCGCCCCGGCAATGCTAATATCTTCTGGATGAGAATTTAAGGAGAGGCATGGCACTTTTTTATTTTATTCGGCACGGTGAAACGGTATGGAACGCCGAAGGACGATTGTGTGGGCGCACCGACGTGCCGTTGTCGGAGGTGGGAAGGCGCCAGGCGAAGTTGCTTGCGGCGAGATTGCGAGCTGTTCCGGTTGAGGCCCTTTACTCCAGCCCCTTGGAACGCGCCCTAGAAACCGCTCGCCTGATCGGATTAGCGATTGGGCGCGAGCCTGAGGTCGACCGCCGCCTGGCGGAGCTGAATTATGGAGCGTGGGAGGGCCGGACTTTCGAGGAGATCAAGCATTCCACTCCGACCGATTACCGGAATTGGGACGCCGACCCTGCCCGCTTGGCGCCTCCGGATGGCGAAACAGGCCTCCAATTGGTCGATCGCGTCATGCCATTTCTGGCCGAACTGGCGCAGAGGCATCAGAAGGGAAACGTGGTAGTAGTCTGCCACAAGACCGTTTGCCGCCTGCTTACCTGCCAAATTATGGGAATTCCCCTTTCCGAGTACAGGAAGCGCATCATCATGGAAAATGCCGCGCTGAACATATTTGAGTCAAAGGATGGGAAATGGCACGTGATGGTGGTGAATGACACTACGCACCCTGCCGTTCCAGTTGCTCTGACCGCCTCGGAGCGGCAAGAAGATTAGTCCGGCGTCTCAGCAGGAGACTCGTCCGGGCAATGATTGACGCCGCATTTGCGTAATGATATAAGAACAGACTACCGGGCTAAAGGGATTCGACTACACTGTGCTCCCAATATCTCCTTAACCTCCAAATGCGAAATGCCCTGCGGTGCGACGGCGACTTGAACGGCCACTTGAGCTTGTTCCACGCTTCCCAAGGCTTGATTTATTTCCGAAATAACTGTGGCGTGCCGATGGCACGCGCCATTTAAAAGCTGGTCAACCGGAAGGCGCCCGTTAACCTAATCGGGTGAGGGATAAACATCATGAAATTCTTCCACCGCCGATTTCTTATTGCGCTCCCCTTGCTGATTTTGTTTGCGGCAACAATCTACAGGCCAGGCGTTCCCCAGAACTCATCTCGGCCCCTCGCCTATACGGTAGACCTCGATCCTGACCTTGGCGAACTGGCTCTTCCCGACCGCAAGAAGGCACAAGAGGAGACGGTGAACCAGTTCAAGGTTTTCTATCAATTCCATTATTCCGATCGGGTCAAGGAAAGCGGCATAACTTTTCGTCAACAGATTACCGAGGATGCGGGCCGGCACTACAAGGCCGTGCATTATGACCACGGAAACGGCATTGCGGTGGCGGACGTTGATGGCGACGGCCTTTATGATATCTACTTTACCAATCAGGTTGGTGGCAACCAACTTTGGAAGAACCTGGGAGGCGGCAAGTTCAAAAATATTACCGAAGAGGCCGGCGTTGGCCTGCCCGGCCGCATCAGCGTCAGCGCTTCTTTTGCGGATATTGACAACGACGGCTCTCCCGATCTGTTTGTCACCACCGTACTGGGCGGCAACGTTTTGTTCAAGAATGACGGCCACGGCCATTTCAAAGACATCTCCAAAGAGGCCGGAGTTGACCTGGTTTCGCATTCGTCAGGGGCTGTTTTCTTTGACTACAACAACGATGGCTTGGTCGACCTTCTGGTCTGCAACGTCGGCAAGTACTCCAGCACCACCGAGCGCTGGCCGGACGGATCCTACGTTGGGTTTGCGGATGCATTCCATGGACATCTATTTCCGGAGCGCTTCGAATATCCTGTCCTCTACAAGAACATGGGACACGATCGGTTCAAGGATGTGACCGCTGAAGTCGGCCTGCATCCTCACGGGTGGGCCGGAGACGCGACCTTCGTTGACTTGAATGGAGACGGCTGGCCCGACCTCTACTTCCTCAACATGCAGGGACACTCCACTTACTATGAAAATGAAGGTGGAAAGAAGTTTGTCGATAAGACCCAGCAATATTTTCCCAGGACCTCTTGGGGAGCGATGGGGCTCAAATTTTTCGATTTCGATAATGACGGGTTGATGGATCTCATTGTGACGGATATGCACTCCGATATGTGGGTTAACGATTCACCCGATGTCGAGGAGGAGAAGCGGAAAACACCCTTTGACAAGGTTCCAGACAAGCTCCTGGGAGGGAAGGAGGACGACTTCGTTTTTGGCAATGCCTTCTACCACAATCTCGGGGGCGGTAAATTCGAGGAAATTTCCGATCGCCTGGGGGTTGAGAGTTATTGGCCTTGGGGTGTGAGCGTTGGGGACGTCAACGCCGATGGTTGGGATGACATCTTCATATCCTCAGGGATGGGCGAAGCCTTTCGTTACGGCATCAACTCGTTGTTGTTGAACAACCTCGGGAAAAAGTTTCTGAACGCTGAGTTCCTGCTCGGCGTTGAGCCGCGCCGCGACGGGCGCACGCATACGCCGTGGTTCGACCTGGATTGCTCCAAACTGGAAAATGTCGATTTGGACTTGCAAAAAATGGGCGTTTGCTTTGGGCATACGGGCGAGGTGACCGTGATGCAAGCCCTTTCAAGCCGAGCCTCAGTTATATTTGATCTTGATAACGATGGCGACCTCGACGTCGTGACCAACGACTTCAATTCTGAACCCCAAGTGCTGATCAGCGACCTTGCGCAAGTGAAAGCCATCCATTGGCTCAAGGTTGTGCTGGTCGGGACAGTTTCGAATCGCGACGGGTTGGGTGCCACCGTCCTTGTTCATGCCGGCGGCCAAACCTACACCAAGTATAACGACGGGAAATCCGGATACCTCTCCCAGAGCTCGCTGCCCCTCTATTTTGGATTGGCCGATGCGAATACAGTTGACAGTATTGAAGTCACGTGGCCCTCTCGGCGCAAACAAGTGCTGCCCGGCGGAATTGCGAGCAACCAAACCCTCGCGATTACTGAGCCTAAGTAGTCCGACACGACCCACGGAGGCGGCATTCACCTGCAATATCATCTGGGACTTCGCAGCCTTTGCCTACAGAGTGCAAGGGGGGCAGAGCCTTCATTGCCGAACTGCCAGTTCTTCAGCGGATTATAGGCGCAGGTTTCTCGAGCGTGAACGCAGACCATCCTACTGAAGTGTCTACGAAGGAATTGACGGCGAAGGGTCGTGCCTCGGCCGTGCCGCCTGTGCCCGAGCATGGCCAAGATGGCCATGCTCGGGCACAGGCGGCAGGGCCAAGGCACGACCCTTCGCCGTCGTAGCTCGTAGACACTTCGTGTAGGAGAATAATACATTTCACGCTCAAAGAAAAGTCTGCACCTATAATCCACTGAAGAACTCGCAGTTCGGCAATGAAGGCTCCTGCCCCCCTTGTGTAGGCAAAGGCTGCGAAGTCCCAGATGATATTGCAGGTCAATGCCGCCTCCGTGGGTCGTGTCGGACTACTTAGGCTCAGTAATCGCGAGGGTTTTGGTTGCTCGGCAACATCCCGCCGGGCACCTACTTGTTTGCGCGAGAAGGGCCGCGTCGACTTTCGAATACTGTGGAGGTTCTTCGGCATCGGCCAATCCGAGAGGGGCAGCGACTTGTGGGAAAGATGTCTGGATTTCCCGTCGTTATACTTCGTGACGGTTTGGCCGCCGGCATGAACAAGGACGGTGGCACCCAACCCGTCGCGAATTCGAACTCTTCCCGACCACGCAACCTTTAAGACTACCAAATGGATGGCTTTCGCTTGCACAAGGTCGCTGATCAGCACTTCGGGCTCGGAGCCCTATTTTGGTCACGACGTCGAGGTCGCCATCGTTATCAAGATGAAGATCTAGACTGAGGCTCAGCCTTGAAAGGGCTTGCAAAAAAGTCAACTCAGCCAATATGACCAAAGCAAACGCCCAGTTTTGACATCTCCAAATCGACATTTTCCAGTTTGGAGCGATCCAGGTGCGAACCACAGCCGTCTGCGAGCACCCGTGGCGGCGCGGCTCAACGCCCGAGCGGGAACAACATTTTTCAGAAAACTTTTTCCCCGAGGTTGTTCAACAACAACGAGTTGATGAGATGCCGTAACGAAAGGCTTCGCCCATCCCTGAGGATATCACAATGTCAATACCCAAACCATGCACGGGGAAGTCCCCAACGCTCACACCCCAGACCCAATAACTCTCAACCCCCAGGCGATGGGAAATTTCCTCAATTTACCGCCCCCGAGATTGTGGTAGAAGGCATTGCCAAAACAAAATGGCATACTCCTTCCCTCCCAGGAGTGGGCCTGGAACCTCTGTGAAGGGTGTTTTCCGCTTCTCCCCTCCTCAAAGACATCAGGGAATCGTTTTGTAGAAATCAAGTGAAGGTCCAGTTCACAATGAGATCCATCAACCCGTCATTATCGAAATCAAAAAATTTGACCCCATCGCTCCCCAAGAGGTCCTGGGAAAATATTGCTGAAAATTATCGACAAACTTCTTTCCACCTTCAGACACATAGTAAGTGGAGGTGTTCCTGCATGTTGAAAAAAGAAAGAAACCCACCCGTCTACAAAAAAATCAACGAAGGTCGCGTCTCCGGCCCACCCATAAGGATGCAGCCAACTTTGGCGAGTCACATCCTTGAACCGATCGTGTCCCATCTTCCTAGCCAGGACAGGATATTCGAAGCGCTCCGGAAATAGATGTCCATGGAATGCATCCGCAAACCCAACGCGTAGGATCCGTCCAGCAGTTTTTGGTGGTGCTGGAGTACTTTCCAACGTTGCAACCAGAAGGTCGACCAAGCCCATCGTGGTTGTAATCATAGAAAACGGCGCCGGAGGAATGCGGACCCAGATCGACGCGAGACTCTTCGAGATGTCGCTGAAGTGCCCGTCAGCCGTCGTTCTCGAACAAAGCAGATTGCCACCCAGTACTGTGGTGACGGACAGATCGGGGGAGCCATCGTTGTCAATATCCGCAAAAGAAGCGCTGACGCTGATGCGGCCAGGCACGCCAACCCCGCTTTCGGTAATATCTTTGAACTTGCCTCCTCCCAGGTTCTTCCAAAGTTCATTCCCACCGATCTGATTGGTAAAGTAGATATCATAAAGTCCATCGCCATCCACGTCTGCCACCGCGATTCCGTTTCCGTGATCATAATGCACGGCCTTGTAGTGCCGGCCCGCATCCTCGGTCATCTTTTGACGAAAAGTTATGCCGCTTTCCTTGACCCGATCGGAATAATGGAATTGATAGAAAACCTTGAACTGGTTCACCGTCTCCTCTTGTGCCTTCTTGCAGTCGGGAAGAGCCAGTTCGCCAAGGTCAGGATCGAAGATCTACCGCTAGTAGGCAAAAAGACAAGATGAGTTCTGGGGAACGCCTCGCCTGTGACTGTACCGCAACATAGGCAAGGGGAGCGCAATAAGAAATAGGCAGTCGAAGATTTCATGATGTTTATATGTAAGCCGATTAATTTAACTTTCCATGGACGTGCCGAAATCGGCACGCAGCATATTTTTCGGAAATAAATCAAGCCTTGGGAAGCGTGGAACAAGCTCAAGTGGCCGTTCAAGTCGCCGTCGCACCGCAGGGCATTTCGCATTTGGAGGTTAAGGAGATATTCGGAGCGCCAGTGTAGTCGAAATCCCTTTAGCCCGGTAGTCTGTTCTTATATCATTACGCAAATGCGGCGTCAATCTTGCCCGGACGAGTCTCCTGCCTAGACGCCGGACTAATCTTCTTGCCGCTCCGAGGCGGTGCAGACAAACTGGAACGGCAGGGTGCGTAGTGTCATTCACCACCATCACGTGCCATTTCCCTCCCTTTGACTCAAATATGTTCACGCGGCATTTTCCGTGATAATGCCTTTGCCTGTACTCGGAAAGGGGAATTCCCATAATTTGGCAGGTAAGCAGCAGACAAACGGTCTTGTGGCAGACTTGTACCACGTTTGCCTCTGCGCCAGTTCGGCCAGAAATGGGCATGACGCGATCGACCAATTGGAGGCCTGTTTCGCCATCCGGAGGCGCCAGAAATGCGGGCAGGGTCGGCGTCCCAATTCCGGTAATCGGTCGGAGTGGAATGCTTGATCTCAACATCGAAAGTCCAGGCCCTCCCACGCTCCATAATTCGGCTCTCCGCCCAGCAGCGGTCAACCTCAGGCTCGCGCCCAATCGCTAATCCGATGGGGCGAGCCGGGCACTAGGCACGTTGCCGGGAGGATGGAGTAAAGGGCCTCAACCGGAAAAACCGCAATCTCGCCGCAGACAACTTGCACCTGGCGCTTTCCCGCCCCTCCGAGGGCACGTCGGTGCGCCAGCACAATGGTCACTTTCAGCATTCCAGTACCGTTTTCACCGTCCCGAATAAAATAAAAAAGTGCCATGCCTCTCCTTAAATTCTCATCCAGAAGATATTAGCATTCCCAGGGGCCGCCAACCTACCCCATGCACTGCAAATTTTCCATCCATCAAAGCCCACCACCGGCACCTTTCACTTTGCCGCTTTGGGGGTGGGCCCTGATAAACCACCAAATAAAGTGTG
>CAVTDA010000147.1:0-6078 GCA_963733285.1 uncultured Acidobacteriota bacterium
TGGCCATTTCGTTTCCACCTCGGAGTATTAGGTGCTAAACACCCTAAAATAATTGCGCCGGAGCTCTGGATTGCTGCTTTCCAAGTGCTCGACTTTTTCCAGGTAAATCTGCTTGAGCTCGCCCTTGGCTTTGGCGTCAAGGCTGCCCAACCGATCGTAGCTGCTGATTGAGAAGCGTTGCCCGGGAGCAAAGGCACGACCAAGTGGCAGGTCACCCATGGCCCGCTCGAAGTCCCTGAGCTTCGTTCCATTCTGCTCGAGCATCCGCAGGAAGTTCTCTGTTTGCTGGGAGTCTGAGAAAACACCCTCGATCATCGCAGCCAATTCGGCAAAAGAGCCTTCTTCAATCATAGGCAACTTAACTTCACGCCTTAAAACTCTGGAGCCGATGAGCGGGATTGAACCGCTGACCTCGTCCTTACCAAGGACGCGCTCTACCAACTGAGCTACATCGGCTCATCGCGCCTCTCGGAACTCGAAACCCGAAACTCGCTTCACCGTCTTGCGCATCACGAATTTCGAGTTTCGAATTACGATTTTCGCCCTTCCCAGACCTGGAGCGGGAGACGGGGATCGAACCCGCGACCAACAGCTTGGAAGGCTGTGACTCTACCACTGAGTTACTCCCGCCCTCACTCGCCGATTCGAAATCCGAAATTCGCCCGTCACTTCCCCGAGTTTCGATTTTCGGCTTTCGAGTTTCGATTTCCAAACATGGTGGACAGGGGAGGGTTCGAACCTCCGTAGACCACAGGGGTCGGCAGATTTACAGTCTGCTGCTTTTGACCGCTCAGCCACCTGTCCGCATCCTAAAGCACCCGGCAAAGCGGGACACAGTCCCGCGCGCCACCCCGGAAACCGATTTCATTTGAGCCAAGTTGGCCGAGAATGCGGTTGGGCGCGGACTTCTGCAATGCCCGCGCAATTTCTGAGATACTTCAGAGGGATTAACCCGCTCCCGAAGCTACCTGCCGGTGGCCGCCTGCCCGATGACCTTACGAAGAACCTCGCTTCAGAAAATCGTGTTGACCGTGGGCTGTGACGAAAAATTCCTGGCGGATCTTGCGCTTTCAGACGTCAATCGCCGCGAAAAACGGCCTAAATCCTGGAGCTGGCGAAGGGATTTGAACCCCCGACCCTCTGATTACAAATCAGATGCTCTACCGGCTGAGCTACGCCAGCCGCCGCAAACTTACAATTATACTAATCGGAAGGTAAATTGCAAGGAAAACTTGTAGAAATCTCTCAGGCAGTTCCACTCGCCTTTCGGAGTTGCACCCATTTCGCTCCGGAAGAAACTTTTTGGCGGATTCGACTCGACGAATCGCCCAACCTTGCCCACTTTCTGCTCGTTGCTGGATTGCTTGATTTTGACCGGGATTCCCTGGTACAGCGCCCAATCGAAGGTTTTCAAAACTCGCCCGCGTGCCCCTCCGCCAAGGGCCCCGTTCCCGGCGGCCCTGCTAGTCGTGCAGATACTTCATCGGATTTACCGGGGTGTCGTTGACGATCACTTCGTAGTGAAGATGCGGACCGGTAGTGCGGCCCGTCATTCCCACGGCGCCGATGACTTCGCCGCGCTTAACTTCCTGGCCGACGACAACAAAGATCTTGCTCAGGTGGCCGTAGCGCGTCGTTAATCCGTATCCGTGATCGAGGACAATCTCGTTCCCATAGCCGGAATCCCAACCCGCGGCAATCACGATTCCGTCACCCGGGCACTCCACGTGGGTTCCAAACGCGGTGGAAATATCCACGCCGGAATGGAAGGCCCCTTCACCCGTGAAGGGATCCTGACGCTGACCAAATCCCTCGGTGACCCGACCCCGCACCGGCCACAGGGAAGGAATCGTGCTGCTGGCCAAATCCGGGCTGGCGAAGAAACCCAGGCTGCTGGAATCGCGGGAAGGCGTTAATGAGGAATTCTTGATTAAATTAAAGGCATAAACGGAGGCTTTGTAGCTCGATTCAAGAGTCGAGTCGGATTGCGTGGCAAGAGCTAAAGCCGCTTCCGGGAATCGCGGACCGCCGGGCCTGCCCAAAGCCGTAGGTTAAAGCCACCTCAGATGCCAGGGACTGGAGAGAATCCAACTTTGCATTTTCGGTGGTCACGACGTTCTCAAGGCTGCGGTTCTGCGACTTCAAAGCCTCGCGCTCGGTTCGCAGCGTATTGTAATTAGAAACTTTTAATAGCATCCGCGCATAACTGTTGGCGAGGGCCGCAACCGCCATGACTCCCACCAAACTGAAAGCGAGAAGCATGTGGACGAAATAAAATGGCAAACGAATTTTATGGAGTTTCCCGTGCGCACCAGGAAAAATGAGAAAGGTATAAAACTTCTTATCAGTCATAAGACCACCCAAACATTAATTATTTGTTTTCGACGCTGAGCGCCCCCCGACGAAAACGCGACACCGGGGGGACGAAGGGTACGTACATTAAGAAATCCGCCTCGCATCCTATTGAATATCAGGATGGATGTCAAGCAAATACGGCATTTCCTTAATGCAACAGTAACATGACCAAGGTGTCTTCACGGATTTATAGTCTAATTAGACTACTAATTTTCCCCTCTGACCTTTTGTGCCGACGCCTTCGGACCCTTTTTGTTACCCCGATCAATCAAATCTCGACTACTTAGCCGGAAATCCTCAACATCAAAAAACATCTTACTTATTTTCAATAACTTGAATTGATCCAACCCGTACCATTGCATCAATCTCGCTGTGGCCTCTTCCTATGCCCCTTGTTCTGAGCAATCGGCTTTCCTAATTGTCTCTCGCCTTAGAGTTGTCGTGCGAACCACTTTCCGTCGAACCTAAATGGGATGCCCGATTGTTCCTTCATGAATTGCCAGAGCCCTCCGGGAGCGGCGATTCCGTCTAAGTCGGCCCTTTCCCCAATTTCTGTTGGATTTACGATAAAATGGGATTTGAGCCGCTTCTTCGGTCTCAAGAGAATTCATTCATGGGCAAGAATTTACCTTTCAAAAGCGAAGCCGAATTCATCTCTTGGATTCGCCGGCACTTTCCCCAGCGCGCGAGGGGCCTCACGTTGGGAATTGGTGACGATGCCGCCCTCGTCTCGCTCCCCCCGGGGAAAGAGATGATCCTGACCACCGACATGTCGATTGAGGGGGTCCACTTCCAGTCCAATTTCCACCCGTCCCTCGCCATTGGGCACCGCGCCTTAGCCCGGTCTCTGAGCGACATCGCCGCGATGGGCGGCGCTCCTCGGCACGCTCTGATTTCGGTGGCGCTTTCGCGGGACCAAACTCAGCCCTGGCTCCTCGGGGTTTACCGCGGACTCGCCAAAATCGCGCGACGCTTTGGAGTGACCATCATCGGCGGAGACACGGCCACCACCTCCGGACCGTCGATGATCGATGTCATTGTGACGGGCGAGGTCCAGCGTGGCCGAGCGCTGCTCCGCTCGGGGGCGAGACCCGGAGACCGCATTTTCGTTAGCGGGCGGCTGGGCATGTCGGCGTTGGGACTGCGGCTGCTGCTTTCGGGCTCGCATGTTCGGAGCGCGCAGGATAAGGCCGCGCTGCGCGCCCATCTTTTCCCTGAACCTCAATGCGCTCTGGGGCAATTTCTATCCCAGCAGCGACTCGCCACGGCGATGATGGACTTGAGCGACGGGCTCTCAATCGACCTTCGGCGGCTCTGCGACGCCAGCGGCGTGGGAGCAAAGCTGTTTGCGGAAAAGATTCCCGTTCCTGCCCTTCCCGACTCTGAGGATGCTCTGAATCTGGGCCTCACTGGCGGCGAAGACTATCAATTGCTATTCACCACGTCACCGCGCAAGGCCGCGAAGATTTCGAATCATCTCGGCAAGCTCCCCCTTCATTGCATCGGTGAAATTGAGCGCGTCAGGACCATCACCCTCGTCACACGCGATGGTAAGTCGCAACCCCTCAAACCGCTCGGCTGGGACCACTTTGCCCGCCGCGCGAAGCGCTAAGCGTCGCAGCGACCCCCAAACATTCAGCCCGATTGGATCGCCCAGAATCCGTTACGTGTCGAAAAGCAAAAATCGATTTTTCGCCCTCGGTCGCCGGTTCGCCAAATGGCGGAGTGAAAGGCGCCTCTACGGCAAACTGACCAACCCTCTACGCTTGAAACGTCATCCAACGAGTGCTAGGCTTCCGATATGGGAGGGCCATATGCGTAGACTGCATATCGTTTTATTGTCGCTTGCGATCGCGTTCTTTGCTGCTGGCACGAACTGCTGGGCCCAGCGCGGCGGCGGGCATGGTGGCGGTGGTGGTGGTGGCTTCCACGGTGGAGGAGGCGGTGGAGGCGGATTCCATGGCGGCGCAGGTGGATTTCGCGGCGGATACGGCGGCGGATTCCGCGGTGGCTATGGCGGAGGACTTCGCACCGGCCGCGGCGGTTGGGGAGGCGGATGGGGCCGCGGTGGCTGGGGCTACGGCGGCGGCTGGGGCTGGGGCGGATGGGGGTATGGATTCGGCTGGGGGCCCTGGGCCTACTCGCCTTACTGGAACTACGGCTACTATGGCGGTTGGGGATATCCCTACTACCCGTACGATCCTTACTACTATCCCTCGAACTCGTATTACCCCGACTATTCTTCCGACCCGTGCCGGCCCAATGGACCCTACGACTGCCGGATTTCCGGGCCCGCACCCGCACGCGCGCCCGATCCTCCTCCGGCCGGACCGCGACCTGCTGCCGGGGCGCAAACGCCGCGTTCTCCCAGCGCGCAGAATGCCTACGTAGGAGACGGTCATTGGCACCGGTTTGGTTCTCCGCCGGCTACGGCGGGACGCGCTGTTCAACCTTCACCAGCGCCGCGCGAGGAGACCAAGGAACCGTCCAAGACGCTTAACGTTTCACTGGTCGAGGCGAAGTGATTCGAGCCTGATGACCATGGATTACAGGGCATTGCGGCTGCGGTGCTTTCACCACCAAGGCACAAAGTGGACTGACGATTGGCCGGGAATTCCTGCTGAGATACCTAGCCGCAGATTTCGCGGATGGCACAGATTGACGGATGACTAACCGGCAGCAGCGTGGCAAAGCTTTGACCTATCTCGTGTGAGAATGTGCCAATTCCATCGAGTTAAAGAAACGTCGCAGAGGTCTGTCTTGGCCCGGTGAAAAGGGGCATTTTTAGGCGCATTATCCACTTTTCCATATTTCTTGTAACTGGCTTGTTTTCAGAATGTTCTCAGCTTTGGGAGCGGAAAAATCCAAAAAATTTCCCTTTGTTATCAATAACTTCTCAGCTTTGGCAGATTTTCGAAAAACGAGCAGTTTTTCATCAGGGAATCGCGGCGGGTTGAAGCGTCGGCAAGCGGGATGTATCACATTCTCATCAAGTCCATTCTAGCCTATCGGTATAGCATTGTCAAGGGAAAAAATGACCCGCTTGGGGGCGATTGGCTGGGGCGCCGATCCTGCGGTGACGACTCGGCGGTCGGAAATCGCAATTACATCGTCCGGTCCCAAGGGGATTGCAGACCCTAAGTAGCGGCGGGCTGCGCCAACCGCGAACCACACTTCCGCAGATTTCGCCGATGACGCAGATTTCACATCGGCTGGGCGAAAACCTCGAATCCTGCATCTTCTTATCGTCGATCATCACAACCACGCAAGGATCGTCTTTCCCTGCGGACTTCTTGCAATTTTCCAGCACTCGCTTTTCGGCGTCTTCTGCGGTGCGCCGGCGGGCGCTGGTGGCGAATCGTCCGCCTGGGGAAGCGGCAAACGCCTTGTGTGGCGGGCTCAGCAGGTAGATTTGAAACTCATCGCGGCCAGCAGGCGTTAATAATGACGGCGGATCGACGGCCGGTGGCGGGATGTCGAGCAGCGTATCACGCAGCACAAGGTTTTGGCGTTTCAGGAAGTCATCCACAATGGACGTCCAGAGCGGGATTCCGCCTTGCGAGAAAAACCCGTGGCCATCGTTTCCGAACGGCGGGGGCTGGATGAGCGTGGCCAATCCTCACGCTCCCCGTATACGCGCGGTAGAGGGCCTGAGCCAGCTCCGGCCCGAAAAAGTGATCATTCGCCGCGTAGACCCAGAGCATGGGAACACGGGCGTGCTTG
>CAVTDA010000148.1:0-83240 GCA_963733285.1 uncultured Acidobacteriota bacterium
TTGTCCGGAGACATCGGCAGAGTCGATCCTGTCCAGTGCTGCCAGCCCTGCTTGAGGTTCTATAGCTTCGCCAAGTGCCGCGGCATGCCCAATTCGAGTGCCCAGCGTCGGAGAGATACGGATCATTTGTTCGTAGAACATCACGATGGCCGTCCACTCGGTCCGGCCCGTGCGCGCCCGCTCAGCGTGGACCGACTGAATCGCAGCCTCTAGTTGAAATCGTCCGGCGCGACCGCGACTGGGAGGCCCGGCCAGATGGCATTCCGCTTCTTCACCAGAGGCCGGACCAGAGCTGCGTATCCTGCTCTGAAAGTGGAATGTACCGGCCGTCCTTGCCTCGCCGTGCCGCTCTGCGGGCCTCGCAATGGAGCATCATGGCGAGCAACCCCCGAACCTCCGATTCCTGAGGCATTTGTTGCAGAAGCACGCGCGCCAGCCAGATCGCCTCCTCGGCCAGATCACGGCCTCGCTGGTCGACCCCGGACATATCATCCCAACTGATTCCAAACGCGGCATAAACGCTTCGAGAACCGCATCGAGCCGTTGCACCAGTTCACGCTCTTGCGGGACTTCGAACGGAATGCCGCCGTCTCGTATCTTGGTCTTCGCACGCACCAAGCGCTGTCCCATCGTCGTTGGCGAGATCAGGAAGGCCTGGGCGATCCTGGCCGCATCCAAACCCAGAACGGTCTGGAGCATAAGAGGCGTGTGCATGGCCGGATCGATTGCCGGGTGAGCGCAAACGAAAAGTAACTTGAGTCGTTCATCGGGGAATTCGGAAGTCACGGGCGTCTCGGTAACGCTTTCTCGAAGCAGCAGAAGAGTTGGCTCGCTCGCCAACGCAACTTGCTGATGACGAATATGATCGATGAGCGCGTGGCGCGCGGTCGTCAGCAGCCAGGCTTCCGGGTTTTGCGGCACGCCGTCTCGCGGCCAAGCCGTCAGTGCCGCTACCAAGGCATTGCTGAGGGCATCTTCTGCGCTGGCCACGTCGTGCGTGTGCGAGGAAAGATAGGCCACCAGACGCCCATAGGACTCTCGAGCCACCCGCTCGATAGCCCGGTGAGTGCTTTCCTGACTGCTATCGCTCATCCTGTGACCCGGCGCAGGTATTCCTGTGAAACGGGGCGGACCTCCACGGCACCGACCGAGGCAGCCGGGCAGCGCGCTGCCCAATCCAGCGCCGCATCGAGCGAGGGGAGTTCCAGGATTGTGAATCCTCCCAATTGCTCCTTACTATCCGCGAAGGGGCCATCCTGAACGTGCCGCTTGCCTTCCTTTAGGCGCAGCGTGGTTCCAGTCTCGGGACTCCGAAGTGGATTCCCACCAACATAGATACCGGCTTCGAGGAGCGCTTTGTGGTAGGTCCGCCAGGCACCAAGGTAGGGATCGGTTTCGTCGTTGTTATTCCGTGCCGCGAACGCTGCCGGCGACTCATAGACCAGTAGGGCGAATTGCATTTGATTTTCTCCTTGGATCAATGTATAGCACCTTTGTGCTCCTACATGTATGACGGATTTGAGACGGCTCGTTCGACATATTTCAAAAAAATCTCCAGAGGTTTCAAGCAGTAGCGAGGTTGGAGGAGGCAGCCGTGGGTTCTTCCCGTCTTACGGGCTAGCCGGAAGTTATTCCGGTCCAGAAGTCCGCTTGTGGGAAATTGCCGGACATCGTGCTATTCGTGCCGGGGTGGGAATGAACAGGGGTCGGTGGTTTTTCCGAAGCGTGTGAAGGCCGGGGCTTTAACTAGGGGATTCCGATGAGGATTTCGAGGGCCACGGGGGCGCCGGAGCGGGTTGCGGCCTTAAACTTCCAGCGCGAGAACGCGAGCGTGGCGGCCTCGTTGCTGATGGGGTCAAGTCCTTCAATCACCAGAGAGATCCTTGACCGTGCCGTCCACGGTGATGCTGCCGTGCAGAATAATCATGGTGTTCGCGGTCCCCGCTTCCTGGGGCGCCCATCATGTCGGACCCCGTTTCCCGTCTACCGTCTCCAGTCTGATGTTCTGCCCCCCCTCGCCGGTCCCCCGACACTACCCCATATCATCTATCGGCGGATTTTGATGAGGGCATGAAGGTTTTTTTGTGGGTTAACATGAGACGCGGAAAAAAATTTACCACCGAGACAATGAGACACGGAAAAGGGCGCTTCCCCCCTCATCCGTCCGTCGGTCGCAAGACCCGTCCACCGACGGGCTGACGGACACCTTCTCCGATTTCTGGGTCCGATGGTCCAATCCAATCGGGCCTCAAATCGCACTTCCGTCACGGCGGATCTGCGACCCCCAAGGGGCGAAGGAGTGTGATTATTGCGGGGCTGCGCCCACAAACCAAGACGGCGGCAAGCGCCCGCCCTCCAAGGCCTTCGGCCTGTAATGCGTAACGGAGATCTTCGTTACTTCGCGAAGAGACGCGGACCGCGAAGGCAATGTTCCGCGCCACACGGTTCCCCCCTCGCTGGTCCCCCGACACTACCCCACATCGTTTATCGACAGGTTTCCCACGGTGGATGAAGTTTTTTCGCAGCGAATTGAACTTCGGCGTTCAAAAGTGGCAGCTTCGCGGCCACACTCCAAGGCCTTCGGCTTGTAATGCGTAACGGAGATCTTCGTTACTTCGCGAAGAGACGCGGACCGCGAAGGCAATGTTCCGCGCCACACGGTTCCCCCCCTCGCTGGTCCCCCGACACTACCCCACATCGTTTATCGACAGGTTTCCCACGGTGGATGAAGTTTTTTCGCAGCGAATTGAACTTCGGCGTTCAAAAGTGGCAGCTTCGCGGCCACACTCCAAGGCCTTCGGCTTGTAATGCGTAACGGAGATCTTGGTTCAGGCGAAGAGACGCGGACCACGAAGGCGGTGGTCCACGCTACACGGTTCCCCCCTCGCTGGTCCCCCGACACTCACCCACATCGTTTATCGGCAGTTTCGCGCTCGAGGATGAAGGTTTATTTTGTGCGGAAGCAAGTTGGGGCGTTCAAAGGCGGCACGCGCGGCCACACTCCAACTCGATGACCAGGGGTCGGTGGTTTTTCCGAACGTTGTGAAGCCGGGCGCTCTTGCTAGGGGATTCCGATGAGGATTTCGAGGGCTACGGGGGCGCCGGACCGGGTTGCGGCCTTAAACTTCCAGTGCGAGAACGCGAGCGTAGCGGCCTCGTTGCTGATGGGGTCAAGCCCTTCAATCACCGAGAGATCCTTCACCGTGCCGTCCGCGGTGATGCTGCCGTGCAGAATAATCATGGTGTTCGGGGTTCCCGCTTCCTGGGGAGGCCGGTGAAAATCAAACTGGTCGATGACGGCGGGCGGCGTCAAGGGCGGGGCCATCTGGATCATCACGTTGCGAGTGTCGGTAGTCGGCTGGAGGGGGGGTTCCTGCAAGCAATACTGCAAAATCCAACTCTTGCCCGGCATAGGAAAATAGACCGTATAAATCTTACCGCCGTGGAGGACGCCGAAGACGCGCAATCCGCCGCCGCCAAACGATCCTCCGCTGACCACCATGGTCGGCGCCTTGGCTTTGGGGGTATCGGGCTTGACCGCATAGACCAAGTCCGAAGCCTTCAAGGGTGGAAGGGTTCCGACGGAATTGCCCGTCTGCCCACCCGGTCCCGAAATGCTGATGGAGGGGCCTGCTGCGGAGCCCGAGGGATTGCCGGGGCCACCTCCGCCCGGCTTGCCTTTCCCGTTGCCCACTGCGGTGCTCTTGTCGCCTCCCGCGCCCGGCCCGCCTTCACCTGCCTCGGGCGTGCCACCGGGTGCACCGCCGGGCGATCCAGCCAGCCTTCCCTCCGGGCTAATGCTGAACTGGCCGTTGTGTACTCCTCCCGGAATCGATGATAAGTCCTTCAAGGGCACAGGGTTGACGCTAATCGCGAGAATCTCCGGCCCTCCCCCCGCGCTCGCCGGTCCGGCTGCTGTGGCCGCGCTGGCCTTGCCCCCCGGCACTGCCGAATCTGCGGATTTGGAGGCTGGCCCTCCGCCCGCTGCCGAATTGGGATCACCCTCGGCAGGTTGCGCAGCAGGGGTCGGAGCTGGAGCAGGCTTGGGCGGCGCCGCCGGCATCGGGACTTCCAGGTGCGGCGTCGGGAGATCGGGTAGCTTGGCCGCAAGTTGAATCGGCGGCGGAGGCAAAGTCGACGAAAGCGTTACGTGCGGCGCCACCGGAGTCATCAGCGCCGGATTGGCCAGCGGCTTGGGCGGCAAAGGTGTAAGTGGGTCTAACGGAGGGCTCGATGACTTCGGAACCTCCGCCTTCAGCTCCGGCGCCTCCGCCGGTTTGGGAATTTCGAGTTTTGGGGTGTCCACTTTCGGCGTGACCGGCACCGGAGTCTTCGGAGCTTCCGGCTTGGGCTTGGGGCCTCCAGCAATGACATCGGGTATTTGGAGTTCCTCCGGCCGCTTCGGCGAAGGAGGCACCGTCTGATTCTTCAAAGTCAGCAAATTATTGTCGGGCTTGGGCGGATTCGAAACAATTGTGATGCGCGGATCGAAGTGGCTTGATCCCAACTGGGGATGGCCGGGGTGCTTCTCCGCCTTTCCTGGAGCCTTGGCCGCCCCGGGGGACTTATAGTTGGGAAGAAAGTCCGCGATATTCAGATCGTCCAGCTTCACCACTTTCAATTCCGTGTGCGACGATAATTTGACGGGCTGCGGTCCCATGAGCCAGGCAAGCAGCAAAGCGAAAGGAAATGTGTAAAGGAAAAAGACCAGGGCCGCTTGAACCAACGCCGATGTTAGAAAGGAGGGAGTAAAGCGGCGAACTTTGGGCCAGGGGCTAAACGGATCGAGGCGCAGGGGATAGACGGGTGGTTCCGTTTCCCATAACCACTGCAAAAATTTGCTGGATTCACTCGAGGAGGGTGGTGGGGCCTCGGGCAATAATGACTTTTTTTGCACGGGTCCCCCGACAGGCTCAGGATTGCCAGTATAGTCGGCGGCAACCTCGCTGGGGGCCGACTCTACGGCGACATCACTTCCGTTGTGCGACATATCCTCCATGGTCAAATTGATTTCTGACCGCTCCTCAAAGCCTCCCCGTGGGAGGGGTTTCAAACCAAAGCATCACTTCCCGAATCCGCCAAAAAGCCAACAACCGGATTTCAGTAAACTCAAAAGCCCTGCGCGGAATGAACGGTTGCCGCCCTACCAGGTATCCTTGTGGTGTTTCTTCCAGCCCAGGTTAAAGATAATTCCGCCGGAGATGCGAATATTATTCTGACGGGTGTTGCTGAATTGCGACATCACATAGTCCACCTGCACCAGCCGCAGGTAAATGCTGGGGCGAAGCTTCAAATCGATTCCGCCTCCACCCAGCACGGCAAGCCGGTTCTCCGGCTTGGAGATGTTCAGGAAATTGGTGCCGCCGCGTTCCACACCGATCGTGGCATGGGCAAAGGGCAGGATCGTCTTGGCCTTGCGATAAGTGAAAACGGGGCCGTAACTGAGGGTTTGGGTGTTGGTCTGGAAACCGCTTTCCTTGCCGAAGAACGTGCTGAAATCAAGAACCCCGCCGAACCAGGAATTCAGATTCTCCTGCGCCGAGATGTTGACGCCGTTCAGATCGAAGTCATTGCTGGCGTTAACGCCCGCCCACATGTTGGAATAGCCCGTGAAGATCTGGACCTTGGGCACTTCCTGCGCCAGTCCCGATATCGGAACCATCAAGAGCGGCAAAAGGATAAAGAGCTTTCGCATAAAGTCACTCCCCTGTCAGTTATCAGTGGTCGGTAGTCTGTGACCCTCCCGCATATTCGCGCCTCGGAGGGCGGGCTTGCGTCGATACGCCGAATTCAACCTGCGAGCACAGACGATTGCAACTCGAGAATCCAAAACTCAAAAATTCTACTGGACCTTCAGCGTAAATGTTGCCGTGTGCGTCAGGCCCGAAGAGGTACCGGTCACAGTAATCGTATAGGTGCCAGCCGGAGTCCCCGTGGGGTTGACGTACCCATTGCCACCGGACCCGCAGGCGGCAAAGCTGGCAAGCCACAACGCGGTCACGGCTAAAACCGCCCAACTCCATTGCGAACGGCGCCGACCCGCGGCAATTGATCCGAATCCCACCAGCATCAGCGCGGCAAGGAACCAGATCCAAGGACGCGGAATCGAGCCTGGACCCGGCATACGCGGCGTTCCGCCGGGCGGAACCGCAGTGCGTTGCGTGGTCACGATGCTTAGCGTTGAGGTCACCGGACCCGAGATGCTGGGAGTTACGGAGGACGGGTTGGCCGAACAACTGGCCAACGCGGGCAGACCCGAGCACGAAATCGCTACGGGGGAAGTGTACCCGCCTATGGAGGTGACCGATACGGTAACGTTGGCCGTGTTGCCAGCGGTCACGGTGGTGCTGTTGGTGGATACCGCCAAGCCAAAGTCCGCCCCTCCACCGGTCAAGGTAACCAGTTGCGGGCTGTCCGGCGCGGAATCATTAATGGTCAGGGAGCCGGTATTCGAACCCAATGCCGTCGGGGTAAAGGTTACGCTGATGGTGCAGATGGCGCCGGGAGTCACCGGAGCTCCGCAAGTGGTGGTGAATCCAAATCCGGCGGTAGCAACGATGGCGCCAACGGTCAGCGGGGCCGTGCCGGTATTCTTAAGGGTCACAATTTGCGGGGGACTGGTGGCGCCAACCACTTCCGAAGGGAAGGTCAGGCTGGTGGGGGAGATCGATACCGCCCCCTGAAAAGCGCCTGTTCCGGTCAGGAGAATGACCTGCGGAGAATTCGGAGCATTGTCCGTCAAGGTCAGCGAGCCGACACTCGTCCCGGCTGCCGATGGGGTATAGGTGATCTGCAAAGTGCAATTGGAGGGTGGAGTTGTGGCCTGCAGCGCAGTGACGCAAGTATTGGCCGCAACGGTAAAATCACCACTCGCCAGCGCTGAGGTTATGGTGAGCGCCGAAGTGCCGGTATTGGAGATAGTGATGGTTTGCGGCGAACTGGCCACTCCCACCGATTGCGTTGCAAAAGTCAGGGTGGATGGCGAAAACGTCACGATGGGCGTTGTGCCGCCGGTGCCATTCAAGCTCGCGATCTGCGTGCCCGCGTCGTCCACAACCGTGATGTCGGCAGTGCGCGCTCCGGTGGCCAGCGGCGAGAAGGTTACGCTAATCGTGCATTGACCGAGGGCCGATACGGAGGTGTTGCAGGTATTCGTTTCGGCAAAATCGTTGGGATCAGTGCCCGTGATGGTGATACTGGTGATGCCGAGCGCAACATTGGACCCGTTATTCAAAGTTATTGTCTCTACCGAACTGGTGTTGCTGAGAAGCGTGCTGGGGAAGATCAGTCCCGCCGGGCTCAGGGAGACTCCACCGGAGGGAATAACCTTGGAGACAAACGCGTCGCAGTTGCCACCCGGGTTAAGCTGGGCCGGGTTGGAAAGCGGAAAGTCGAGCGAGCAGGTCTGGCCGGCCACAAACGCGTCACCGGCAAGATCCACGGCGATTCCGGCGCCGGTATCGGTGTTGGTGCCACCCAGGAACGTCGAGTAAATCAAAGCTGTGGCCGCCGGATTAAACTCGGTCACAAAGGCGTCAGCATTGCCTCCGCCATAGTGCGGCTGGAATACGGCGCCTTCGATGGGGAAATCGCCAGAAACGGTCGAGCCGGTGACGAAGGCATCGCCCGCGGTATCAACGGCAATTCCCGTACCCGAATCGGCAAGCGATCCGCCGAGATAGGTGAAGTAAACCGGAGCCGCAGCAGGAGGATCAACCTTCATGACAAAGGCATCGCCCTCGCAGACGCTCACCGCATCGAGCGTACATTGCGGCTGGAAGGCTCCTGCCGGCCGGGTGAATCCCATGGTGGAATTCAGGGAAGTCGTGAGGCCGGTAATGTAGATGTTACCGGTGCTATCCAGCGCCAAGCCATTGCCCTGATCAATTCCAGAGCCGCCGAAGAACGTGGAGTAAACCAAGGAGGGCGCTCCCGAGAGCGTGGTGTTGACTTCGGTTAAGAAGCCATCGCCGGCTCCTTCGGGGGCTGCCTGGAGATTGGTTCCGGTGATGGGGAAGCTGCTGGCGACGCCCGGGGCGTCGGAGTAGGTCAACCCGGTAATATAAGCAACACCGCTGGCGTTGGCCGCGAGGCCGTACCCGTAGGTTTCATTGTCGCCGCCGAGATAACTTGAGTAGAGGGCGCCATCACCCACCGCATCAATCTTGGTGATGAAAGCGCTGGTGCCTCCGCAAAACGCCGTGCAAACGCCATTGGCGTCCTCGGGCTGATCGTTGTACGTGGGTTCGAATGCCGATGCGCTAATCGGAAACGGCGGAGGCGGTGTTGCGGGCGCAACCAGAAGAACGGTTACCAACTGGTTTGGCCCGGTCGTGCCGGTCACATAGGCATTCAAAGCCCCGTCCACGGCAACCGCAAATCCCTGGACATTTTCGTATTCCCCGATATAGGTCGAATAGCCCAACCCTGAACCGGCAGTGTTCAGTTTACTGAGGAATCCATTGGAGACGACGAAACCCTGGGTATTCCAGGAGGCGCCGCATTTGCCATCCCCGCCGCACAAAGTGTTCATGCCGCCCGGGGTTACCGGGAAATCAGGCGAGAGGGTGGTGCCCACTACAAAAGCTTCGCCGGCCGCATCCAAGGCGATCCCATTGGCAACATCCTCTTTCGTTCCACCCAGATAGGTGGAGTAGAGCAGCGTGCTTCCATCCGCGCTGAGCTTCACCACAATCGCGTCCTGGGGGAAATCCAGGGACCCGCCATCATTGGGCTGCAAGGGGTGCGATGTCGGAAAGTTAGTGGAGAAAGTGCCGCCGGCAATGAACGCCGTACCATCGGGCGCGATGGCGATTCCATTGGCAGAATCGATGTTGCTGCCGCCAACGTAGGTCGAATACGAAAGGATGGGGTCAATCACCAGGGGTTGATTGCGGTCGTAGGATGCCAACTCGAAAGTGACTTGATTCCTGCCGCGGATCCGGTAACTCACCGGCACGAGTTTCTTTGCGGCATTGTTCAGAGATTGATACGCAACGGGTTCCTTAAACAGCAGGTCGCCCTCAGCAAGCGTGACGCGCAAGTCGCCGGAAGGATCGAGTTGCAACCGGCTGGCGCCGTCAAATTTGATTTGGATGCTCTTGGGGTCGGCCTTCGGGGCAAGGTTGAAATCGTATTCCAGTTGTCCTTGATTTCCGTGGTAGACAAGGTCGATTCCAGGATAGACGCCCAACTCAGCGACGCGGCCGAAATTGGAAACACCCGAGTGCCATTTCGAGGGGTCGTTGCCGATCAGATAATTGCTTTTGCCGGCAAATTCATCCTGTCCGCTGATCACTGGATTCTGGTTGGCGCCGGAGAGCCGCATCCTGACCACCGCGGGGGATTTCTTGCCCGAGGCCGAGTGCTGCTGCAGGGCGAGGACAGCTTCCTTGGAAGTGAGAAAGAGTGCGTAAGAGCTTCCCCTGGCGACAAATCGCACGTCCTTGGCGTCCTGGCCCTTGACCTGGCCGATGTTTTGTTCAAAGCGCAACGGCAACTTCGCCGTGGCCGCCTGAACCTGGGCGCGCTTGGCCGGGACACTTGGGGCGTCGCCGGGGAAGTCGGCCCACCTGCGCCAACCAATGGAGTTATACCCAGGACCATCAGCAGCGAGGCGCCCGCGACGAGCGGAAGAATTCGGTTACGACCTGTCTTTCCCATTCTGTGCATACAATCTACCCACGATGGCATTTTTGCCCACATCTCTTCTGATTTTGGAGTCTCTACCGCAATGTTGCGTAGAGGTTAACATGAATTACTTTGATTCCAAGGCAAGCCACTGAACCCATCCGCAAATCGCCGCACCGCACTCGCCCACAGGGCTAGGTTGCTTCGGCCCATCAGAGCCCGGGCAGATGCCGCAATCCATTGAATCTTAAGGCTCAACCCAATAAACTCTGCCGTGACGAATGGCCGATGTTCGGAAGCTGAACCTAATAATGCCTTGTTTTCGCCAAAATTGAAACTTGATTCCGCCACCCGTCCGGAACCAAAACCCGATCACTTCGTTCCAACTCGCCAACGGGATATTCAACCGTCAGGACGATTTGGATACACTTCCGTACAAAACTCTAATCCGCTCGAATGCTTGCACATGTGGGGCCAAAATGACGGTGCCGATGGATTTCACCCGGCAATGGCACTTTCATCCAGTCTTATGCCCAAATAGGCCATAGGAATAGGTCAAAACCGCCCAGTCCACGCGCAATTCCATCCTCAGTCACATGCCTGAATTGTTCTGCGGGAGACTTTACGAGCGCAAAATCGGCTGAAGACGTTCCATAGGAATCAATGTCAAATTGTTGACGCCGATTATTGTGTCACATTTTGGTGACATGAATTGAAAACGATCCCGGTCTATGCCGTCCTTCCCAAGCATTTTGGAAGACGGGCCATGGTGGTTTCCCGTGGAAATCCCTTTTCAAGCGTAGTGCCAACGAATTGAATCCTATGCCTTTAATTTGATCTAGGCACCAACGAAAATTGCTGACTTGGGTTGGATTAGGGGTCGGGTGAACTGAGTTCGTGAGGACTTGCGCGGCGGGGTGGGCACGATGATGCCGATTGCCCTGTCCTTTACGAGGATTTGCAGTGCAACGCCGAGGCAGTTTTGAGGACCCGCCAATTCAGGAAGCAAAGCGGTCCCCACTCAGGATACCTTCCGTGACACGGAATCGGCGCATGGCAATTCTCTCTGGCCCGCGCCGCACTCTCCGTCCGGTCATGGTCCAATCCGATCTCTGCAGTGGTGGTCTCCAGCCGCCGCATCGCGGATCCGGGATCGAGGCGACCACGAATTGCCCCCCGCCGGGTATTTTTCTCTTGACACTGCTATACCAATAGGCTAGAATATGCTGGAGGAGAATGCCATGGATGCCGCTCGCCGACGCTGCAACCCCCCGCAATTTCCTCTTAACATTCTGCCGTTAGGCGAGCCTCTCCCAAAGCTGAGAAGTTATTGATAACAAAGGGCAAGGTTTCGGGTTTTTCCCTTCCCAAAGCTGAGAACATGCTGAAAACAAGCCAGTTACCGAATTGTAAAATGGTCAATCCCGCGCAATATGATCTCCCCGCCGGCTGGCGAATCGTTCTAGGCCCATGGGCGTGAACGCGGCCCTGTTATCCAACGGGTCGGGCACCCGCATCGCAAGGGTCCACTCTGCGCCCACCCGCCGCGCGAGGCGTTTTTGAGTTTCGTGGCGATCCTAAGAAAGAAGGCCCCGAGGTTTTGAATGCGTGCGCGCGCAACACGCTGCCGTCGCGCAATGGAGTCGTGCCACTTCCAGAGTACACCGCCTCACTCGGCAACTTATTGACAGTTCCTCGGATTGATTCGTATAATGGTCGTTTTCGGGAAACAGGAGAAAAGAAATCTATGTACGCGATCTTTAGAACTGGCGGGGAGCAGTTCAAGGCTTCCCCGGGCGACGTCATTCGGGTAGAGCAGTTGCCGGGTGAGCCCGGAGCCCACGTGGAGTTCAACCACGTGTTTCGCCGTGCGCAAGGAAAAGCTTACGCTGGGCGCCCCCCTGGTTGAAAATGCCAAGGTTACGGGCAAGATTCTCGCCAACGACCGTGCCCCCAAAGTCCGAGTTTTGAAGTACAAGCGGAAGAAGCAATACCGCCGCACGATTGGTCATCGTCAGAACTACAGCGAAGTCTTGATTCAAGACATCGTGACCGCATAAGAAAGCTCTTTCAGGCAAAGGAAATCTCGTCATGGCACATAAGAAAGGTCAGGGAACTTCGCGGAACGGCCGCGATTCAAACGCCCAGCGCCTGGGCGTCAAGCGGTTTGATGGCCAATTGGTCCCCGGCGGATCGATTCTGGTCCGCCAGCGTGGTACGCGCTTGAAGCCAGGCGACAACGTCGGCATCGGCTCCGACGACACGCTCTTCGCCAAAGTTTCCGGTGTCGTCCGTTTTGAAGACAAGGGACGCCTGGGACGATTCGTCAGCATCCTCGTTCCGTCAACCAATTGAAAACCGGGAGAACGGTTCAAGTGGCAGCGGGATAATGCGTACAGCGCAGATCGAAACGGCTGCTCTTTCCCTGGACCACTGAATCATTTGTTTTCCCGTCCTGTTCCACCGGCCAGCCGCTTGCGGACCCCTATAGGCTGATCCCCCGTTTACATAACCCTTTGTATTTCCGGCTTCCGCCATGTTTATCGATGAAGCAAAAATTCACGTTGCCGCCGGCGATGGCGGAAATGGCTGTGTAGCCTTCCGGCGGGAGAAGTTCGTTCCACGCGGTGGACCCAGTGGCGGTGATGGCGGCCGCGGCGGTGATGTCGTTCTCGCCAGCGATCCCCACCAGAACACCCTGCTGAAGTTCCGCTACAATCCCGAGTACAAGGCTGCCCGCGGGGGGCACGGCGAAGGTTCAAACTGTCACGGCAAAGACGGCGCGGATATGCTCGTAACTCTGCCGGTTGGCACCGTCGTTTATGACTTGACGTCGGGACAGAAGCTATGGGATTTTGACAAGCCTGGCATTCAGATTATCGCTGCCAAAGGCGGACGCGGTGGGCGGGGCAATGCCCGATTTGCCACTTCCACTCATCAAGCGCCGCGCAGGGCGGAACCAGGAACCCCGGGCGTGGCCCTGGATTTGCGCCTGGAGTTGAAGCTGCTCGCCGATGTTGGCCTGGTGGGCTTCCCGAACGTGGGGAAATCCACGCTGATCTCACGCTTGAGCGCGGCCCGCCCGCGAATTGCGGATTATCCCTTCACGACCCTGGCCCCGAGCCTGGGAGTCGTGGGGCTGGACGGCGAACGCTCCTTCGTCATGGCGGATATTCCCGGCCTGATTGCCGGCGCCCATGAAGGCAAGGGCTGGGCATTCGTTTTCTTCGCCACGTGGAACGAACCCGCCTGCTGCTTCACCTGGTGGACGTGGCGGAACAATCCGGGCGTGATCCGGTTGAGGATTACGAGGTCATCCTGAACGAGCTGCGAAGCTTCAGCCCGGCGGTGGCCGACAAGCCCACCCTGCTGGTCGCC
This sequence comes from uncultured Acidobacteriota bacterium, assembly GCA_963733285.1. Lineage (GTDB taxonomy): Bacteria > Acidobacteriota > Terriglobia > UBA7540 > UBA7540 > Bog-366. The sequence goes on from CAVTDA010000148.1 coordinate 13,009, forward strand.
TCACGCATCGATGCCGTAGGTGATGGCGACCGCCTGGCGCGGCTGCGCGAATTCAGCGCGACGAAGGGCATGCCCTTGTACGAGATTTCCTCCGTGACAGGCGAGGGGCTCGAAAACTTGAAGGAAGCCATCTGGCGCCGGTTGCAGGAGATCCCGGTAGCGGTGAACCAGGTGACGGAGGAATGATGGCAGTTGCCGCAGTTGATTGCGCAATCGATTGCCGGACCTCCCGATTCGCATGAATATTGCTCTCTTTGGGGGAACCTTCGATCCCATTCACTCCGGGCACTTGGCGGCGGCGCAGGCGGCGCGGCGGCGATTTCGGCTGGATCGCATCCACTTTATTCCCACCGGCAATCCGCCCCACAAGACCCACGATAACCTGACGGATTATTGCCAGCGCTTCGCCATGGTGGCCCTGGCCTGCGCCGGAGAGCCAAATTTCATCCCCTCCACGGTCGAATCGCCTCCCCTGGACGGGTCTCCGCGGTACTCGATCGATACCGTGCGCGCCGTCCGGCGGCGATTACGTCAGCACGACCGATTGTTCTTCCTGGTGGGCGCGGATGCCTTTCTCGACCTGCCCCAATGGAAGGACTTCCGGCGTTTGCTGGATATGGTGGAGTTCATTGTCGTGTCGCGCCCGGGCTTCGATGCGGATTTGTTTCGGGAGGTGCCTCCCCCCGACCTGTTGCCGGCCCGGCGTCTCCAGCAGAAGGACGGAACCATTCGCCTGCGCCACGGCGCCGTCCATCTTCTCAACAATGTCGATGCTCCGGTTGCCTCGCGCGATATTCGGCATGCGGTGCGCCACCACAAATCGATTTCTGGCCTTGTCCCCGAGCTTGTGGAAGAATACATTGTGAAGGCAGGGCTCTATATTCCCGACACCGGCAGGAAACGATTACACCGATGACACTTCACCTTCGCCAAGCGATTCAAGCGGCTCAGGATCGCAAAGCCCTGGACTTGCGCGTTCTGAACGTGGAAGGAGTCTGTTCGTTCACCAGCAACTTCGTGATTTGCAGTGGGACCTCAACCCGCCACACGCAGGCGATTTGCGACGCCATCGTGGAAGGATTGAAGAAATCCGGGTGCTCGCCAACCCACATCGAGGGCTACAATCAAGGTGAATGGATTCTCGTGGACTATCTCAATTTCATCGTCCACATCTTTGTCGAACGGGCGAGAGAGTTCTACGACCTCGAACGCCTTTGGAAGAGCGCTCCAAAAGTGCAAGTTGGGTGAGGGGAAGGATTCCGGCAGCATTGGCGGAGGGCTGATTCTGCCCACCTTCAGCCAGTCTTCCCTTTCCTGCCTCGACGAGTGAGTCCTAAAGTAAGTAGCCTGATGAGCCGGGTCTTCCGATGCGCATTCGAATTCTCTGGGAAGGCAAGACTAAAGATCCCAACCTGCGCGCGGTTCAGCAGGACCTGGCGTCCAGAATCGAGCACTTCGTCCCGTTGAGTGTGGAAGAGCTTCCCGCCCAGCGGGGATCGAGCCACGCGCGCAAGGGGGGATTGACCTCAGCGGAGCGGGCGCTGCTGGAAAAGCTGCGCGGCACCACCAAGATTTTGTTGGATGAGCGCGGCCGGGAACAAACTTCGCAAGAGTTTTCCGCCTGGCTGGGCAAGCAGGCTCTGCAGGGATCGCGTGAATTGGCCTTCCTGATTGGGGGGCCGGACGGATTCTCCTCCGCCTTTCGCGCTGAGGCGGACGTTCTCCTGGGGCTCTCACGCTTGACTTTGACGCGAGACCTGGCGCGGACAATATTGCTTGAACAAATCTACCGCGCATTTACAATGCTGCGCGGTTACCCGTACCCGAGATGATGGGATCAGTGGGTAATCGGCTCCGCACTCTTGCTCGAATTTGCGCGGCAATTTCTAGCAGTCGAACGGTGGCTGAACCACTGTTCAGTCGATCCCACATTTGGAGCTCCTCTTGCCAGAAGAACGAAAAGGGTTGATTATCGTGCATACGGGTCCGGGCAAGGGGAAGACCACGGCCGCGCTGGGTACGGCTTTTCGCGCCGTGGGGCAGGGCCTGAAGGTCCTGATGGTACAATTCATCAAGGGCTCCTGGCATTATGGCGAATTGGACGCCGCCAAAATGCTGGGCGATGAGCATCTCAAGATTCTTCCCATGGGCCGGGGATTCGTCAAGGTCGGCGCGGAAAAGCCTGACCCGGAAGACGTGCGCATGGTGGAGGACGCCTGGCAGTTTGCCCGCGGGGAAATAATGAGCGGGCAGTACGACATGGTGATCCTCGACGAGATCAACTATGCCATCAGCTATAAAATGCTGGCTCCGGAGCCGGTGGCGGAAGCCCTGAAGCAAAAGCCGGAGATGGTGCACGTGATCTTAACCGGCCGGAACGCGCACCCCGTGCTGACGGAAATGGCCGACCTGGTCACGGAAATGCGGGAGGTGAAGCATCCGTACCAAAAAGGCATCCTCGCGCAGAAAGGCATCGAGTACTAAGTCGACGAATATGACTTGGTTTCGCAAAGAGAGACAACCGCTCAATCCGCCTCCCCCCGAGGAGAAGCGCATTCAGACCGAAGGGTTATGGGTCAAGTGCGCGAAGTGCAAACAGATCCTCTGGAAGAAGGATTTGGAGGCGAATTTCCAGTGCTGCCCCAAGTGCGGGCACCACTTCAAGCTGAGTTCCCATGCCCGGCTGGAATTGCTTTTTGACGACGGCCAATATACCGAGCACGACGCCCGCCTGGCCTCGACCGATCCGCTGAAATTCGAAGACACCAAACCCTATCGCGAAAAGTTGAAAAATGCCGAAAAGGTCACGGGCATGAAGGACGCCCTTTTGACCGGAGAAGGGCTGATCGAGGGCAAGCCCGCTGTGGTCTGCGCCATGGAGTTTCAATTCGTGGGCGGAAGCATGGGCGCGGTAGTGGGCGAAAAGGTAACCCGCGCCATCGACCTGTGCATTGAAAAGAAGCTGCCGCTGGTCATCGTCTCCTGCTCGGGAGGCGCGCGCATGATGGAAGGCGCTGCGAGTTTGATGCAGATGAGCAAAATCTGCTCGGCGCTGGCGCGGTTGGACGAGGCGCGCAAACCTTACATCTCCGTGCTCACCGATCCCACCACCGGCGGCGTTACCGCAAGCTACGCCATGTTGGGTGACCTGAATATTGCCGAGCCCGGTGCGCTGATCGGATTTGCCGGCCCGCGTGTGATCGAGCAGACGATTCGCCAAAAACTGCCCGAAGGATTTCAACGCTCCGAGTTTTTGTTGGAGCACGGAATGATCGACGACATCGTTGCACGCAAGGATATGAAGAGTTACATTGCCCGAGCCTTTCACCTGATGCGCGCCTGGGACAATTAATGCCGGGCAGAATGGCATTCAGCAACTGGCGGCGAGTTCTTGCCTTTGCACGCTTAACCTGTCAGCAAAATTCCCAAGCGGTCTGCGTCCCCATAACCTTCTGGGCAGAGGGACGGCACGTCGGACTTTCATGACTTACGAAGAATCCCTCAAATACCTGGAAGCCCTGGGTCATGAGTTGCACGGCCGGAAGTTCGGACTTGAGGCGATAACCCGAATCCTCGACAAACTGGGGCGCCCCCACGAACGGTACGAGACCGTGATTGTGGCGGGGACGAACGGCAAGGGATCCACGAGCGCGATTCTCGCCAGCATTCTTCAACAATCCGGCTACCGGACCGGCCTTTTCACCTCACCCCACCTAGTTAAAGTCAATGAACGCATCCGCGTGGACGGCAAGGATATCTCCGACGACGATTTCGCCTCCGTCGTCACGGAAACTGCCGACGCCGTGGAAAAGCTGGTCCAGCAGAAGGAGCTGGAGGGCCCCCCGAGTTATTTCGAATTTCTGGCGGCCATAGCCTTCCAGCACTTCGCTCACGCCGGCGCGCAGATGGCCGTGCTGGAAGTGGGAATGGGCGGCCGGCTGGATGCCACGAACGTCACCAACCCGCGCGTCGCCATCATCACCACAATTGACTTCGACCACATAGAGTTTCTGGGCTCCACGCTGGGCGAAATCGCCGCCGAAAAAGCGGGGGTCATCCGACCCCGCCGTCCGGTGATTTCCGGTGTGGAGAACGAGGAAGCTGCTGCGGCCATACGGCATCGCGCCGAACAATGCGAAGCCGATCTGCACGAATTGAGCAAGGAGGCGCGAGTCCAAAATCTCAAGGCCAAGCAAGGCCGGTACACTTTTGACCTGGAACTCGGTGAGGAGCGATTCGTCCGACTCCCCTGCCCGCTCCTGGGACAAGTCCAAGTAAAAAACGCCACCGCGGCGGTGGCGGCAGCGTGGCAATTGCACCATCAAAGGTTTTCGATCTCCCGGCGCAGCATCCTGCAAGGCCTGCGCTCCACGGTCTGGCCGGGACGCCTGGAACCCATCTCGTTAAGCCCCATGGTCCTGCTCGACGGAGCGCACAACCCTGCCGCAGCCCGTGAGCTCGCCGGGTTCATGCAAAACGAATTTGGCGGGCGGCGGATTCGCCTGGTCTACGCGTCGATGCGAGATAAGGCTGTACAGGCGATTTGTGCGAGCCTCTTTCCGCTGGCCTCCGAGATCTATTTGACATATCCCGACCATCCACGCGCCGCACCACCCGCCGAGATCCTTGCAGCGGTTGGAGGCCCCAAGGGCCAAATGCGGATTGTGCCGAACCCGGTGCATGCGCTGGAAGCGGCCTTCCGGGCAAGCGCATCCGATGACGTCGTTCTGGTAACGGGCTCACTCTTCCTGGTCGGGGCAATCAAGAAGGCTTTGAGCGAGGGGAATCTTCACCTACAAGAGAAATCTGAGGATTCTTTGCCGCCGCAAAAATGATCCTGGTGTCAGGAAATGACCAGCGCCGCAGGAAATGATTTCCCAACGAAGCGCCAGGAGAGTGGCTTCCGGTACCGGCTTAGCTACGCGCGTTCCCTTCTCTTCACGAACCTCCTGATCTATTTTTATACCGTGGTTTGCGGAACGGCATCGCTAATCGGTTCAGTGTTTGACGCCCAGGGCCGATGGCAGCACGCCAGCGCCAGAATCTGGTCCTGGCTGATCCTGCGAACCAGCGGCATCCGGGTGCGCGTCGAAGGATTGGAAAACCTCCATCCCCAAGAGGCCACAATCTATTGCGTCAACCACCAAAGCGCGATGGATATCCCGGTTCTATTCTTGAGCCTGCCGGTGCAATTTCGTTTCGCCGCCAAGCGGTCGCTGTTCAATCTGCCTTTTATGGGTTGGCACTTGCGGCGCTCAGGCCACATTCCGGTCGACCGCGACAAGCCCCGCGAGGCCATGAAGAGCATGAAGAAAGCCGCGCAGGAAATCCGCGAGGGCAAATCCGTCCTGCTTTTTCCGGAAGGACACCGCAGCCGCGACGGCCGGTTGCTGCCCTTCAAAGCCGGGAGCTTCTACATCGCCATCCTTGCCGGGGTTCCCATCGTCCCCATCACCATCAATGGGACCCCGAACGTCCTCAAACCCGACACATATCACGTGCGTGCCGGACAAACGGAGATGATCATTCACCCGGCCGTCTCGACCCAGGGGCTGAATCTCCGGGATGCGGAAAAGCTGTCCGAACAGGTGAAGGCCATTATCGCGTCGCGATTCATTCCCGCCGCCGCGCTCGACGAACCGGCAACCCGGTGAGCATTCTGGGCGTTCCCCCGACATGCAAGTGGCACGCAGGCGAAAAATGGGGGAAAATCCAATGGCCTCACGATCGACGCGACCCTGGTAACGAGCATCCAAATTCCGAGGAGGTGTCCAACCCTTTGCTGAAAATGTTCCCGAATTTTTCTTCTCTGGATCCCAGGATTGCTCGCTTTGGCCATTGCAATGAACCCCGCTGGATTTCAAGCACAGCAGGCTCCGGTTTCCCGGTTGCCCCAGCGCGTCGATCCCCAGGCGCGCCAACTGCTCGACCGGACAATTCAGGTGTTGGGTGGCCCGGCCTTCCTGTCCGCCAAGTCTCTCTCCAGCCGGGGGCGCATGTTCTTTTTCCAGGATGGAACGACCGCCGGCATGGAGCCCTTCGTGAGCCAAACCCTCTACCCCGACAAGAGTCGCGTGACAATATCCAAGGCGAAGAAAAACCTCTCGATGGACACCGGGAACATCACCTACGAGGGGGAAACCAAACCCATCACTCTGGTGAATAATGGCGACAAGGGTTGGGAAATCGATCAGTACGGGGTGATCGCTCAAACCGACCATCAGCTTCAGGGCTGGATTCTTTCCAATCGCTTCACCTTGATGAATTTTCTGCGCGTGCTGGTCAATGAGCCCGGAATCCTGATTCAAAAAGGCAGCGTCGACTTTGTGGATAACATCCCCACCCAGGTCGTCGAAGTCATCGAAGCGGGGGGGAACAACATCCGTCTGGATTTGGATGGCCGCACGAACCTCCCCATGCGAATCACCTACCGCATCCGGAATCCCAAGATCAACGACTGGGATGAATATTCCGATGCCTACTCGGACTTTAAAGAGTTTGATGGAATCATGACTCCGATGCACGTTACGCGTTATTTGAATGGCGATCGCATCGGGGAGACCTTCCGCAATGAAGCCAAGTATAACCAGGATTATCCTGCCGATTATTTTACGGCGAAGGCGCCGTAAGAAATTTTTGCGGGCAGTCCGAACGGTGGCGCAACCGCCGGTTCATGCCCCATCTGCTATAATTGTGAGTTGGAGAAATTGTGAAAAAGTCGGTAAGGATTCGCAGTACCACGATATTGTGCGTGCGCAGGGATGGCCGTCTGGCGATGGGCGGCGACGGCCAGGTCACCATGGGCGAAAGCGTGATGAAGCAGAAGGCGCGCAAAATCCGCCGCTCTATAACGAAAAGGTCGTCGCGGGATTTGCCGGCAGCACGGCGGATGCGCTCTCCCTGTTCTCCCGCTTTGAACAGAAGCTGGAGGAATACCACGGAAACTTGAGCCGGGCGGTGGTGGAACTCGCCAAGGATTGGCGCACGGACCGCGCTTTGCGGCATCTGGAAGCCCTCCTGCTCGTCGCCGACGCGAAAAACACCTACCTGCTCAGTGGAAATGGCGACGTCATCGAGCCCGATGATGGGATTGTCGCGATCGGCTCGGGCGGCCCCTACGCACTGGCCGCTGCCCGCGCCCTCGCCAAGCACACAGAAATGTCTGCCAAGGAAATCGTCCAGGAGGCCATGCTGATTGCCGGACAGATTTGTATTTTCACCAACGATCAGATCGCCCTGGAAGAGATTTGAGAAAGGCTAAAGGCTGAAGGGTGAAGGGTTGAGTCCAAAGGGTAGAGGATAAAGTGTGAAGATTGCTTATAGTTTCTCCCACTTCGTTTACAACTCGAATGCCCATCCCTTTATCCTTTAACCTTTGCACCTTACACTTTCAACATGGTTTTTTATTTGCCCGAGAATATTGAAACTGCCACTTCGCTGGATGATTTGACCCGCGGCAGATCGTTGCCGAGCTGGACAAATACGTCGTAGGCCAACGCAAAACGATCCGTCGCGGTCGCGTTGCGGAACCGCATGCGCCGGCAGAAGCTGACTCCGGAACTCGCCGACGACATCCTGCCCAAGAACATCATCATGATTGGCCCGACGGGCGTGGGCAAAACGGAAATTGCCCGGCGGCTGGCACGCCTCACCAATTCGCCCTTCCTCAAAATTGAAGCCTCGCGCTTCACGGAGGTCGGATACGTCGGCCGCGACGTGGAATCGATGATCCGCGACCTCGTGGAAGTCTCCATCGACATGGTTCGCGAGGAACGAGTCGACGAAATCGCGGAAAAAGCCGAACAGAATGCTGAGGAGCGTTTACTCGATCTGCTTCTCCCACCGCCCCCCACCCTGCGTAAAGCTGAAAAGTCCGCAGACGGCGGCGACGGGCTTAATGCTCAACATGAACAGTTTCAGCGCACGCGCGAGAAGCTCCGCGCCCAGTTGCGCGAGGGCAAGTTGGACGAGCGCGAAGTTGAGGTGGATATTCGCGATCGCTCCATGCCCTCCCTTGAAGTCATCTCTTCGCAAGGCGTGGAAGAGATGGATATCAATATCAAGGACCTTCTTCCCAACCTCTTCGGACAGCGCACCAAGAAGCGCCGCATGCATGTCAACGAAGCCATGGAGTACCTGATTCAGGAGGAAGAGAACAAGCTCATTGACATGGAGCAGGTGACACGGACCGCGGTGGAGCGCGCCGAGCAGTCGGGCATTATCTTTCTCGATGAAATCGACAAGATTGCCGGGCGCGAGCGCGGCGGCGGCGGGCCCGACGTCAGCCGCGAAGGTGTGCAGCGCGATATCCTGCCCATTGTCGAAGGCACGACGGTCAACACGCGTTATGGCATGGTTCGCACGGATCACATCCTGTTCGTCGCGGCGGGCGCATTCCACGTCTCGAAGCCTTCCGACCTCATTCCCGAATTGCAAGGCCGCTTCCCCATCCGCGTGGAATTGCACTCCCTCACCACGGATGACTTCATTCGCATTCTCAAGGAACCCAAGAGCGCTCTGGTAAAGCAATACACCGCTCTGCTCGAAACTGAAGGCATCAAGCTGACCTTCACGGATGATGCGTTGTCGGAGATCGCCAAGTTCGCCGCGGCGGTCAACGAAACCACGGAAAACATCGGTGCGCGCCGGCTGCACACCATCATGGAAAAGTTGTTGGATGAGATTTCCTTCGAGGGCCCTGACCTCAAGAAGAAAGTTGTGCGGATTGATGGGGCCTACGTGCAGAAGCAACTGACGGATATCGTCAAGAACCAGGACCTTAGTCGATACATCCTGTGAAACCTTCTCGACTTTTGCAGCGACGGACCATCGCCCGTTCATTCTTTGCGCAATCCTGCCAGGCACGGCAGGTCTTTTGTGCGCTGGTCATCCTCCCGGCTGCCGGGTGGCTTGCCGCTTGTGGGGTGCAGGGGTCGGTGCACCCACCGCGCCTGGAAGTTCCCGTCAAGATTGTCGACCTCTCCGCGGAACAGATCGGCCAAAACGTGGAAATCCGCTTCAAGCTTCCTGAGTTAGCCACCGACGGCGAGCGCTTAAGCAAACCCCTGGAGATTGAAATCCTACGCTCGACCGCCCCGCAGAAAGCCGGACTCGCCAACCTTCCCGAACCCTCAGTCTGGATTCACCTGAATCAAGTTGAGTGGGCGCCGTATGCGCAAGGCGATGAAATTTCCTATTCCGCGCATTTGACCGAGAAGGAGTATCACGACTGGCGCGGGCAGACGATCGTTGTCGGGGCGCGAACCCTGACGCGCAGTTTCCGCCATCGGCCCCTTGAGAGTGAACCTTCCAACCTTGTCGACGTGCCGATTTACGATGTTTCAGGGCCCGTGGAGATTTTGAGCCTTAAGAGCGCAGAGAAAGCCGTGGAACTCCGTTTTTCGCGTCCTCAAACTTCTCTGAGTGGCGCCTCCATCCAGGATTTCGCGGGATTTCGCATCTACCGCAGTTCGACGGGAAAGCCCGGCAGTTTCGACCTGCTGGCTGATGTCACGGATCCCAGCTATCGCGATAGCAATTTTGAGTTCGGCCAAACATACTACTACGTTGTGCGGGCGGCGTTTGGGAAGTCAGGTCACTTCGCCATGAGCGACCCTTCGCCGACGGAGAAGATTACTCCGCGGGACACCTTCCCGCCAGCCCCTCCTGAAGGTCTTTCGAGTATCTACTCGGCGGGTGCGGTTGAGCTAGTTTGGACGGCCAACACCGAATCGGATTTTGCCGGGTACAATGTCTATCGCCTGGAAGGTTCATCCCCACAGCGCTTGAACAAGGAGTTGTTGAGAACTCCAATTTATCGCGACGCCACGGCTCCGGCGGGTGCGACGGTCATTTATTACGTGACCGCAGTCGATTTGTCCGGGAATGAAAGCAAGCCTTCGAAGCAGGAAACGGTTGAAACGAAGTGAAAGGCTCCGCCGTTCATCTGTACAATGCCGGCCCTTACCGATTATCATTGACCGTCGAGTCTGTGGATTTCTAAGGCCAACAAACTCTTTTGGAAGCCAGATAGCCGTGACGATTTCAAAGGAAGTGGGAATCGCCGTAGCGGGATCAGCGGCGCTTGCACTCGCGGGAGTGTTCGGCTGGAGAGCGTTCCGCCAATGGCGACGCAAGAGCCCCGATGAGATTGAACGCTTGCGGCGTTTGTACGTGAACGCCTGCGGCCGCATCATCGTGGGTAGAATTGTTGAATTGGCGGACCCCCAGCCGGGGGGACCCTCAGGACCGGTTCTCCTCTACGACTACGAAGTGGGTGGAGTGACCTACGAGGCGGCCCAGGACCTTAGCGCCCTGCCGGAAATCGCCGCCGCCGCCCCCTTTCTGCCGGGCCAGACCACCAACATCAAGTACGACCCCAAACAGCCCACGAATTCTATCCTCGCCTGCGAAACTTGGTGTGGCGTTCCGGATCTTGAGCCCAATCGGAACAAACCTCCGATCCTGAAAGAGCCGGCTCCCAATCCTGCTGTCGAAGAAATCCCCTAACCCGCGCCGCGCAGGCGGGCAATAATTTCCCATCCACGGCAGGTTTGGATTCAAGAGTTGCCTACCTGCAATGCCCGCCCACCCAACCGCGCAGTTTGGCCGTCTTTCATTTCAAACAGTTACTGAATTCTTCGCCACAGGCGAGAATGGCATGACGGTTGCCCAAGCAATCCCGTGAGAGGAGAGGATCGGAAGACTAAGAATCGAGGTGGAGCATGTCGATATCGGGCGTAACGTCCAACAGCTTATTGAGTCAAAATTTGCAGGCCTGGCAAGCCAAAGCGCAGAAGACCCAAAGTGAATTCCAGCAGCTTGGCCAGGATCTCCAGGTTGGAAATCTCAGCAAGGCCCAGGCCGATTTCACCACGTTGGACCAGAATTTTTCTACTCCCAATCTCTTGAATCAGCCAGTGGCCCAGAGCTTTGCCGCCTTGGGGACAGCGTTGCAGTCTGGTAATCTCGCCGCCGCGCAGAAAGCCTATGCGGCGATTCAGCAGGATGAACAACCGGGTACGGGGACCGCTCACATGCACCACCTGGGAAGCGCCGCAAGCGCCACCGCGTCAACCCTCTCTCAGGCATTCCAAAGTTATATCCTGGGAGCAGATGGGGGAGCGCTCTCGGTGGCTCAAGGTCTCAGCTCATTGGCCTGATCTCATCTCACCCTCGGCGTAAGGCCGGAGGCAATCGCCCGCAATGGGGAGACTTCGCCCCGGATAGCGATCACTCGCACCATCGCCTAAACTCTCGCGGAATTGCAACTCTCCATGTCCGGCCCGCACCCTTGCCTGCCCTGACAATTCTCCGCTATAGTGCCCCTGAGGTTCAGGATGACTCGGGAGCAAAAAATCGAAGAACTGCATCGGCGCCATACGGCAGCACAAGCCGGTGGCGGCGGAGAGAGGCGCGCCCGGCAACACGCCGAGGGAAAACTTTCAGCGCGCGAGCGGATTCTTCTGCTTTTTGATGAAGGCGCTTTCGAGGAAATCGATCAACTCGTCGAACACAATTGCCAGGATTTCGGCATGGCCGAGCAGCGGATCTCCGGCGACGGCGTCGTCTCGGGCTATGGAAAAATCAACGGCCGCCTGGCTTACGCCTTTGCCCAGGATTTTACTGTCTTCGGTGGATCGCTCAGCGCCGCAAACGCCGGCAAGATCTGCAAGGTGATGGACCTCGCCATGAAGGTCGGGGCTCCTCTTGTCGGTCTCAACGATTCCGGAGGCGCGCGCATCCAGGAAGGCGTCGCTTCGCTCGCCGGTTATGCGGATATCTTCCTGCGCAACACGTTGGCCTCGGGCGTGATACCGCAAATTTCCGCCATCATGGGACCCTGCGCGGGCGGAGCCGTCTATTCGCCTGCAATTACCGACTTCACGGTGATGGTGAAAGATTCGAGCTACATGTTTGTCACTGGGCCAGATGTGATCAAGACCGTAATGCATGAAGACGTTAGCAAAGAAGGTCTGGGCGGCTCCATGACCCATAACACCATGAGCGGCGTGGCTCATTTCATTGCCCGCGATGACGCCGACGGGCTGGCGCTCATCCGCGAATTGCTCACCTTCATGCCGCAGAACAATCATGAGGACCCACCGCGAGTTGATACTGCCGATCCCATCGACCGGCGCGATGAATCACTCGATACACTCATTCCCATAGAGCCCGACAAGCCCTACGATATCAAGGATGTCATTACGCGCGTTGTGGACGATGGTTACTTCCTGGAAGTTCAGGAAAATTTTGCCAAAAACATAGTGGTGGGATTTGCGCGGATGGGAGGCCAGAGCGTGGGCATCGTGGCCAATCAGCCCGCTTTCCTTGCCGGTTGCCTCGATATCAACGCCTCAGTGAAAGGTGCGCGCTTTGTGCGTTTCTGCGACGCCTTCAACATTCCGCTCATCACCTTTGAGGACGTTCCGGGGTTCCTGCCCGGCACGCAACAGGAGTACGGTGGAATCATTCGCCATGGCGCGAAGCTCCTGTTCGCGTATGCCGAGGCGACCGTGCCCAAAATTACCATCATCACGCGGAAAGCCTACGGCGGGGCCTATTGCGTGATGTCATCCAAACACCTCCGTACCGATGTAAACCTGGCCTACCCCACGGCGGAGATTGCTGTGATGGGTCCCGAAGGCGCCGTGAACATCGTCTACCGCCGCGAATTGCAAAAGGCCGAGGACCCTGAAGCCATGCGCCGCGAAAAGGCGGAAGAGTTCCGCCAGCGCTTCGCCAACCCCTATATCGCCGCCGAGCGTGGCTGGATTGACGCCGTCATCGAACCGCGTGACACCCGCCCCAAACTCATTGCCGCCCTCCGCATGCTGGATACAAAACGCGACACCCTCCCTCCCAAGAAGCACGGTAACATTCCTTTGTAGAGTTGGGTCCGGCACGGAGCCTTTGCTCCTACTCGAAGCCTTTTGGGTGAATCCGTGGCTGGCTTTGCGAGCTTGGGAAGACGTAGATCGGGGAACCAGCCTGCCGCGCCTCGCCCATCGGCCGTGGAGCTTCAACCTCCTCATCTCAAATAAAAGCCTTGGACCGATCCCACTCAACCTTGCAACCAAGCAGCGATGAGTTTACACTTGCGGCAATTTTAGAATTTTAAAGACAAGCCACAAGCAAGGAGGAAGTGGCAATTGCATTTCGCCGAATGCGCGTATTTTCTTGCCCATGGTTTAATATGAAGTTATTAAATTTCAGGAAGTTGCTGGTCGGCGTGGTTGCAATTCTGGCATGTTTCACTGTACCAGCCATGGCGGACACCAGCGGTGCCACGGGCCAGTGGTATCTCAATGCCGAGGGCGCGGACATAAGCCTTAATATTTCCAGCCCCTCCCCTGGCATCTATACCGGGACGATTATCAATGAAAATGGCGGAACCGAAGCCGCCGATAACATCTCCTGGAACAGTTCATCCAGGACGCTGCAATTTCGCCGGGTGGGGGCGGGATTTTGGGAATGGTTTTCCGGAGGCGTTATAGAGGGAGTCCTCGTGGGTAGGTTCACTCCCCAGAGCACGTCACCCACTGAGCCTGCGGATTCCACAGCCTTTACTTCCCATGTAACCGGCTGGAACAGCACCTATCTGGATACGGCGATGGTTCCCCGCGTCTGGGAGATCCTCATCGATAACACCTCTCGCGCCCGGCTCCGCATTGACCAGGGGAGCAGCGGTTTCGTCGGCAGGTTGAAGGTTTATTCCACGGTTGCGGGCGGCGTGGCGGGTGAAGACCTGGAGTACGATGTTGACGGCATCGATTGGGATGGAACGACCCTGACTTTCACCCAACACATGACTGATGGAACGGAACGAAACTACCAAGCCCTTGTTTCCGGGCGCACCATCAGTGGAACCTATTCTCCGGGGTCCGGAAGCTTCTCCGGGACACGCGCCGAAGTGCTCACCCACGGGCTTGTTCCCAAGACGGCCACCGCGCTCGGCCAGTGGAGCGATCGCACCCGCGCCCAGCTCATGCACCTTATCATGGCGGACGATCCACAACCCCTCACCCGGAATGTGACCATCCTGGCATCGAATCTCTCGCCGACTCCTTCTGTCCACTACGACTCAAGCCGGGACGATAATCCTGCCGCCTGGCCGCAAGCCTACACGCTAACCGAGCTTCAATTCGACTATACCGTTCCCAACCCATATGGTGGCGCGCCGATTGCCCGATCGAGCCACGCCTATCTCGCTACACCAAACGGGCCGCCGCCCGCAAGTGGCAAATACCCCGCCCTGCTTGCCGTAAACGGCCACCACGGCAGTGGTTGGGAAATGATGGATCCCGATTCACAGCTCTATTGGTACGGCGATTCCTTCGCTCGGCGCGGCTATGTGGTTCTTGCTGTTGACATCTCCCATCGGCCGCTCGAAGATCGCTCCAGCCTTTATACCGACTATACCAGCGGTGACGACCCCGACCATGGCAACGGAACCCACCCGGCCGTCAAGGCCAGCGGTTTTGATTCCGACTGGGAAGAAGACGGCGAGCGGAGTTGGGATGCTCTGCGCGCCCTGGATTATTTGCTTTCCCTGCCAAACGTTGACTCCACTCGCGTCATCCTCAGCGGAATGTCCATGGGCGGAAACGTAACTGCCATCGCCGGCGGCCTGGATCCACGGTTCACCATGATCGTTGCGGCCGGCTATTCCCCCGACCTGGGGGTGGAGCTTTATAACAGCGAGGACCATCCTTGCTGGCGCTGGCAGCACGGCGATGTGCGCGAATACGTTGATTCCTCCGACTACTTCTCGCTCATCGCCCCCCGGCCATTGCTGATTGAGACCGGCAAGCAGGACTTCACCTATTCCCAGCGCAATCCGCCCTATTCTTCCGACATGCAGGTTTTTCGACGGACCATGGGCGCCTTCAACTCGGCGGACGTGGATGCTTTCAATCTCTACCTCCACTATGACCAACATCGCTACCACGTGGGGGATATCAACCCGACTTCACCCACCCAACAGGGTGTGCAAGCTCCAGATCTACCCCTTGACGCAGAGCCTGGCGAATTGACCTGGCAAACCGAGGTGTCCACATCGGTCATTCAGCCCACTCTCTATGACTGGGTTTCCGACGAAAGCGAGTCCGCTCCCCTGCTCTCCTCCCACGCTCTGGATTTCGGCAGCCAAAGCGTCGGGACGACGAGCGAACCCCAGCAATTAACCATCACGAACACGGCCAAGGCCGCCATGACCTTTGGTAGCATCCAGATCGCCGGCGATTGGTCGATCCAGGACCCGGATGATTGTCAGCCTTCCCTCGCCGTGGGCGGGAGCTGCAATCTGAATATAGCCTTCACCCCCACCGGTGAAGGAAATCGCGTCGGATCTCTCATCCTCACCGACAATGCGGTTGGCAGTCCTCAGATCCTGAACCTCACAGGTGTGGGTCTTGCCGCAATCTCCGCCATGAGTCCATCAGGATTGTCCTTTCCCAGTCTGCCGACAGGCACCGCCAGCAGCGCTCAGACCGTAACCCTCTCCAATTCCGGAAATCAGGCGTTGACCATCACCGGGATTTCCGTCTCGGGTCCGAACAGCGGTGATTTTGGGGAAAGCCAGAACTGTGGCGCCTCGCTTGCCGCCGGAGCGAGCTGCACCATCAGCGTGACCTTCACTCCCACAGCCACGGGATTCCGCGCGGCGAATCTCACCGTCACCGGTAATGCTCTGAACAGCCCCCAAACCACCACCCTCAGCGGAGGCGTCGGTCCGTATGCCACCCTCTCCACCACGAGCTTAACCTTGCCCCCACAAGCCATCGGTGTTGCAAATCCGCCTCAAAACATCCTGTTAACCAATGCCGGAAACGCCGTCCTCCTGATTTCTTCCATTCAGGTCAGCACCGGCTTCAATATGGCGAATGGATGCGCAATTAGTCTTGCGGCGGGAGCGAGTTGCACCCTTGGAATTTCCCTGGATCCATCCGTGGTGGGCACACTGAATGGCACCGTGACCATAACTTCCAACTCACCGGGCAGCCCGCAAACTGTCACCGTGGCGGGCGCTGGAATGGACTTCAGCCTATCGACCCCTGGCAGTTCCAGCACGGTTAGCGACGGGCAGACGGCCAGCTACTCCGTCAATATAGCCCCGCTCGGTGGGCTCAATTATCCGGTCGACTTGTCGTGTAGCGGCGCGCCGTTGCTTTCAACCTGCACGGTGACGCCCAACAAAGTGACACCCAACGGAACGGCGTCAGCGTCCGTTACCGTGGCGGTTTCGACCACCGCGGGATCAGTGGCGCTGCCGGGATGGAGAATTCTCCCCCCACGGACCCCCGGAATCGGGCGAGCATGGTGGGCGTTACTATTCCTTACGCTGGCGGCAGGCGCGCTGCTGGCTACGAAGGCAAGACCCCGAATGGCGATTACCCTCGGTGTTTGTCTGATTCTGGTCCTTTCCTGGAGCGCATGCGGCGGAGGCGCCCCCGCGAAGGTATCAAGGACACCTCCGGGCACATACACACTGGTGGTGACCGGGACAACCAACCTGGGCACGTCTGCCCCAATGTCGACCCACGTTCTAAAATTAACGCTGATCGTGAACTAGGACTTCAGACGACACGTTCCTTGACGGGATCCCAGGCGACCTTCATTCCCCTCATGAGCGCCGTGTTGCCGATCCAAGACGTGCGTGCCGCCTCGAATCCGGCCTGGAGATTGGCGTTGGGCGTTTTGCGCGTCCGCATGCAATCGAGGAAGTTCCGCACGTTGTCGAAAGTTCCATCGCGTTCGGAGCGGACGAAAATTTCCGGTTCAGGCTCAAAGGTTCCCGGAATCTTCTTCCCTTGCTCCGGGTAAACGACCAGACGCTCGCGATCCACCGTCAGTGTGGCCTCGCTTCCGAAGAAGGTGATGCCGCCATCGCCCACGCGGCTGTTGATGGTGTTCGTAAATGTAACAATAAATTTCCCGGGATACTCAAAAGAAGCGGTAAGTGTATCGGGCGCCTCCCAGGGCATGTGAAATCGGTCCCCCATCGCCATCGCCGTTTTGGGCGCGGTTTCGCCCATATACCACTGGATGACGTCCACGAGGTGCGTGAAGAGGTCGGTCATCGATCCGCCGCCGAAATCCCAGAACCATCGCCAGAAATACCATTTTTCCAGCGTGAACGGCTGGTCCGGCGCATTCCTCAGAAACTTCTTCCAATCCAGTTTGGAGGTATCCACGGGCTCGAGCACGCTGAAGAGCGGATAGAGGTCCTGATACCAGAAGGCGTGAATGAACGTAACTCTGCCCAACTTGCCGGAATCGACAATCTGTTTCCCCATCTGGTAGTGGGGCCAGCTTCTTTGCTGCGTCCCCGTGCCCACAATCTGCTTTGACTCTGCCGCCAGGCGCAGCGCCGGCACGCCTTCATCCACGGAGTGCATGATGGGTTTTTCCACGTACACATCCTTACCTGCCTTCAAGGCGTCCATCAGCATGGGAATATGCCAATGGTCGGGACTCCCGATAATCACCGCGTCGATATCTTTCCGGTCCAGCAGTTCGCGGTAATCAAGATATGCCTTGGCGTCGGAAACACAAAGCTTCAAACCCTGGTCGCTGCGGGGACCGTAGACATCGGAAACGGCGACAATTTCCACCGAGGGATCTTCGTTGAAGGCGCGCATCAACACCTTGCACCGCTCACCCGTACCCAAGGTTCCAATGCGAATCCGATCGTTGGCTCCCAGCACCCGAGCCGGCATCAAGCCTCCAATCATAGAGGCCGTAGCCCCTGCCGCGGTTGTCGCTTTCAGGAAATCTCTTCGGCTCATCTCACCTTTTCGCTCCATTTTTCCACCCCTTTCTCAAGGATGTTCAGATCCATTGCTCGGTCATCACCCTGGTCGTCCCTTACCCTGCAAGCCGGTCTTTTCATCCTTCCGCTCCGCGGGGCCTCAAGCCCCGTCCGCACCATAATCGAGCCCAATCTCACGCGCCAGCTTCTGCACGTAGTGGCGGCCTTCGTCATACTCTTCCGGCTTGTCGCAATGTTCCAACATCAAAGTCACGTCCCCAGGCAGACTCGCGATCCCGGTCAGGTAGGTCCTATAGTCCATGGTGCCGCGACCAGGAATGGTCTCCCGCAGGCAAATTTGAGGATAATCCTCCCAGATCAGATCTTTCGCATGACATGAGATAATGCGCGCACCCAGTTTCTGGAAGCACTCGCGAATGACGCGGGTGTTAAGGTACATCTGCTCAGGCGACCCAATCACATTGCACGCATCAAGATGAACACCGAATTCCTTCCGATCGACAGCCTTGATGAGCTTCAGGTAATCGTCCGGCCCTGTCGGGAAAGTGTAGGACATCATTTCAATCGTAAATTTGGTGCGGGTGGGTTTGACCGCGTCGATGAGTTTGCGGCAATTCTCCACGGTGGCTTCAATGAACGCTGGGCTGATATTACCCGGCGCGGGGCCATTGGTGGATGTCCGACTGGTAGAGCCGGAAGTATCCACGCAGCAACGCGCTCCCAATTCGTCCGCCAGTGCCAGACGCTCCTGCACATAGGCAAGGTTCGCCTTGCGCTTTACGGGGTCGGGATCCTGCATATTCTGCCATGCGCCGGTTTCCGCAATCACCACGTCGTGGGCCGAGTATTCCTTGAGGATGGCTTTGATCCGGTCCCGGTCATTGACATTACAGGGGGGCGTGTAGGCCGCGCGATAACCCAACCGGCGGTGCTCACGGGCAAGTTCACCGGGGTCATCGGATTTGATAAAGACCGGAGCGCCTAGCCGCATATGCCGGACTGCCCCACTCGCCGCGACCGCCAAACCTGCAGGCAGGAAGGTCGTTGCGGCTGCCATGCCGCCCGTGCGCTCTAAAAATGCCCGTCGCGAAATATTTTTGGGTTCCATCAGTCCCTCCCTTGATCCGAAAAAGTCGTTAGCGCTGCCTTTATCCAAAAATTTTTCCGCCGCGAAAGGGGCGCGAATAACTCAACGTCTTGAAGTAAACTCTGGCGCGGGCGGTTAGATCCTGCTTCGTTTACTTTGTACCGCCTTCAATGTGGCATTCAAATAACCGATGGAATATGCCAGGCCCGGATCGGGCAGCAACGGTCCAATTCGTGGAATTCCTGTCGCCTGCTCTCTTGCCGCCGCGCTCCCCACAAATTCCGGAACGTGGTCGGGGATCACGATGCCATCGAAGTTGATTTCGGCCAGGGCTTCCATCACCTTGTACATGTCGTAGTAGCCGTCGTCCATCAGGGTTTCGGTGAAGTGGGGCAAAGGCGAAGAGACATTGCGAAAATGAATCTTGAAGAGCTTCTTGCGGGCCCCAAAATAGCGGATGACTTCCACCGGGTCCGCGCCCATTTTAGACCCGCCCTCAAGCCAGCTCCCCACACAGAGACACACGCCAATGTTGGGACTGTTGGCGATTTCGATCGCACGCTTGTACCCTTCAAAGCTGGTGAAGAGGCGCGGAACACCGGCAAGCACCGGCTGTGGGGGATCGTCGGGATGAATTCCAATTTTGACGCCGGAATCTTCGGCTACAGGCGCCACCTTTTTGATGAAGTAAGTAAAGTTGTCCCAAATCTCCTCTCTTGAGAAGACGCGGCCGTGGGAAAGCGGTTCCTTGTAGACCGTTCCGTTCCAGCCTCCGTGGAAATTCGGGCTGGCGAGGTCGCAATCCGAGGCCTGATATCCGCGGCGCGACACCGCCGTGCCGCTGCGCCAATTGCCGTTGCCCTCAAAACCATAGGTCATGTAGGGAATTCCTGCTTGGCCCAGAAAGCGGATG
The DNA here is from genome assembly GCA_963733285.1 of uncultured Acidobacteriota bacterium. GTDB lineage: Bacteria > Acidobacteriota > Terriglobia > UBA7540 > UBA7540 > Bog-366. Next base: position 32,782 of record CAVTDA010000148.1, read on the forward strand.
TAATTGAGAAATTCATTAATTCTGTCGTCGCGCCCGGGGAGATTCAGCACGATTTCGGGAACGTTGAGGACGGCCTTGCCGTTGGGCGCGAGTCTTGCCGATTCGTTGTAGACGCGGAAGCCGCCCGCCTCCCAGCTCTCACGCATATGGGTGAAGCCTTCGGCGGTGGCGGTTTCGGGAGTAACGTCACCGCTGCTGATCCACGTCACTCCAAGCTGGCGGAGGTACAACATATTCTCTTCGCTGGGATTGCGCGCGCTGGTCGCGATTTTGATTCCCGGAGGAATTGACGGGAGCGTCGCCAGGCTTCTGCCGGGGGCAGCCAGCAGCGCCGCGCCTCCCAATGCCGCTTTGGCGAAATCCCTTCGGCTAATTTTGATGTTCCCTTCGCGCACCCATTTTGGTTTTTCAGATTTGGTCATGTCAGGTCTCCCCCCCTCGGACTGCGGTTCCAGCGCCGCTTACGGAATAACATCGCAAATGACGGGCAGGGATAATAGCAGATGGCGTACCGCAATGATATGGGCGCTGCACTTGGCGGTGTCGAAGTTAGGTGGCCGCGGGGGCACGCCCCGATCCGTCGGGGTCCTGCCCGTACCCGAGCATGGCCAGGGTGGCCATGCCCATTGGCTGGAAGCCCCCGCCACTTGGCGGCAGCCCAATGAGAGCGGGATAAGTTCCGCCCCATATGCGCCGAATTGAGCACCGACCATGGCAAGGCTAGTGGCGCATTTTGGCCTGCTGGAACCGGTTCGGCGTTCGCCGCCCCGCCGGAGATCGACGCCCGGGGCGAGGTACGGGAAGGTTGGGAAACTTTCCCCGCGCGTTTTCCTCTTGACATCATTACCACAGTAGGCTAGAATAGAATGGAGGAGAATGCCATGGATGCCGCATGCCGACGCCTCGACACTCCGCAGTTCCACGCTGGCATTTTGTCCGTTTGGCGTGAATCTCCCAAAGCTGAGAACTTACTGATAACAAAGGGGAGAGTTTTGGATTTTTCCCTTCCCAAAGCTGAGAACATACTGAAAATAAGCCTGTTACAAAATCGAAAAACCTGCATAAGAGGCGAGAATTTGTCCTGCGCCGAATGCCGCCTCCATCAACCAAAACCAGTAGGGATTGACCGCCGCCACGAGCAGCATTTGGGCGGGGTGATTCCAACTCAGCTAACGGAAGGCGCCACATGTCCAGTCTCACCAAACCTTCCCTCTCCAACCCCCCTCGAATATCGCAACCCAAAAGAGTCCTTTTTTCATACGAACGAAGCCGGAATGTTATTGAAAACAATACAAGCGATTTCTGGTATCCGGGTAAATGTATGAAAACAAAAGAATTGTGCGATTGTCGCATATTTGTATGAAAATAATGGAGATAGCCGATTTGAACCCAGGAAGAACCCGAAAAGCAGGTATAATCGGCCGTCAGGCATTGGGAGCAAAGAACATCCAGAGAAGGAGAAACCGTGTTCCGCAAGATCCTCATCGCCAATCGCGGCGAGATTGCCGTCCGCGTCATGCGCGCGTGCCGCGAAATGGCCATCGGCACGGTGGCGGTATACTCGGCAATTGACCGCAAATCCCTGCATGTCCGCTATGCCGATGAGGCGTACGAGATTGGCCCCGCGCCCTCCAGAGAAAGTTACCTGCGCATCGACCGGGTCATTGAAGCTGCTCAACGCAGCGGCGCTGAGGCCATCCATCCCGGCTACGGGTTTCTTGCGGAAAATCCCGATTTCGCCCGCGCCTGCGAGGAGGCGGGAATCGTCTTCATCGGCCCTCCGGTCAGCGCCATGGAGTTGATGGGTTCAAAGACCGCGGCGCGCCACGCCCTGATCCAGGCGGGATTGCCGGTGGTTCCCGGCACCGACCAAAACCTCGAAAGTTTCGCGGAGATTGCCAGGACCGCCGGCGAAATCGGATATCCGGTGATGTTGAAAGCCTCAGCGGGGGGTGGCGGCAAGGGGCTGCGAATGGTGCGCGAAGAGTCCGAACTCGAATCTGCCTACCGCACGGCGCGTTCCGAAGCGCAGAACGCCTTCAATGATTCCTCGGTATATCTCGAAAAATTCATCGAGCACCCCCGCCACGTCGAAATCCAGATCTTCGGGGACCGCCATGGCAACCTGATTTACCTCGGGGAGCGCGAGTGCTCGCTTCAGCGGCGCCACCAGAAAGTCATGGAAGAGTGCCCCTCCCCAGTGGTCAGTGAGGACCTCCGTCGCCGCATGGGCGAAACCGCGGTGCACATCGGCAGGCTTGCGGGCTACTGGAATGCCGGCACCGTTGAGTTCCTGCTCGACCCGAAGGGTAATTTCTATTTTCTGGAAATGAACACGCGGTTGCAGGTTGAACATCCCGTGACCGAACTCGTTTTCGGCATCGACCTGGTAAAGGAACAAATCCGGGTTGCCGCAGGGGAACGCCTCTCCTGGCGTCAGGAGAATGTGCAAATGCGAGGCGCGGCCATCGAGTGCCGCATTTACGCCGAAGACCCCGCCGACAACTTCTTTCCATCGCCCGGCCGCATCACCCGGCTTCACGCGCCCGCTGGCCCCGGTATCCGCCATGACAGTGGAGTGTACGAAGGTTGGCAGGTACCTCTGGAATACGACCCACTCTTATCGAAACTTGCCGTGTGGGCGACAACCCGCGAAGAGGCCATCGCGCGCCTGCGGCGGGCTTTGGGTGAATATGAAATCCAGGGCATTCAGACGACGATTCCATTTTTTCGCCGTGTGCTGGAAGACCCGGACTTCATCGCGGGCAGGCTGGACACCGGATTTATTGACCGCGTCCTGGCCGCAGGATTGATGGAGGAGGAACCCCCGTCGGAAGATGAAGAACACGTGGCCTTAATCGCAGCCATCCTGGAAGCGGAACGCACCAGCAGCACCCAGGCATCGAGCCCGATCGCCCATAACGGTTGGAAGCAGGCAGGACGAAATGCCGCACTCGGCGGATACCCGGAGCGGAAAGCCGGGAGGTTTTGATGAAGCTCACCGCACGTCTTCAGCGCGGGGAGAAAACCCTGGAGCACGAGGTGGAACTCGTACCGCACGAATCCCGGAACGGTATCCGCCGGTTTCGCATCGGCAACCAGGTGGCCGCAGCGGAGGTTGAAGAGATCACTCCGGGGGTCTATTCCATTATCCTGAACGGCAAGACTTTTGAAGCGTTCGTTTCCAAGCGGCCGGGCGACGGGGCAGGAATTGCGAGCCCGTATTGGGTGGTCGTGGGACCGAGACGGTATCTCGTTGAACTCCGCGACCCGCGACGATGGCGGAGGTCGGGCTCCTCAATCGAAGCGGAAGGCCCCCAGGAAATCGTCGCGCCGATGCCGGGAAGGATTGTGAGGGTCCTCGTCAACGAAGGTCAAGACGTCGAACGCGGACAGGGACTGCTTGTGATCGAAGCAATGAAGATGCAAAACGAATTGCGCGCCTTGAGAGCCGGACGTGTTGAACGCATCTACATCATGGAAGGAAGTGGAGTTGAAAGCGGTGGTCACTTGATCAGGTTGGTATGACTCATGAAAGCCGGGAGGTGCGTCGCCCTGCAACCTGGCCGCGAACCATGAACCAACCTCGCCTCTTACCCTCCGTTCTGCGGAAGGCCGCTTGCCTTGACGATATCCTCAGCGAAGTTGTTGACCACTTTGGAGCGATTGCGCAGCGTTTCAATGTAGGCAGCCTTGAGGAGCTGCTCCTTCTCATTGCGCAAGGTCTGCCGGATGGCCCCTTGAACCCGCAGGTCCGTGAGCGTGTGCTGGCCGGCTTCCTCCACCCCCAGGAGCTTGAAGATGTGAAAGCCGATGTTGGAGTGAATGACGGGGGAAATCTGGCCCACCTTGAGGGAATTGACGACCTGCTTGAGCGAAGCGTTGAGGCCGGACTCGGGAATGAATCCCATGTCGCCACCACCGGCGGCGGTGCTGGGATCCTCGGAATACTCCTGCGCGACCGTGGCAAATTCCTCTCCCCGCGCCAAATCCTCAAACAGGGCCTGGATTTTGTGTTCAGCCGCAGCCGGGGTCTTGGCATCGTCATTTTTCAAATTGCGGATTTCGGGGTCGGGGCGCGGCGTCACCATGATCTGCGCAATGTGGTAGGTTGTTTCCGTGACATTGAAGTTCGCCTTGTTCTTCTCATAATAGGCGGCAATTTCCGCATCCGTAACATTCACGTGAGAAATAATATCCTTGTTAATAAGCTTCGTCAGGATGATGTTTTCCCGGATTTGTTTGCGCATCAAGTCGTTGTCGAGGCCCTGTTCCTGAAGTTTCTTTTGAAACTCCTCCGGCGAATACGGGCTTTTCAAGTCTCCCACCTGCTTGTCGATTTCGGCTTCCGAGGCCGTGATGCGGGAGTGCGAGGCGTGGAGAATCAGAATCTGATTGTTGATCAGCTCATTGAGCACATTCAGCTTGAAGTTGGCGGCTTCTTCAGGAGTGGTGGCGTCGGTCCCCTGGGAAGCGCGGCTGCGGTACAGGCGCTCCACCTGCTCGCGGTAGATGGGCTGGCCGTCAACCTCCGCCCAGACTTCCTGCCCCTGGGCGGATTTGCGGTAATTGCACCCCGGCAGCAGAAACATCAACGCCAGCAATGCCAAAACCAGGGATCCTGCAGGCGCATGAAGACATTTAATTTTTTGCATGGATTCATTGTAACCCCGCAGAGCATTCCCTGTGGGCAAAATTGGGGCTTTCTGATAGAATTATCGATTGCGGTAATTCAGGATTCGATTGAGAAGAGGTGCGGCAATGGCACGGATCTGCGACCTTTGCGGAAAAGGTCCCAAGTACGGGAATCATATCAGTCACGCGCACAACATCACCAAGCGCCGCTGGAATCCCAACCTGCGGCAGGTGCACGCGCTTGTCAATGGCGCGCCCAAGACGATCAAGGCCTGCACGGCTTGCATTCGTTCGGGCAAAGTCATCAAAGTCGGCTAACGCGCACGGGCGGCTTCAGTCTCAGCTCCCGGGTAACTTCCTCCTACCCGGGATCAGGCCCGTTAAGATTCCGGCCCCGCAACCAACCCGGCAATCAATCCCCGACTTCGGCGATCAGGTCAATCTCCACGGCCACGTTGCGCGGCAGCCGCGAAACTTCCACCGTGGCGCGTGCCGGCGGCGCATAGCTGAAGTACCGGGCATAAACTTCATTCATCTTCGCAAAGTCACCCAGGTCCTTCAGATACACCGTTGTCTTCACGACATTGGCAAAGCTGGACCCCGCTGCATTGAGAATCGCCGACAGGTTTTCCAAAACACGGACCGTCTGCACGGCCGTGTCGCCCTCCACGAGCTCGCCGGTTTTTGGATCGAGCGGAATCTGCCCCGAGACGAAAATCAGGTTCCGGCAACGCACCGCCTGTGAATAAGGCCCGATGGCGGCCGGCGCATTGGGGGTGGCGATGATGTGCTTGCTCAATGAGTCCTCCTGGGATTCTGCGGCAGCCATTGGCTAGGGCTGCGCGACGCGATCGACTTGATAAACGCCTTCGATCTTCCTCAACGTTGAAATGATTTTTTCCATGTGTTCGACGTCAACGATGTCGACGATGATATCGATGTTGGCGCGATTCTCGCCGGTGCGCGCCTCAATGTTCTGAATGTTGGAGTGAACACTGGCAATCGCCGCGGTCACCTCAGCCAGCATTCCCTGCCGGTCCTCCGTCTGCATGGCGAGTTTAACGGGATAGAGGGAGAACTTGGGCCCAATCCATTCAACTTCAATTCGGCGATTGGCGTCATACATCAGATTCTGGACATTGGTGCAGTTCTTCGAATGCACAGCAATGCCCTTGCCGCGGGTGATATATCCGATGATTTCCTCCCCGCGAATGGGATTGCAGCACTTGGCGCGATAAACCATGAGATCATCCTGGCCATCCACCTGAATGGCGCTGTCCGAACCGACTCCCAGGGCACGCTTCACCGAACTTGCCAGGCGCGAAACTTGCACCGGCTCAAGCTTGGCGGAGGGCACAAGCTTGGCCAGCACCTGGCGCGCCGAGAATTTGCCGTAACCGATGCCGGCGTAGATATCGTCCGCCAGCGTGCAGCCATATTCGCGCGCAACGCGGGAATAATCTTCTTCGGTCACTTTTTGAGGCCAATGTCAAATTTGCGCGCTTCCTTTTCCAGCAGCCGCTTGCCAATCTCCAGCGCCTGCTTGCGCTGGGCGACATTGATCCAGTGCTTGATTTTATTGCGCGCGCGCGACGTGTTCACCAGCGCCAGCCAGTCGCGGCTGGGAGCATGTCCCGCCTGGGTAATGATTTCCACAATGTCGCCGTTCCGCAGGTGGTACTTCAGCGGCATGATGCGGCCGTTGACCTTGGCTCCGACGCAGTGATGTCCGACTTCGGTGTGAATCGCATAGGCGAAGTCGATCGGCGTGGCCTCACGGGGCAATACGATGACCTTTCCCTTGGGCGTAAACGTGTAGACCTCTTCCGGATAGAGATCGATCTTGAGCGTGGAGAGAAATTCGCCGGGATCGCGCATTTCCTGCTGCCATTCGACGAGGTGCCGCAGCCAGGCAAAGCGTTCTTCATCCTGCTGGGTCAGCGGACGGCCATCCTTGTACTTCCAGTGCGCGGCGATTCCTTCCTCCGCGATGCGGTGCATCTCTTCCGTGCGAATCTGCACCTCGAACGGCTGTCCGTGGGGCCCAATCACAGAAGTGTGCAGGGATTGATAGAGGTTGGGGCGCGGAATGGCGATGAAGTCCTTGATACGGCCGGGAACGGGTCTCCACGTATTGTGGATCACACCCAGCGCGCCATAACAGTTTTTGACGTTATCCGTGACGATCCGCACGGCCAGCAGGTCATACACCTGCTCAATGGGAATTTGCTGGCGCCGCAACTTCTGCCAAATGCTGTAGAGCCGTTTGACGCGCCCCTCCACGCGCGCGGGGATATTCATCTCGCGCATTTTGCCTTCGACTTGCTCCCGCACTTCGGCCAGAAACTCATCACTGACCTTGCGCCGGCTTTCTATCGTTCGTTTCAGGTCTTCAAAGGCCTCGGGCTCCAGATGGCGGAATGCCAGGTCTTCCAATTCTCCGCGGACTTTCCCCATTCCCAGGCGATGAGCAATGGGAGCGTAAATTTCCAGCGTTTCGCGCGCCATGCGTTCACGGCGGTCGGGCGGCAGGAACTCCAGTGTCCGCATGTTGTGCAGACGGTCGGCGAGCTTTACCAGGACGACGCGAATGTCATCCACCATCGCCAAAACCATTTTGCGGAAATTTTCCGCCTGCTGTTCTTCCGGACTTAGGAATCGGATTCGGCTGATCTTGGTGACGCCTTCAACAATGCGGGCCACTTCTGCGCCAAAATCCTGGCGGATGAGTTCCGTGGTGGTGTGGGTATCCTCGATGACGTCATGCAGCATGCCCGCCGTAAGACAGACGGGGTCCATTTTCATGTTGGCGAGGATGAACACTACCTCGAGCGGGTGGGAAATGAAGGGTTCGCCGGAAAGGCGCTTTTGGTTCGCGTGCTGGAGGGCAGTAAACTCGTAGGCGCGCCGGAGCAGCGAGAGGTCTTCCCCTGGCCGGTAGGTTTGAACATGCCGGATGATGTCCTCAAACTGAACCATACTCACAACTTATATTCTAACAGGTCGAGCCGGCACGGTGTAGCAGGCGGAGGTCCTGACCGCGCCGGCTGGACATGCCCGCAGTCGCGTACGACCAAATTTCCGGCACAAGGCTGATACATCGCGCGATACACCCGGCATCAACAGAATGGCCTGTTCAAGCCCCCCTCACAACAAACAAAATGGCCGGACTTTCTCTCGCCTCGCAATCGGCAAGATAGGTCCGGCCAAAGACTCCCGAGAATGATTTGGGCTATTCGCCAGCGGATGTAGATTCGCTCGAGTTTGTCGTCATGCCTGCCTTGCGGGCAGCCAGGGCCTTATTGACCCAGCTCTCCGCCTGGCCCAAATCCGCCTTGCGGGAATCCTCATCGGGATCAATTTCCGCCTTTTGACGATACAACAGATTCAGGTAGACCATCGAGTCAGCGTCATTCGGTTTCAGCTCGATCGCCTTATTCAGAGCCTTAAGCCCCTCGTCCACCAGCGCGGAATTCTGCTCGGCAAGCCCCTTCCGCAGCTTTTCCGGAATCGGGGGCAGGTTTCCTTTGGCATCGGGCTGGCTGATATTGTTGTCCGTGCGCAAGGCCTGGGTGCGAGGGAAGGTAATCGCCCAATCCAGCACGCCAATCCAGTAGTAGGGCTCGGAGTTGTTCGGCTCCAAATCAATCCGGCGCTGATTGTATTTCTTCGCATCGTCAAATTTCTTCATGCCGTAGTAAATCTGGGCAATGCTGGCCAGCGCCGTCGAACTCGCTTGAGCGTTTCCATTCGACATGTTCAGAACATCTTCAAATGCGGCAATGGCATCCTTCGCCACCTGATTGTTGTCGGCAGACTCTCCGCCGGGAACATACTGTTGAGCGTAGGCTGTGGCCAAATATAGGCGTGCGTTAAGGAGATTGGGATCAAGCTCGACGGCTTGCTTAAAATGCATGATAGCCTGCTGGAATTGCGCGTTGCGATAAGATTGTACGCCCTTATTGAGTTGGTCGCGCGCTTTCAGCTTGTTACAACCACTGGCCGCAAATGCCAGCAATAGCACCCCACAAAGCGGGGCGAATTTGTATACTTTCATCAGGGTTCCTCCGTTGACGGAAGCAAATGAGAGACTAAGTCCCTTCCTCAATGGCTTTCGTAATTAACCCAATCTTGTCGATCCCCGCGCCCTTGGCAATATCAATGACTTGGGCGACGTCGCCAAAGCTCACGCTCGGATCACCCTTCACGAACATCACGCGTTCGTTACGGGTTTTGAAGATTTCCTCCAGCCGCGGACCGAGGGCTTGAAGCGTTGTCATATCCTGATTGATCTTCAGCACGCCGCCAGGGTCGACACTGACCACAATCGTCCGGCTGATGGTTGTCGGATCCGGCTGCTTTTGGTCCTTGCTCGGCTGGGGAACCAATGCATCGAGTCCGTGCGGCGTCAAAGGCGTGATCACCATGAAGATGATGAGCAGCACCAACAAAACGTCAATGAGCGGGGTAACATTCATGTCCACGAGTGGACCCTTTTTGCCACCCCCTACGGCCATAGACATAGCGCTACCCTCCTTCGCTCAATCCAGTAAGCTGTGACCATCCCGCTCGGTACATTTCAATGACTCTCGTCAAATTGCCTGCTCCCCAGGCGATGAAGACCGGAAGCCGGCTGCGGCCGAGGGAGTTAGCTCCCTTCTTCAATGGCCTTGGTAATTAACCCAATCTTGTCGATCCCCGCGCCCTTGGCAATATCAATGACTTGGGCAACATCGCCAAAGCTCACGTAGGGATCGCCCTTCACGAACATCACGCGTTCGTTGCGGGTTTTAAAGATCTCCTCCAGCCGCGGACCAAGAGCCTGAAGCGTAGTCTGTTCCTGATTGATCTTCAGCATCCCGCCTGGCGTCGACACTGACCACGATCGTCCGGTTGACGACTTCCTGATTCGGCGGCGTCTTGTCCTTACTCGGCTGGGGAACCAGCGCATCGAGTCCATGCGGCGTTAAAGGCGTGATCACCATGAAGATGATGAGCAGCACCAGCAAAACGTCAATCAGCGGGGTAACATTCATGTCCACCAGGGGACCTTTCTTGCCACCCCCTACGGCCATAGCCATAGTACTACCCTCCTTCGGGTTAAACGAGCCGAGCCGGCTGACTGCGACCGCCGCGTCTATTGCGGCGGCGGCGCGGCGACGTGCGGTGCTTCCCGCTTTTCCGTCAGCAGCCCCAGGGAGTCCACTCCCGCGGCGCGGACATTGTCCACCACCTGTGACCACCACGCCATATTTCGCGTCGCGGTCGCTTTTGACATAGACCGTCTTGTCCAGCTTGTCGGCAAGCATGTCTTTCACTTTGGTGGTGATCTGGTCAGGGTCGATTCGGTCGGATTGCAGGAAGATCTTGCCGTCCCGGGTGATCGGCCAGCAAGACCGCGTCTTCCTTATCGGCATCCTGCATGTCGCGGGTGTTGGTGGCTTTCGCCATGTTCACGCTCGTCCCTGCTGCAACATGGGCGTAATCACCATGAAGATGATCAACAGCACCAACATCACATCCACCATGGGGGTTACGTTAATATCCGAAACCGCCCCAAGCGTAGTTGTTCTCTTGGCCATTTACTTCTTCCCCCGCGACGCCCGCTTGATGAAATAGTCGATCAACTCCGACGAGGAGTTATCCATCTCGACGTCAAACGATTCGATCTTGGTGGTGAAGTAGTTGTAAATCCACACGGCCGGGATGGCGACGAACAGACCGAAGGCGGTGGTGACGAGAGCTTCGGAAATTCCGCCTGCGACCGCGCCGAGGCCGGTGGACTTCGCCGATGGAAATCCCTTCAAACGCGTGGATGATGCCCAGCACGGTGCCGAACAGTCCGACGAAGGGCGCCGTGGAACCGATGGTGGCCAGGGTGGAGACGCCGCGCTTCAGCTCGGCATGCACGATGGCGGAAGCCCGTTCCAGAGCCCGCTTGGACGCTTCAATGGTTTCGCCGGGAATTTCCGCCGAGACCTGATGTGCCTGGAATTCCTGCAGGCCCGCCGTGACGACTTTCGCCAGGTGGCTCCGCTTGTTCTGTTCCGCGATGGAGATCGCTTCGTCAATCTTCCCGTCCTTCAACGCACCCGCCACGGCCGGGGCGAAAACCCGCGACTGCTTGCGAGCGGAGCTGAAGGCGATCCAGCGATCAATCATGACGCCGATCGACCAGGCCGACATGATAAAGAGCACGATCACCACGATGCGGGCCGGCCAGCCCATCTGATGCCACATGGAAAGGGGATCAAATCCCGCGGTCTCCCCTTCCTGAAACAACCACAGTCCCAAGACCCAATAGGTTTGCAGCTAACATAATGTTGTTTTCCCTCCTCAAAAATTACCAGAATCTTCTCGTTGTTATTCTGCCAACGTGAAGTTCACATCGATTTCTGTAGCCACTTCCACGGCTTCGCCGTTCAGCAGCGTGGGTTGATAGCGCCAGCGTTGCACGGCGTCCAAGGCCGCCTTGACCAACAGCGGGTGGCCGGAGATAACTTTCAAATCTTGAATCGTTCCATCTTTGCTGATGATCGCATCCAGTCGCACGACACCCTGAATGCGCGCCATCTTGGCGAGGGGCGGATACTCGGGATTTGGCCGGAAAATCAATTTTTGCCAATTCCACCTGGCCACCCACCCGAATGCGCTTGGGAGCCTGCGGTTTGGGAGGGGAGGCGGAGGGGGAGCGGCGCTCAACGCGCCACCGATAACGCCACCCAGCACGCCACCAAAGGATCCGCCCGGAACTCCGCCCACGACTCCGCCCACGACGCCGACAGAGGTCTGCGGCGGCTCGGGTTCATCCTTCACTTGGGCAATGGTCTTGGGAATTACGGTGGGAGCCCGCATCACATCTTCGACGCTGATCTTGTGAATGATTCTCGGAGCAGCAGGCGCAGCAGCAGGTGGCGGCGGAGGCGGCGGGGGAGGAGGAGGCGCGGAAAGGAACGTCATCAACTGGGCTTTGGGCAGGGCTTGCGTGTAGATCAAGGGAATTAGCACCAGCACGCCCACGATGACCACTTCCAGCATGTAGGCAATCGGCAGCGTCGCGCGTTTCCAATCTCCGGTCCGCTTCGCGCTATAGATCAGGTAGAGAATGTATCCCACCAGCGGAAGGAAGAAGGCGACGGCGAACCAGACATACTGGTTAAACCCATTCTTCCGGGCGTCCGACCACACGTAGCAGAGAATCAGGGCAAGACCCAACGCAACGAGAGCCGCAACTCCCGACATAATCAGGAGCGCGCTTTTTTCCACCACGCCGTTTTCGTTGGCGGCAAACAGTGGGAAAAAATAGAAGTAGCCGGCCGCGAAGTTAATCGCCGCCCAAATGAGCGAAATGATCCAGTGGGTACTGGTTAAGACCGGCGCACGCTGTGCCGAAGAATCGAGCAGGGTATCTTCAAACATTGATTTTCGCCTCCTCAAAAACGACGCGCGATTCGGCGGGGCCGGAGCGCGCTTATGCTACCTTGACCCTCGCACTCGCTGGACTGAGCGGACCCTGTCCATAGCGCTGATAAAAATACACTACGATCGGGCTGGCAATAAAGATTGAAGAATAAGTGCCAATGATCACTCCCACCACCAGACAGAAAGCGAATCCGTGAATGACTTCACCTCCAAACAGGAAAAGGGAGAGAACGGCCAGAAAGGTCAGCCCAGAGGTCAGGATGGTTCGGGAGAGGGTCTGATTGATACTGTGATCGACGAGCTTAATAAACTCCCCGCGTTTCGTGGCGTGAACATTTTCACGGATTCGATCGAAGACCACGATCGTATCATTCATCGAATAACCCACCAGCGTCAGCAGAGCCGCAATCACCGTGAGAGAAATTTCCTTATGCAGCAGGGAGAAAAATCCAAGCGTAATAATCACGTCGTGGAAGGTGGCCACGACGGCAGCGACGCCATAGATTAGCTCAAATCGGAACCAGATGTAAACCAACATGGCGGCCAGCCCGGCAAGGGTAACATAAAGGGCCTGCCGACGGAGGTCTGCCCCCACCTTGGGGCCGACTATCTTCGTGTTGGTGACGGCGTATTTGGAAAGATAAAAATCCTTCGAAAGTGCGCCGAGAATCGCGGGAGTAACCCCGGGGACGCTTCGCAGCTCATCAAAATTCGTCAAAAGGCCGCTATGGGGTGGGGAGTTCCGGTAACTAACGATGGCCTCAGCAATATCTCGATAGGTTTTGGTGGCCGCCTCCAAGCCTTTCCCGGCCATACCCAGGGGGTCTTCCGCGGTCAAATGGTCAGCCACAGTTTGAGGGCTCGAGTTATTAAAGTCGGTAAGTCCCTCCGGCCCCTTTCCGTAGAGATTTGAAAGGCCTCTCTCAATTGCCTGCTTGCCATTGTCGATGGCGCTGGAAGAGGTGGTCGTTTGCAGGTCAAGACCGATAATGACCGAATTATCGCTGGCCGGACCTAATCCCTGAATCGTCGCATTCCGCAGGCCGGCGTGATCCAACTCATGGCGGATGGCATCCACGCTGGGTGGTTGCGAGAATTTCACATCCACCAGGGTGCCACCGCGGAAATCGATGCCGTATTCCAAGCCTCTGTGAACCACCATCGAGCCAATCCCAATCACGGCCAGGGCCAGGGAAAGTGCGATGAAGTACCACTTTATTTCCATCCAATTGATCTTTGGTTCGTGGAAGAACTCCATGTACCCCCTGCACCTCTCCAATCAGATTGACACCGCAAGTTCGCGGTAAGTTCCAGAAAAATATGCGGGCAATTCAAAATCCCGACAAATAGGCAACGGTCAGTCGATTTGACCGAAAGCTCGCCAAGCCTTCCGGCGTCGCCCTAGATGCTCAACTCTGCACCCTTTTGACGGTGGCTCAGGACGTAATCAAAAATCACCCTGGACACAAAAACTGAGGTGAACAGGTTGGCGATCAAGCCGATGGTCAAAGTTACGGCAAAACCACGAATTGCCCCTGTACCGAAGGCAAACAGGATCGCTGCGGATACGACGGTGGTAACGTGGGTATCAATAATCGTACGAAATGCCTGGTCAAACCCCGCGACGACCGCAGCACCAACTGCTTTACCGAGGCGTAATTCTTCGCGGATTCGCTCAAAGATAAGCACGTTCGAATCCACACCCATACCAACGGTCAAAATGACTCCAGCAATTCCCGGCAAGGTCAAAACTGCGCCAATATATCCCATTGCCGCAATCAAAATCAGCAGGTTTAGGGTCAGGGCAATATTGGCATTAATACCAGCCCCGTGGTAATAAACCAGCATGAAGCCCATGACTGCGACTAAACCCACAATCGAAGCGATCACACCGTGGCGGATCGAGTCGGCGCCCAGCGACGGTCCCACGGTCTCTTCAGACAAATACTTAATCGATGCCGGCAATGCGCCTGACCTCAGTACGAGTGCCAGGTCCTGGGCGGTTTGGGGGGTAAAGCTTCCCCCGGAGATCTGCCCGCGGTCATTAATCTGCCCGTGAATGACGGGCGCGGTAAACACCCGGCCATCAAGGACGACAGCAAGCAGCTTTCCGATGTTCGCCCCCGTCACTCGGCCGAAGCGCTCAGCGCCGTCACGATTCAGGGTGAAATCCACGTCCGGCCTCCCGCTCTCGTCATGGGAGGGGTCCGCTCCGGTCAAGTCGCGGCCGGTAACTGCGGCGACGCGGTTCAACACGTACCAGCTTTCGGTCCCGTTCTCGGAACCGGGAAGCAGCTCCGTATCCGGCGGCAACACTCCACCATGGGAGGCAAGTGCCGCTTCGCGTGAAGGATAGGGCCCATCCTGAACCAGCTTGAACTCCAGAAGGGCCGTGGATTGCATGATGTCCTTAACCCGGGAGGGGTCGTCCACGCCGGGAAGCTGGACCACCAGTTCGTAATCTCCCTGGCCGTATTCCGCAATCGTCGGTTCCACCACCCCAAGCGCATCGATGCGGCGCCGAATCGTATCCATTGCCTGGGCCAGCGCCTGGTTGCGCAGGGCGACGGCAGCGCTGGACTTCAGCACCAACATGCGGGAAGTCTCATCGCCCGGCACCCGCACGAGGTCCCAATCCGAAAAGTGATCGGTGGCAATGGCCTGAAGGTCGGAGGATCTTTCCTGCGGAACACCTTTAATCACGATGCGGTGAATCGGAGGATTTTGGCTTTTGTCATCGTCCTTATCAACATCCGCGTAAGGAATGTTCCGGGCCTTCATCTCGTCTTTAACCCGCTCGAAAGTCTCGTCGGCAGTGATATTGACGGCGTCTTCAACCTGAACCTGGAGGATCAGGTTGGTCCCGCCCTTCAAGTCCAGCCCGAGATGAATGCGGCTATGGAGGTTGTCTTTAAGTTCTTTGACATTCCGGGGGAAACCAATGACTCCCAGAATGCATGCCACAACCACCACCAGAATGAATATTGCCCGACCTCGAATCTTGGTTTCCATGAATGGACGACCTCAGCTACCCTTTCAGGATGGCCCTTAATTTTCAGCCCTCCTCCCCTCCGCAGAAGGAGCGCTATTGTACCCTAACCACCCGCAGGAACATCGGAATTTTTGGGGAGTTAACGGCTTATTGGCTCACAGCTTCATTCTCTTACCATTCGTCCGCAGATTGGGAGGGAAGTCGCCCAGGAACTTCTTAGGACTTCTTCCCCTTCGCACCGGAGTCTTGTTTGCCAGCGTCATCTGCCGGATCGGTGGCGAGTCCGGTAATGGCGGAGCGGGCCACGTCAACTTTCACCTGGCTTGCGATCTGCAATTGCACCACATTGTCCTTGAAGCCCAGAATTGTGCCGTAAATGCCGCCACTGGTTAGGACGCGATCGCCGGTCTTGAGCGACCCCAGCAATTCCTGAAGCTTCTTCCGCTGCTGCGATTGTGGACGGATGAGCAGGAAATACCAGATGGCAATCAGAGGGACAATGAGCATGACGGGGCCCAGAGGGTTCGATGCGCCGGGGTCCGCCGCTAGAAGAATTGGGTTTGCAATGAGGCAGTCGATCAAGCAGGTCACTTTTTCTTATGGATTCTAGGGTGAAAAACCCGTTTCTCAAGGGTACGGGAATTTCGTGGTCCGGGCGTTCCACATTTGCTTCCGGCCCAGGAGCCGGCTACTGTTTTGAGCGCATCTTGGTGTGGAATTCCGCGAACTCTCCAAACAGGAGAGACTGCCTCATTCTACGCATAGTGTCAAGGTAAAAGTGGATATTGTGGTGGGTTACCAGCATGGGACCGAGCATCTCCCCGGCTACAAAAAGGTGCCGTAGATAGCGCCGGGAGTATCGTTTGCAGACACTGCAGGTGCAGGTGGGATCAAGGGGCACTTCATCGCGGGCGTAGCGCGCATTCCTAATAGTAACCTTTCCCTCGGAAGTAAATGCACATGCGTTGCGCGCGTTCCGCGTCGGCATCACGCAATCGAACATGTCGATGCCGCAAGCTACTCCCTCGAGCAGGTCTTCCGGGGTGCCTACTCCCATCAAATAACGTGGACGATCCCGCGGAAGCAGCCCGGCTGTAAACTCCGCAGTTTCATACATTTCTGTCTTTGGTTCACCCACCGCAAGCCCCCCCAGGGCATACCCTTCAAAGTCAATGTCTATGAGTTCGTCCGCGCTTTGCCGCCGGAGCCCTTTGTCCGTTCCCCCCTGCACGATGCCGAACAGGGTCGGAAACGCGCCAGGGATCTCTTCCCAAGGGAAGGGGTTCTTAGGTGGGTCAAGCGAAACAGTCGCGAGTTTCTCCCCCGCCTTCTTGCAACGCGCCGCCCACCGTGTGGTCAATGCCACGGAGCGCTGCAAGGACTCGTGACTGGCCGGGTATTCAACGCATTCGTCCAGGCACATCATAATGTCGGAACCCAATGCCCATTGAATCTCCACAGCACTCTCGGGGGACAGAAAATGAGAAGACCCATCCAGGTGCGACCGGAAATTCACTCCATCCTCGGTAACCTTGCCGAGGGATTTCAGGCTCATGACCTGAAAGCCGCCGCTATCGGTCAGGATTGGGCGCGGCCAGGACATGAAACGGTGGAGACCGCCTGCTTCTCGAATCAACTCATGCCCGGGACGCAAATAAAGATGGTAGGTGTTTCCCAGCAGGATCTGAACCCCAAGTGCCTCCAACTCCTCCTGCCGCATCCCTTTGACCGAGCCCAGCGTACCCACAGGCATGAATATGGGGGTTTCAATCACTCCTTGGGGGGTATGGAGTAATCCTGCGCGCGCATGGGTAACCTTATCTTCTGCGACTATTTCGAATTTAATGGGCATTCAGTGATCGGCCGGAATAAGTTAAATGAAATTCCGCGAAGTAGGCCGCGGGCAGCTTCTTGTCCTGATCTCGTAAACCAAATCCCGCCTGCCAACCCCGAGCGCCCGGAAATTCAAATAAGATTCGCAACCCAACCCAACAGATAGATGGCAACACCGCCCAAAATAAGGACCGGTTCGGCGTATACCCGGATGCTTGCCAGAACGGGAAGATCGATGGTGGGCCAAGGACCGTAGCCCCCCCAGTAGACCCTCATCAAAAGGCCGACGACAACCATCGCCAGCGCATAGTTGCGGATTGCATGGGCGAGCCGGGGATTAACTCGGTGGGTGGGGGATTCGGAGACCGTCGAGTCGGTGACCACAAAAGGTCCGTCGCATTTGCGGCAGATCCTCGCCTGGTCGTAATTGGAATACCCGCAGTATGGGCAGGACTTCACGAAAGCGGCCCCCCGCAACAGGATAACATCAGCTTATGAACCGTCCCACGAATTCTCGAAGCTATCCGAGATGGCTACTCGCGCACGGTTGCGTCCAGGAACGCTCGTAGCTTGCGGCTGCGTGAGGGGTGGCGCAGCTTGCGCAAGGCCTTGGCTTCAATCTGCCGAATGCGTTCGCGGGTAACGGCAAAGCTCTGTCCGACCTCTTCCAATGTATGCTCACTGCCGTCATCAAGGCCAAAGCGCATCTTGATGACTTTTTCCTCGCGCGGCGTGAGGGTCTTGAGCACAGACTCGGTTTGCTCTTTCAAATTGATATTGATAACTGCTTCCGCGGGCGAAATCACTCCACGGTCTTCGATAAAATCCCCCAGATGCGAATCTTCCTCTTCGCCGATCGGGGTTTCGAGGGAGATGGGTTCCTGCGCAATCTTCAATACCTTGCGCACCTTGACTACGGGAATTTCCATGCGCTTGGCGATCTCTTCCGAAGTCGGCTCGCGCCCGTATTCCTGCACCAACTGCCGCGACGTGCGGATTAGTTTGTTGATGGTCTCGATCATGTGCACAGGGATGCGAATGGTTCGTGCCTGGTCCGCAATCGCCCGGGTGATGGCCTGGCGGATCCACCAAGTGGCGTAGGTGGAGAACTTGTAACCGCGGCGGTATTCGAATTTGTCGACGGCCTTCATCAACCCGATGTTGCCTTCCTGAATCAAGTCGAGGAACTGAAGTCCGCGATTGGTGTATTTCTTGGCGATGGAAACGACCAGGCGGAGGTTGGCCTCGATCAATTCACGCTTGGCGATTTCCGCCTGCTCTTCTCCCAAAATGATGTTTTGGTAGCTGCGGCGAAGCTCCGTGGTAGTGGCCTGAATGCGGCCTTCGAACTCTTCGAGGTTGGTTTTGGCCTGACGCAATTCCTTGCGCAGATCCTTGTTGCCGTTTGCGCGCGTGGCATCGATCCTCTTCTCCAGCCGATTCGACCTCGCGCTCGAGCGGACGCATCTCCTCCACCGCCATGCGTAGCGCGCCAATCAAAACTTTCCGTTGCGCGTTGGTGAACTGAATCGACCGCAGGAGTTGTGAGATCAGAATGCGGTGTTCGGCGACCGCCCAGCTATACCGGCGAAAGTCGCGCGGTTTCTTCGTGCGCGGAATCGCGTCGCGCTTATTGCGCAACTGCCCCAGTTTCTTATAGAGGCGTTCGATCTCATCGATGGTGCCGACAACCTCTTTCAGGCGGTGGACGACGCGATCTTCGAGTAATTCCTCGTCATCAAAGACCACCACTTCCTTGATCGACTTGTCGCCTGCCTTGAGCTGCCGACCCGTGGCAAGGAGCGCTTGAATGACCACCGGAGACCGGGAAAGCGCCTTGAAAACTTTGATCTGGCCGCGCTCAATGCGCTTGGCAATCTCCACTTCGCCTTCGCGCGTGAGCAAAGGAACCGTACCCATTTCCCGCAGGTACATCCGCACCGGATCGTTGGTTTTATCGAGGGAACCGGGGCTAAGATCAAGCTCAACATCCTCGCCCGCTTCATCCGGTTTGAGGTCGTCGGTCTTATCGAGGGCGATGCTGTCGGGAGCTTTGGCGCGGGGGGAATCGAGAACTTCAATGCCCTCGCTGTCGAACATGGAAAGCAGGTCGCTGAGGTCTTCCGCGGAGTGTACGTCGGAGGGAAGGAGGTCGTTGACCTCTTCGTATAGCAGGTAGCCTTTTTCTTTTCCCAGGCTTATTAGTTTGTTAACTTGGTCAAACTTTTCGTCAAAAGCCAAAGCTATGGCCTCCCCGAAGGCAAACTACAACCGAGTAGTATAGCTGATAGAATAAAAATGGGAATAGGCCAGCCCGCCGCACCCATTACCCGCGATGCAACCTCTGGCAATTGGTGGCAACCCTCGGTTTTCAGCCGGGCATTCACCACGTCGCCACCCAGCCAAATGTAAACTATCTCGATTCGTTTCGGTAGGACCCACAACAATATTATGCCCGCCCCAGCCGGCGCAATTCCTTGTCGAGTTCCAGCTTTGCTTCCTGCATTTCCCGCAGTCGTTCAGAATCCTGGGAACTGACGGCGGCCTCAATATCCCGCAGATATTGGTCGCGCCGGCGCTGTAGGCGTTCGATTCGGAGCTTCCGCAAGTGTCCTTCCGCCTGCTCCAAACTCGGGCAAGCCTCTGTCCAGAATTGGGCGTCGAGTGCAAGGCGCTTTTCCTGCTCCGTCAGCACGCCGTCGGACTCGGCAAGGTTCAGCTCTTCCCCGCGCTTTTGCGCTTCCCACAATTGCTTAAAGATGTTTTCCCCCAGCAGGCCTTCCATCACGCCGCTGGTCACGATTTCCGGAAGCAAGGCCGCCATCACCTCGGGGCTCAGCAAACAGGCGCGCAAGAGTTGCTTGACCCCGTGATTGGCGTCGACGGTGGCCTGTCCTTTAAGGTGAACTTCCGAACGTTTATCTCCCGCGGCACGACGCAGCTCCTCGCGCAGCAATCGCTCATCCACGCGCAGACGCTCTGCCAGGCGTGTTGCGAGTTCCGCCCGCAGGATGGGGTTCGGCACCTTGATCAGATACGGAAGGATGGCGTTCACCGCGGCCACTTTGCCCTCCGGAGTTCGCACGTCATGCGTTATAGCCGCGCGGTCGGTCAAATAGTCGATGTAGGAAGGCGCGGATTTGAGCAGCTCGCCGTAAGCGGCAACTCCGCGCTTGCGGATGAATTCGTCCGGGTCGAGCCCCCCGGGCAGCGTCAGCACTTTGGCTTCAAACCCCGCTTCAAGCAGGATCACGAGCGAGCGCTCGGTGGCCGCCATGCCGGCGGAGTCGGGATCGTAATTCACCACCACGCGCCGCGTAAAGCGGCCCAGCAGGCGCACGTGACCTTCCGTCAGGCTGGTACCGCACGAGGCCACGACGTTATCGATGCCGCTTGAAGCCACGGCTATGCAATCCATGTAGCCTTCCACCAGGACGGCGTAATCCAGCTTGCGAATGGTTTGCGCGGCGCGATCGAGATGGTAAAGCAGACGGCTCTTGGTGTAGATCGGCGTTTCCGGTGAATTCAAATACTTGGGTTGCTCGTCGCCAAGTGCGCGGCCGGCG
This sequence comes from uncultured Acidobacteriota bacterium, assembly GCA_963733285.1. Taxonomy (GTDB): domain Bacteria; phylum Acidobacteriota; class Terriglobia; order UBA7540; family UBA7540; genus Bog-366. The sequence goes on from CAVTDA010000148.1 coordinate 53,230, forward strand.
AAGGCCACAACCTTGCCCGCGTCGTTTGCGATGGGGAAAATGATGCGCCGGCGAAACCGGTCGAAGGGGCGCTGGCGCTCCGCATCGACAAGGATCAATCCGCTCTTTTCGATAGCCTCCCGGTCGAATTCCTCCCCGCTTAGGTGCCGCACCAGGCCTTGTCCATCGCCCGGCGCGTAGCCGATGCGGAATCGGCCCACCATTTCATCGGTGATGCCGCGGTCGGTGAGATAAGCTCGCGCCGCGCGGCCTTCCGCCGTCGCGCCCAACTGCGCGGCGAAAAATCGGGCCGCACTATCGTGCAGCTTCATCAGCGATGTCCGCAGCTTCGTGTTCGCGTCGTAAGTCTCTTGCCCTTCCCGCTCCTCGATCCGAACGCCCACTTTTTCCGCCACGCGCCGCAGAGCCTCGGGAAACGACAGGCTGTCCATCAGCATGACGAATTTGAAAACGTCGCCGCCCACGCCGCAGCCGAAGCAGTGGAAAATCTGTTTGATGGGATGCACGGAAAAGGAGGCCGTCTTCTCCTGGTGGAAGGGACAAAGGCCGGAGTAATTCGCTCCGGTTTTGTGCAGCTTCACATAGTCGCCCACAATCTTGACGATGTCGGCGGCGGCGCGAACCTGTTCAACTTGACTCATAAAGAACCGGGAATCGGGAGACGCGATTCGGGATTAGCGATTTGAAAATAGAGAATGGGCGGGATAAATTCAAGACCCGTTTTGCCCCGCTTCCGGAGGCTTAAAGTAGCGCTGACCGAAACGTGTCCCGACTCTATCGGGAGGTCGGCACCTGCTGCCTTGAAGGTCAACGCCACAGATGGCTCAAAGCAGCACGATATTCGAAGCCGGCTTTTGGAACTCTTCCTTCGGGAACTGGCGCCGGATCAAATCCAGATAAGCCCTTCCCTTGGGTCGGCCATTCTCGTGGACCGCCGCAAGCTGCGTCAGGAAGATCAGCGAATCGCGAACGTCACTGTCCCGCACCGTCGTCATGCCCGTGCGCTCGGTTTCCTTCTTGCGGAATTCCGTAATCGCAGCTTTGATCGTTTCATACAGGGCGCGTTGCAGGGCGTAATCGATCGGCTTTTCATAGATGATGCCGCTCGCCTGGGTGCGGTAACTCTCCGCCAGGCTTTGGAGTACCGCCACGGCGTCGGTATCTACGGTGGCAGGATTTTCCGCGGCAAATTTGCAGACGGCGTGGTCGATGGAATTCAGCAGGTGCCCGTTGGTTAGGGCAAACTGGCGGTCAAATTTGCTCTCCGGAAACGGCAGTTTGGACCAGTCCACCTGCATGCGCGCCAGCTCGATCTTGCGGCTTTCGATCAGGTATGCGCAGTCGCGGGGACAGTCGATCGTCACTTCGCGTTCAGTTCCACAGCAAACCGTGCAAATGGTCTCTGCGCGTGCTGGACACAGGCGTTTGGCTTTTCGCCTTTTGCAAATCGGACACGTCAAAGTTCTCTCCTGAAATCCTGATGCAAGGATTATGCCACATTTAGTTGGCGGCGCCGGCAGGGCGCGTTACTCATCATGCCACTTCGAAAGTTCGGGTTTTCCAGGGCTGGAGTTCGAAGTTCAATTTGCCTCCGTGATGAGCGACCTCTACGAGCCTCTTGCCTCGCAGATCGGTTTCCACCGCGGTTTGGGCCGGGATGGCCAGATCGATCGACGCCGCGCCCTTGCCCCCTGAGACTTCGAGGACGCGAACCTCATATCCCCTCTGTTCCTTTCGTCGAAACACCATCAGATGAGCGTTGTCGGGCTGCAAGGTCATGAAGCTCTTGCGCGCAGACAGTGTTCCCTTGTGCGGTTGGCCAACCACAGCGATGAGCTTCTGATCATGCTCCTCCGCTGCCCGCGCACGGTCGGCATGGGAAAAGTTCGCACCATGCGGACGCAAAATATGGTGGTATTCGGAATAGCGTGGCCAGCCGTATTCCTTGGAGAAGTAGGATTCCCACTCCCGCATGATCAAATTGGAAAATACCCCGCCGGCATCGCGTTTGAAATACTGCGTTCCGGGGTGAACAATCAGCAGTCCGCCGTTCGCGTCGGCCAGATCGACAAACGTGCGCGCCTGGAAATACGGTTGTTCCGTGGCCTCAATGCCCAAGGGGAAATCGCGGATAATCGATGTGGCGTTGAAGGCAGGCGCGAAATCAAGCCAATAGCCGTTTTTGATATCGGCGGGAAATCGGCCATCGGGACCGAATTCGTCCGGCGCGGGCGGGATTTCCGCCAGCACCCGGCTGATGACTTCCACCTGGGGAGACCCGGCGCAGAGCGTCACGTAAGTTTCAAATTTCAGCAGCGGCCAATCGTGATGAGTCTTAACCGTCGCGCGCAGGGGGCCTCTTTCCATCCACTGAATCGTGGATTTCAAATTGACGTTCCAGCCTTCCATGGTCGTGGGAGCTGTCAACTTCGCCGCCCCCTCATAGGTAGCCAGCGATTTAGAACTATCGTAGGAGGCGGGAATTTCGATTCCTTTCCGATGATACTTTTCCCGGATGGCAGCGCTGTACAGGCAATAGTCCTGGTTGGGAGTGCCGCGGAAAATTGGGAAAGCTCCCTTGCTGCCATCGAGCATTTCGCGGCCGGTGCGCTTGTCAATCAGGCTGGCGATGGCTCCGCAGGTGGGGCTGAGTTGAACCTTTAGGTATTCGTTTTCAAGCCGCAGATTGGGCTCGTCGATGCGCAGATCGGTGGAAATCCCGGGGGCTTCGGTGGGCAGGAATTCCAGCGAGTAGGTGTCATAACCCAAGCTTGGCGTCTTGGCGGCCGGGAAGACCATATTGGCCATGCGCAAGTTTCCCTGCTCGTCGCGATTGCTCTTGATAATTTGGGACGGGACGCGACGCCCGGTGCGGTCCTTGACGATGATGTCCCTAATGTTGGAATGCGGCGGCATGATGCGTCCCGTTTCGGCCAGGCTGCTGCGCTCCCAGGCGCAGGGATTAAACACGTTGACCACCAATTCACCGGGCCGGTCGCCACCCGAGTTGATCTGGCGGGAGAGATAGTCGAGTGAATGGCCCAGAATCTCTTTGCCTTGCTTCTCTGCCGCGCTCAGGTGGTTGTAACCCAGCGCCCCCCAGGTGAAGTTGTGCAGGTCTTCGATGCGGTCGAGCGGCGCCATGCGGTCGCCCTGCCAGCGGGAGTATTCACACAGTCCCACGTCGTGACTTTGCGAGGTCAGAAGTTCCTTCCAAGCCGTTTTGATCTCCTTAGCCAGACTCGCAGCCCCAAGACTCGCCGCCAGCGCATCAAACCGCTCTGTCGCAAGCAGTAGAGCCTCAACCTTGCGGTCCATGACCCGCAATTGATCGCCTCCCAGGCCCCAGGTGAGCAGCTTCTTCCACGCGTCCATGTTGAAGTAGACCGGTTCCTTGGCCGCGCTGCTACCGTAGCGGTCGAGGTAGTCCTTCAAGGTGACGTATTCCACGGGAAACTGATCGGATATTTTCTGATACTTCTCCGGCGTCTTGAGATAAGCGGGCTGGTCCGGCGGCTCCCACCCAAATTCCTCCCAGGTGAAAAGCAGGGGTTTGCCGAGCGCGCTCAACCTTTTGAAAGCGTCGGAGGTGGCGAGCTTGATCAGGTCGGGCGAATATCCGAAAAGTGAGTTCTTGGGAATGCAGGGAATGGTCGAGCCATCCATTCCTTTCCAGTGAAATGCGTTCACCTCGAGGTAGGGAATTCCCGCCCGGCCCCAGGTGTCCACCTGCGCGAGACTCGCATAGGTATAGCCCGCGCCCAACGCGATCTGGGGAATCTGCGGGTGGGAGAACTCCTCTTCATCGAGAAATGTGGTGACGTCATAATCCAGCGCCTTGCGAATCGTGTCGCGGCCGTAGACGAGCTGGCGGATATTGGATTCGCCACTGAACATCGTTCCCATGGGCTGCGAGTAGGTGCCGCCAATCAACTCCACTTTGTCCTCGGCCAGATATTTCTTAAGGCGGTTCGTGACTTCGGGAAATTTTTCCGCCATCAGTTCATACGCGCGGGCGTCGAGCTCCAGGCAGGTTTTCACGTGCGGCGAACGATCCGCCATGCCCATCGCATCTTCGACGGAAAGGACGCACGACTCGATGCCCAGTTGCCAGCCAATGCCGATGTAGCTCCAGTGATTGCAGAGGGCGATGCAGATCCCGGGTTCGCCCTCCGCCGCCCTGGCCAGGATGTTGGTCGTGGGGGCTGACAGCACGTGAGCAATTCCGCCCACCGCACTGAGAACAACGAACTCTCGACGTGTGATTTTTTGTTTCTTCATTTCGAACTCCCAATGTGAGGTATGAAACTCAACGCTCAGGACTCATGGCAGGAATAATGAAAATCAATGAGGGCGGGAAAACGTTTCTTGCGCCCTGAGTCAAGCAATCTTGTTAGCACCCGGTATCCGCGGAGTCAAGAAATCAATCCCCGGCTTCTCGACACGGGACAAACTGCACCTTGCAGGCCGACGTGCTGAAATCCGAGCACAATCATCCTTCGCCTCCCGCCCGATGGAAATCCCGCGGCCACCCCTAGTTCGGCGATGTGCCACCGCTTACGCCCTGAAGTTTGGGCGCGACGATTCGCAGCGTCATTGACTCAAAGGGCTTGATGGACACCTCAATCGAATGCCCTTTAACTTTCAGCTCCTCCAGATTCTCTTCCGCAGCATTATCTCGCCACGCTTTTTCGATTTGGAATAACGGGAAGGTCAGATGGGCGATGGAGGGTGAGCCGGAGGTTTCGAGCAGGCGCACGATAGTTCCAGTGCCGTCGTCGGCCATCTTCCAATTGTCCACCGTCACGCTGGGGGCATCGACCGTGAGGAAGCTCGTCGGCGCGGTGGTCAGCGCAGCGGGGGGATTTTCCCACTTGTCGTTACTGATCAGCATGCCCATTTCCAGGGGAGTCATCGCGTCGCGCCCCAGCCGGGAGAGTTCCATGGCGGGAAGAAAAGTACCGCTCGTCATCACGTAGCGAAAAACAAAATCGCCGCTCTGCACGCGACGGAAGTTCGCATGCCAGTAGTTGTTCATGATGTAGGAAAAGATGGTTCCGGAACTCGGCTGAAAACCATCGGGCCAGGTGCCGAGGTTAATATCCCCCAACGTGACCAGAGGCGCATCAACCGGAACCAGTCCGACGCTCAGGTCCGGGCCATCCACTTTGACCCAATGCTGAACGGTGAACCACGCGGCATTCGCGCCGCGCATCTGGTTCCGCGCCGGGTCCACCCATCCGTTCTGAATTTCATAACTGAAATCCGGGGGAGTGGCTGCGACGGGAAAAGCAAAATAGACTCCCTCCTTCGTGTTCACCGGGTCCTTGTGTACGAGGTTTATAAACTCGATCTTCTTCTCCTGGTCGAAAAGGATGATTTCCGATTGGATCAGCGGCGCGTGCGGGCCGGCGGTCTGGTAGGTGAGGGTCTGGCCATAGGAGGTCTTGCGAACCTGGATCACCCGGCCGCTGCTGGGGATTCCAGCCGTGAGATCGGGAAACGGAAAAGTCCTCCGCAGGCGGATCAACTGGGTGTCGCCGTCCCCGCCTGAGACGTAGGTGTACTGATTGAATTTATAGCGGCTCGACGAATCGACCAGCTCGTGCTGAAGCTGTTTGTCGTAGATGCTCTTGATGCCGCCCTGCGCCGGATCAACTTCGATGCGGTAATAGGAATTCTCCATGACCCTGGAAACCGGCTGGTCTTCCCCGCCCGGGCGCGCGGCGTCGCGGTCCGTCCGGTGGACGACACGATAGCAGCGATATCCCATGGAGGGAATGTCACGAGCGAGGAATCGCACGTGATCGTAATCCGCGTGGTGAGCCAGAACCTCGACCGGCACCGCGGCGCCACCGGCGGACTCCACCAACTCGTCGCCCGCGTCGAGGTCCGTTTCCACCAGGCCGCTTCGTGACCAGCTCAGGGAATTGAAAACCACGGCGGCGGGAGCGGCCACATGAATCTGGTCCGCGAGTTGACTCAGCCCCTGGTCGAGAATCGCATTGACGCGTTCGTGGCCCTCGATGGCGTACTGGTCCTTGGTGGCGAATTGGCGAATCGTCTCTTCGCTCTCCGGCCGCGAGTATCCCCCCCAGGACGTAAAGGTATGTTCGGCATACATCACCAGGTCTTCCCACATGCCCTCGATCTTGTCGGCAGGTCCGGAGACGTTGGCGTGCAGGAAAGTCGCAATCGTGGCCAGCTTCTCCGCCGAGGGAGCGCGCTGCTGGGTGGCCCGGTCGATGGCGAGATAATGCGCATCGGTTCCGTAGCCGTCCTCCCAGTAAGGACCTCCGTCACCGGCCACGGTGGGAAGTGAAGCGCCAAAGTGCTGGTCGATGTAGCGCATGTATTCCGGGAAGGTGGCAAGCACGAGCCGGGGATAGGCAAACTTCGCATTCCATTTCGCCACGAACTCGGGCTCGCCCGGAATGAGGTCGGTATTCTCCAACTGGCTGCCATACATCAACACGGTATCCGGCTTGTAGTCGTGCGCGTATTGCTGGAAGAAGGCAGGCAGGGACTGGCGGCAGGCGGCCTCCTGCGCGGGCACTCCGCACACGAAGGAGAATTGAAAATATTGCCGCGCATAGGCCATCAAAACCTTGCTGCCGTCCACACCCTGCCACCAGAACGGCGACCTTTCGTTCCAGCGCCCATACATCAGGATGGGTGCCCGGTCACTGTTGGCGGCGGCGACAAAATACCGGATCCCGAGCGCGTTCAGTACCGAAGGATAGGACCAGGTGTAACTGGGAATGTCGGTGATGTTGGCGTAGTCGAACGGAACCTTGTCGTCGCGGTGAAGCTGGCGCGAAAAATCCGTGGAGCGGATCAGTTCCTCCATCGTGGGATACCCGGTCATTACGGAGACGAACTGCGCGGGAATCGAAATCCTGCCCTTGCGCACCAGGTCAAGAAAACGGGCGCGCGCCCGGGCGTCGCGCGAGGCAAAATACTGGCTCACAATCCACGACCCATCCAGGCTGAAACGCATGTCGGGACGAGCGTCGATTTCATCCAGCAGCTTGTCTATGTTGCGGTTCTGAATCTCCGCCACTTTGGCTTGATAATCCGTAAAGCCGATATCCAGATGGGCATTGGGAACCACGAATGCCGTCCATTTGCGTTGCGGTACGAGCCCAACGCCGCTGGTCCATTTCCTGCCGTTCATTCGGACCGTGAGGGCCGCCTGTGCCGGGCCGGCGAGTTCGGGGATTGCCAGTTCCTCGCGCCACTCGCCGAAATCGGCGGTGGAGGAAATCGGCGCGTTGATGTTTTCGCCCGCAACCGCAAGGGTCAGTTCTCCGCCATGGATCGGAACGTTAAAGCTCCCGGTGACATCGACGATTTCGCCAAGCCTTTTTTCCTGCCGCAGATAAAACACCGTGGGTTCCACGCGGAACGCCGGCCGGTCCGGGAGCTTGCGTGCCGGGTCATTGGCAAGTGACAGCGCATCGTAAACCAGCCACGAATCCCCTCCGCCATCGTGCGGATCGTCGACTGCCGTCAGAACCAGCCTGTTTTCGCCGGTTTTGAAAAGGCTGGCCGCAAGCGGGAGAAGTTTCCGGTCGCTGCCGTAAATGGGGGAATCAAATCCGGAATCCGCCGGGTCATAGCTGATCTTGCGGTGGAAATAAAAAATTCCCGGCGTGCCATTCACTTCGATTTGCAGCGCAGGAATACGCGATTTGGGCAGGATTACCGAAACATCGAGCAGGAAGATCCCCTGCGGAGCGCCCTCCAGGTTGAAGAGAATTGTGTAGGGATGCGGCCGCGACCCCACCTCAGGATTCAGCGACCCCGCCTGGCGGGGAACCCACTGCTGGGTCAAATCCCCCTGGCCAATGGTTATAACCGGATTGGACGTAAGAAGCAGCCCGTCCTTTTGACGTTTGAACTCGAGTGAGGATTGATCGAACTTGCCGATCGACCAAAGGACGTATTCCGCGGCGTTTGCCGATTCCAGACCGGCAACTAAAACAACCAACAAGCTGAGACACAGAAGCCGGAACCGGAAAGTCTTATGCATGAGAGCCTCGCGAAGTTTGGCGGCCTGCGACGGCATCATCCCCAGCGACAAAACGGCCAGGGATGCGGATTGACTAGAGGACGCAGGGACGAAACGAGGCGACTCCGGTCGAGTGACGATCTCCGCGCCCACCAATGAACCATCGGGAATATGACGAAATGACATCAGTGCAATGCGCACCGGGGGGCGATTCGAGACTGAGGGCGGAGAGAATTGCGAAGTGATTGCGGTCGGGTAAAAAGTCGCTGGGATCCACTCGTCCCACGGAGGCCTCGTTCGACGGAGATGTTAGCACCGGAGGGGAGGCCAGGCAACCTGGGTTTTCCCCCTTGGAGAACGAGGGGGACATAATGGCCAGCCAGTATCAGGAGAACGGATTTCAAGGATCGTGGGATGGCGAGCCCGAATGTGACTCTGAGATCTATATTGGGTGCGAGCCCACAAACTTCGCAATCGCCTGACGGTGTTCCGTGCTGAGAGAAGTGAACTCAACGCCCACTCCCATTCCATCGCCAAACCATCGCACGATGCCATGGGTGTTGACCGAGGGCAGGTCCGGGGCGTGGCCAAAAACCAGATGCAGATGAGTACCCACCGGGAATAACTTTTTCGGACAGAGGCACAGCCCTGTCTCGCTGATATTTTCAGTGTCGACAACGTAGTGCGCCTGGCCTTCCGACAGGGCCACGGTCAGGAAAGCTACAATCCGTTGAGCGCGCTTTTGTTTCTCTACCGCAGGCATCATGTTTTTATTGCCTCACCCCGGGTTGATATTGCCTTCATAAAACGTATCATACGCCAACCTTCAGCCGGACTCGTCGGGGAAGTTACGAATCGGCCAAAACCTTGGTCATGGCCCTTCGGTGCCGGCACACAGGACCATTCCAGCGCCGATCCAACGCACTCTTGCAGGGAGGAGCGCATCCCCAGGCCAGTGCACTGGACGGTAGTGTCAGGGGACTAGCGAATGGGCCAAATGGAAGAGCCAAGCCGTAGCGCGTACCTGCTCTCCAAGGTCCGCGGCTCTTCAAACTTCGGGCGAAAACGACCACCTGATGGCGAGTCAGGGTTTCACCCCCACATCGTCGGCCCAATTGACCGTCTGCCTCACGTCGATATGCTTCGAGCACTCTCGGAGCGTGTGGTCGTTCGTCACCAGCACGGCTCCCACGGCGGCAGCATGGGCGGCAATCAGCAGGTCCATGTTCGCCAGCGGCTTGCCGATTCGTTCCAGCGTGGCGCGGGCCTTCGCATAGGCGCGCGCCGCGGTGGAGTCCCAAACTAGTATGTCAATCTTGGAGAGGAAAAGCTCAACCGCAGCTTGCGATGCCGCCGAGAGCTTCCCTCGGGCGAGGCCGAAGCGCATCTCCGCCTCGGTGATCACCGAGATGCATACGTCGTGATCGACGCTCACCCGTTCGAGCTTGCGGCGGGCGTGCCGCGACTGGCCCTTGACGATGTAGCTCACGGTGTTCGTGTCGAGCAGGTAAATCATTCCGCCTCCCGCTCCTGGGGCAGGCTCCGGTCGCGGCCGGCGAGGAGGTCCTCGGGCACGCCGGCACGGTCGAGCGCGGCGAAAACTTCGCTCCAGTTCGCGGGCTTGCGGGAAAGGATCACGTCTCCGGTGCGCGGGTTACGGTCGATGAATACTTCCTTGGTGTCGAAGCGGAATGCGGCCGGCAGGCGCACCGCCTGGCTGCGGCCATTGGTAAAAACTTTGGCTTTCTGTCGCACGATGAATCCCTCCTCTCCGCCGATATATACCATGATATACAGCAGAGCTCGCAACGTCAAGTTCGCAGCTCGGACCACGAGAGCGGCGGTCCGCGCTGCGGACTTGATGCGACCTGGCCCACTGCTATAATCCGCCCATGAGTATCACGTTTCTTGTAATTCGGGATATTGTTTGCATCCTGGCAATCTATGTGGGGTTTGTAATTCTTGGCAATAAGCTCCTGCCCGCATTTGGCATGAGTACTCGCAAGAGTGTCGACGTGCGCTTGCGAATAGCGGCCTCGGCTGTTGGGATCGTCGTGATTGTGAGCGTTCTGGTCGGTGTCGAGTTTCCCGCTCTTGTAGAGGGAATACAACGTTACGTAAAGCAGAATTGGGTGCTCGGCCTGCTCATTGCAATGATTATTTGTTGTGTCGCCGTCGGACGGTTCTGGGAGTTTCGGCATTACCGGCGGGTTTGGGTGATACTTGCGGCCTATCTCGTCCTGCACTTTCTGATAGCCGTTCCGGCTCTTGGAAGGCTCGGTCGTATCGAGTATGGCCATATAGAGGAACTTTACATGTTCATATTCGCAATTTCCGAGGGAGCGATCATCGTCTTTGCCTTGCGTCGAGTGACAGCGCCCCTTCTGAAAACGGGCGAATGACTGTCGGTGATCCGTGCATTACGATTCATCCGGGGGAAAGTTCGTGGCGCGGACCGCTGCCCTTGCGGTTCGCCTCCCTTCCCGCCATGACATTACAAAAGGTTGTAGTGCAGCGTCCGTCAGCCCGTCGGTGGACGGGCCAACCGGCCGACGGATCAAAGCTGCGGCGTCCTTTTCCCCGATATTTCTTCATCACCATGCGTCTGCTTCGTCGGCGTGCAAAGTTGATGGAGGAAAAACCTGCCCTTCAGGTTGTCGGCCCGCGCCTTTAACCGAGCCCGCGTTTTGCCCCGTTGCGATTTGACGGCTTCAGTTCCCCCCCATCCGGCGGCGGACGGACATTGGTCAAAGAATCGTTTATACTATACGCAATTTGCGTAATAAATTACGCATTATGCGTTGAGCACGCCCACATGAACCCGCAGGGAATTGGGGAACGCTACGCCGTCCAAGGGTCAAAGAGCAAGACTCCTGTCGGTTCAAAATCGGCGGTGTCTCGCGTCATAATCTGAAGGCCGTGATGAAGCGCAGTAGCGGCAATCAACCCATCCGTGGCGCTCACCGCGCGGCCCGCCCTCTGCGCGCGGGCGGTGAGTTCTCCCCAGCGGTGGCAGATATCACGGTCAATGGAGAGGATCCGATCGCCATAATTCCCTTCCAGGGCGTTCAGCCAGCTTGCCAGGGCATGTTTTCTCCGGCCTTCCGCCAGGAGGGAAATGCCCTTCAGGATTTCGCCGATGGAGATGACGCTCAGGAAGAGTTCTTCTTCATGGAGGGCGGCCACGGCGCGGCGAACCCCCGGATGGCCGTTGGGGTGGCGCAGTTCCGAGAGCACGCAGGTGTCCAGCAGTGCCTTCATAGCTTGACCTTCCGCATCGGCGACCGGTCGCGCTTGAGGTCGAGTCCCTGGAGGGTGGGGCCTTTGCCCAGCAGGAATTGTTTGAAGCTCACGCGTTCACCCGTCAGCTTTTCGTAGTCGCGCCGGTCAAGCACCACGACGGCATCGCGCCGCCGCAACACCACCTGCGGGTCTCCCGCCAAGGCGCGGTTAACCACCTCGCTGAAACGATTCTTGGCATCCGCCAGTCGCCATGGCATCGGGACCTCCAAAATCTAGCTAATCTAGCTATATATTCTCACCTTGACGCCACCTTTGTAAAGCTTCTTCGCAACGAGCATTTACACCAGGGGCGACGCAATCCTCGCCGAAGCAATCTTGAATCGGCGCGTTCCCGGCATTACGAACTCTTGTTTCGCCCTTTTTGGGGCTTCAACTCAAGGAAGACTTCCGGCGGGACAGTTCACCCAGGCCTTCAGTCCGCCATCGTGATCGGCGGACCTTCGGCCTGGGCTGTGCTATTACGCCCCGTTGGGGCTCAACGTCCACGGCAAATCTCCGACCCTATGGCGGCGACGGAAATTGAAACTGGACTTTTCTATTTCCCCCCTCGCCGGTCCCCCGACACTATCCCGCATCGTCCATCGGCGGGTTAAGGCGAGGAGGTGAGACATTTCTCTTCCATTCGAGGTTTGAATGCGTGGGTCGTAACGCGAATTCTTACGGGCTACGGTCCTTCGAGCGTCTTGCGGGCCGGGTGCAGGGGTCAGAATCCTGCGTCCGACTCATACTGTGGGATGGCCGGTGGCTTGAACATCCTCATCCCAGGGGGCCGGAAAATAAGCCCTCCGGGTGAATCAAGTAAGTTGTTGCCCATTTAAGGCCACTACCTGCAATCGCCTTCGCTTGACACTTGAGCCCATTCAATAGAAAAATAGGGCCTGCTTTCCATCACTGGGCTGACCATGAACAGCTTCGTTTTCAACAACGCCTCCCTCCGCGCTGGCTTTACCTGAGCCTGAGACTTCAATCGCGTGCCGATTGCCCGCAATCTCAAAACCTGAATAGCGAATGGAGAAGCCATGGAGACCATGCGAAATCTTGGATTTTTGTGTGTAACTGCCCTGCTGATAGTAACTTGCACAGCCTCGGCCGCCGAGGAGTTTTCCCCGCCATCCCGAACGTTTACCTTTACCTATGAAGTCACGGTCAAAGACATTCCCAGCGGGGCGCGCCGCGTACGCATCTGGATTCCCCGGGCGGGCACTGACCTGCATCAGACCGTAATCCTGAAGAAGGTGGACGGCCCGGTTCGTCTTCGCGAAACCCGGGAAGCCTCCAATGGGAACCACATTCTTTATGGCGAAATTCTCCACCCTCAGTCCGGCTCGGCGACCTTTACGGTGGAATACGAAGTGACCCGCAAGGAATTCTCGCAGGGAGACTTCGGAGCGCTGCAAAAGTCGGACCACGCAACGGCCTCCTGTCCGAAAAACCTGGGGCGATTCCTCAAACCGGACCAGCTCGTCCCCATTGATGGAAGGATCAAGGAAATTGCCGATGAGAAAACGCGAGGCGTGCAAGGTACTGTTGCCAAAGCACATGCGCTCTACGATTACGTCTTCCAAACCGTCCGCTACGACAAATCGGGGACCGGCTGGGGCCGCGGCGATTCCCTCTGGGTGTGCGATTCCCGGCACGGTAACTGCACGGATTTCCATTCCCTGTTCATCTCCCTGGCGCGGGCGGAAGGCATCCCGGCGCGCTTCGAAATTGGCTTCCCGATTTCGAGTAGGACGGCCGGAACTATCCCCGGATACCATTGCTGGGCGGAGTTTTATGTGGCTGGCCTCGGCTGGGTGCCAGTTGACATCTCGGAAGCGTGGAAAGACCCCAGAAAACACGACTATTTCTTTGGATCGCTGGACGCAAACCGGGTTCAGTTCTCGGTGGGCCGCGATCTGGTCCTAAAACCCCGCCAGGATGGAGATCTGGTGAATTTCTTCATCTACCCGCATGTCGAGGTGGACGGTAAGTCCTTTGATGTCAGCAAAAGATTCTCGTTCCAGGAAAATCCAGCCAAAACCGAGCATGCCGCGTTGGAAAGGTAGCAATTCGCGAACTTTACCCTGGGTCGTCGGTCAAAATGGGCCAATCACGGTCTTTCGCACCATGGTCGTCGGCCGGAATAGTCCAAGGAAGGTCTTTGGCAACACGTCATACCTCGTGGGAACACGCCATTCCCCAGTTAGGCCTCCTCCGCGGCGGCTGAATTGTCAAATTGTTGCCACTACGTCAAATACTCTTGACAGGATGAATCGGCTGGTATAAATCTGCCCCACGGCCAATATTTGCGGCATCGATGAAGCCGCTGATCATGGCAAATCCACAGAGCGGACCACTTACTAATGGAGGAGGGTTGCATGGCCTTCGATAACGAAAACGGACCTGGAGACGAGTTGGAGGATTTCGGTGATGAGCTCTCTTCCGATTACAAAGAAGAAACGGAAGAGGGGGTAGGAGACGAGGGCGAGGAGATCGAAGAAGAAGTTTCCTTTGAGATCGAGGAGACGGTGCCCGTGGCGCCAGAGCCGGGGCCTGCACCCATCGCTTCCCCACCAGCCCCAGTAGCCGCCAAAAAGCCGGCCAAGCAAGTCCAGAAGCCCGCAAAGAAAGTGGCCAAGAAGCCGGCGAAAAAGGCAGCAAAGAAGGCTGCAAAAAAACCCGCGAAGAAGGCGGCGAAGAAAGCCAAAAAAACCGCACCCAAGGCCAAGAAGGCAAAAAAGACTGCCAAGAAGGCCGCAAAGAAATCTCGACGGCGCTAATTGAGCCAATCTGTTCAGGGGGAAGAGGCTCACATCCTTCTCGCTCCGAACAGGGTCGGGAGAAGGGGGGTTTGTTGCCCTCCATGCGTCCTTGTGCGTTTGACGGCTGGAAACTCCTAATGAGGCGTGTTTGCCCATGGGATTCCGTTGGCCGCCGCGGGATTGGCCGGAGGGAATTCTTGTGTCGGGAGCTGCCACACCATGGATTCGCGCGCTCGAAATCGTTCGCCGCATGCGCGGCGCTTCCCAACCCTGGCTCGTAGTTTGCGATGACGGCGCGAGTTATGTCGCAAAATTTCTGAATAACCCCCAACATGCCCGCGTTTTAGCCAATGAAATGCTCGCTTCGCGGCTGGCGCGGCTTGTCGGATTACCTGCCGCCGCACCTGCCTTTATTGAAGTCTCCCGGGATTTGATCGGCAGCAACCCGTTGCTGGCATTTGATTCAGGCGGGACCCGGGAACCCATCTGGGCGGGCCTGCAATTCGGCTCGCGCTTCCCCGGCGATCCTGGCAAAACCCTGGTGGTGGATTTCCTCCCCGATCGGCTCCTGCGCCGCGTTAAGAATCTCTCCGCCGCCTTTCTGGGTGCGTTTGTCTTTGACAAGTGGACCTGCAACTGCGACGGCCGCCAGGTGATCTTCCACCGCGCCGCGGACGATTCCGCCACGCCGTATTCGGTTTCGATGATTGATCAGGGGTTCTGCTTTAACGACGGCGAGTGGACATTTCCAGACAGCCCGCTTCGCGGCATCTATCCCCGGCGGTTGGTCTACGAAAAGGTAACAGGGTTCGGATCATTTGAACCCTTCCTCTCGCGTATCGAAAATCTCTCCACCCGCGAATTGGAAGCTTGTGCGCTGGGAATTCCCCAGAAGTGGTGTGAGCCTCACCCCGACCACTTGGTCAAGCTCCTGGAGACACTTCACGAACGCAGGCGAAGCTTGCGTCAGGCTATCATTGACGCGAAAAATTCCTCACTGGCGCCCTTCCCGAATTGGGATTGACGCTTCAGCGCAGTTTTGCTCCTGGAGAAGAACCACGCAGGCTGCGGATGACAGTCTCGAGATTCGAAGATTCCGATGATGACTGAAGCCAGATTGAAATCGTGTTCGTATCATTTGATTCGCTACGTTCCCCGCGCTGATCGGGAGGAGTTTCTCAACATCGGCGTCCTGCTCTATTGCGCGGAAGATCAATTCCTCGATTGCCTCATGGCGCGCGACTTCCGCAAGGTCAAACGGTTCCACCCGCAAGCCGATTTGGAGCTGCTCCGCTCCCTGCAAGGCCATTTCGAACAGCAGATTCAAGAACACGAAAACGATCTGAGAGATTTTATTCAAGAGTTGGGAACATCGCTTTCCCATATCATCCAGCTCTCGACGGAGCGCCCGGTATTGGCTGCGGAACCGGCCCAGCAGATCCAACAACTTTTCCAAAGGTTGGTTGGCGAACGTGAGTCGAATCCATCCGCGGCCGAAACCCGGATGCGCATCAAGCACCGCCTGGTGGAGGCATTCCGGCAAGCACAGGTATTGGATCACCCCCACTTTGAAAAGCACATTCCGGCCGAACCTCTCACCCACCCCGGCGATCCCTTTCATTTCGACTTTGGCTATCGTCCTCCCATGACGGCAGGAAAGCCCGACCGGCAATTGAAACTGATTCACGCTCTTTCCCTCCACCGCGATTTTGAGGTTGCCAGCGTCCTTTCCTTGACCATGGGATATATTCGTTCCAAACAACCTGCCGAGCTTACCGCCGTTGTCGAAGCGCGGCCCGGAAAAGCAGACAAAGCCGCGGCGCACTCCGCACGGATCCTGGAAGACGCCAAGGTGGCCATCCTGCCGATTTCTGAGGCAGATACCTTCGCCAAATCGGTCCAACGGGAACTCGTTTTCGTCCATTAGCATGGGCAACCACCCCCAAAGTGAATGATTCCTAATAAAAGGCCCATCTGGACCTGGTACTCATGGGCTATTCCCCGGCTCGACGCCATAAGAGAGGATGGATTAAATGGGGTCCGTGCAAGGATTTATGAAAACGTGCCGATAGGCCTTTTATCAGGCACAGCGGCGTCGAAGATCCGCCACTTCTAGGCCAGACCGACAGGCAAGACCGGAGGCTAGAATTAGGAGGTATGATTCCAATGGCAGGTGAATACGGTGAAATCGATTCCCGAGTTAATTTTGATCGCCTTCTTGGCGACGCGGTAGACCTCGTCCAGAAGATTCTGGCGCAGACTCCCGAAGACGAATTACAGCAACTCATTTTCGAGGAACTGAACGCCATGCACCGGTGGAGCGCCAATGGACGCGAACCGACCGACCAGGAACGCGGCAGCATTAACATCGGATTGCTGGCGGCCCGGGGGCTTTCCAATGCAACGGGGGAAAAAGAGAAACTCGTCCAGATGTTATTTGCCTTGAACAACTACTTCGAGGACTGGCCATCGGATGAGGAAGCCGCCCATGCGACGAGTGCACCGCCCATGCATGCCAGGTAATTCCCATCAAGAAATAACTGCCGGTTTCCCCTGGGGGCTGCAGGCCCATACCCCGCCGAATAGCCTACTTTCCCCCCACAGCCATGCCCACGCGGCGCATCCAACCCAGCTCTTCTTTCGTCATGGGTCCCTGTTCCAAAGCTTGCAGCCCTTCCTCCATCCGCGCGGCATTGGAGGGCCCCGTCATGCACACATCCACTTCGGGGCGGCTGAGCACATATCGATAACAATCCGTCGCCGTGGGCACGCGCTCGCTCCTGGGAATCGGATGCGCCCCATAAGCGAGACCCGGCAGGAGCTTCGACTTGCCCAGGAGCTGGCCCCAGCTTGTCGCAGTGAATGCCACCATGCCGGGACGATTCGAAGTTGCGACGAGGGGAAAGATGTCCTGCTCCGCACCCGGATGCGCGGCGTTGTAGCGGAAGTGCACAATGTCGAAATCGCTTCCCGCGGCAAACTGCGGAGCCATGTCCCGATGATGGGTTGAGACAGCGAGAAATCTCACCAAGCCGCGCCGTTTCAGCTCCCGGGCGGCGTCGAGAATTCGGGGCGTCACTGGCTTGTTCCACATGCCCAGCAGCAGAACGTCGGCGCGATCAAAAGTCAGCGTACGCAGGGCGCGCTCCAGGCTCCAGGCCATCAGGCCGGCCATACGGGTGTAAGATTGAATCACCAGCACAAAGCGTTCTCGTTGGGGCTTCAAGCGCTTCAAACCTTCGCCAAAAGAGGCAAGGCGCCTGCTGCCCCAATAGATGTAGTTCACCCCGCGCTCAAACGCCCGCTCCAGAACATCCCCAGAAACGCCGTAGCTGGAACTGATCCCCAGACGGCAAACTTCCAAGCCCGTTCGGCCCAGAATTCCTCGTTTGGTAATTGCGGTGTCCGCATTCATGGACAAAATCCTTCTGGCATCATTGATCCAAACTCTGTGTATTTCCAGATTCGCACTCGGGCGGCCTTATTACCGCGTCAACTGAACCTCGACCAATTGACCCTCGTCAGGCGAACCCTTGACAGGGCGGTAGATAATTCGGGCCTGCATCCCTTCCAGGTCGGAGCATGGGTTCATGACGCCCTTGGGAGTGAAGTTGGCGGCTCTGAAGGCGACGTCGAAGTAGTTGTCGGTGTAGAAATGCAGATTTTTCGGCTTGGAGATCAGCGTAAATTTGAGCCCTTGCGTTTTCGAACACGCCACTTCGGAGATGATGCCTCCGGCGAAGGCGATGGGCTTCCCCAGCTCGAGATGGTGTGAAAGCGCCGGCGGATTGTCTTCTGCAAGTGGCGCCTCGGAATCGCGGTGGCGCAGCTTCGGCGGACCCGGCGCATCCTCCTGCCCCTTTTCACCCGGCGCTGAAGGCTGGTCACTCCTTTCGCTGGGTGCTTCGAGCTGCGCGGCTTCATGGATCGAATCGGTCCTGCCCGCGACATCCTGATTTCTCCGCTTGTATTCCTGCATGCGCTGGGCGCTCTCCAGAACATTGTCCGCTTCACTTTCTTCCGCGATGGTCCTTGCCATCGAGCGTGCCAGGGTCGCCACCCTGATGGCGTTATCAGGCTGATTGAGCTGCTCCAGCGCATTGGCCACGCGCAGACGGTATTGAACATTTCCGGGCTCGAGCGCCACGGCCTGCAAGGCCAGGCGCTGCGCCTCCTCCGCCCCCCGCGAGGTCGTCAGCAACAGGTAGGCCAGCGCGTCATAGGCCGGGGCGAAATTCGGGTCCGTGCGGAGGGCCGTGCGCAGGCACTTTTCCGCCTTGTCCGCGGTTTCCTTGTCGAGCCGGGTCTTGAACAGATTCGTGGCATAAAGAAAATTGGCGAGCATGCCCTCGGAGTTCATCTCAACCGACTGTGCGAACCACTTGCTGGCCTCATCGTATTTCTGTTGGACGGAATAGAGGAATCCCATGCCCTCGTAGCCGGCGGCGAGCTTGGGATCAGCCTGGATGGCCCGGGTCAGCATGGTCTCTGCATCGGCATAGCGACGGACGAGAACCAGCAAGTATCCTCTCGCCGCCAGGGATTCGGCTTCGGATAATGGGTCGCGCGCAAAGTCGTTCGCGTCGATTTTCCCGGGAAGGTTGACACGCGCCACAAGAAAAGCCGGCTTGCGCACGTAAGCTTCCAGGGCATCCTCAATCGCCCGCGGATCGCCCAGCGTGCGCCGGGCCGCCTCTTCCATGGGCACATCCTTTTGCAACAGGAGGACGAACTGCCGGACCTGGTCGGTCTTCTGGTTCCAATCCCGCGTCATCAGGTAGTGGGTGAGCGCCCACGATTCGGCATAAAACACCGAAGTTTTGTTCTCCTCATGGTAGTAGGGCGAGGAGGCATCCACCGCGTAAAGGGTTGAGAGCGGCAGGATGGGGTTGGTTTGAAGAATTTCCAGATTGATCGTGCTGGCCGTTCCCACCAACGCGTACTTTCCCTCAAAGCGGGTGTTCCCGTAAAACTCCGCCAGACCTTCAGACAACCACAGAGGCAGATGCGGGATCAGTCGCCGCGTAAAATAGTGAACGTACTCGTGGTAGATGGTTTCGAATGGCTCCGCGGCATCCTGGTCGATACTGGCATCCATCCGCAACAGAACATATTTTTTCTCGGGCCCGTCGAGAAAGAGTCCGGTCAGGTGGGCCGCCCCCTTCGCCAAATTCGCCTCGGGTTCCAGCGCCTTGAGCGAATCCTCGTCCTTGGCGGCGATAATCGTTACGGGCGGATCGGTCTCCGTCCCCTTGGCACTGGCGAAGCTGCGCAGAACCGAGCGAAACATCTCAAACTGATACGCCACCTTCCGCGCCTGTTTCTCATTTCCGTCAGTGATTACGACAAAGTTTGGACTATGGACCTTGATCCATATCGAGGGCTTGGCGGCGCGAGTCCAGGCAGGTATTAGCAGCATCAGGCAGATGGCAAATCGGATGAAGGAATTCCAGCGTATGCCGTGTGACATGGGGCTATTTAACTCGTCAACTTATTGGAAGTCAATCGTCCCTCGTCGGAACGCTTGGCTCTCGTCCACGCTCACAGCTTCGGTCCGCAGGCGCGGAGGGGTTGGTGAAATAATATGCCAGCAGACGCCTCAGCGCACGACGTCACCTGTCCTATCGTCGCGAACTTCTAGGCGGGCATAGAAGCGGGATTGCTTCCCGGCCATTCCGGCGATAGATGTGGAAATCTTCTTCGTCCACGGTAATCACGGTGTGCTGGGGAAAGAGTTCACTCATGCGGATCAGGCACAGGTCGGCCAGGTCGGGATGACGGTCCTCGTATCGCTCTGCCAGCGCCGCCAAACGCTTTTGATGCTCGGGAATATTAAAGGCCAATTGCAACATCCCATCCTCGATGAGGGAAAGGATGTAGGATGCGGAGCGAAGGTGGAAAGCGGCTTCCGCCAGAACCGCTTCGCAGGTTAGCAGGGGATCGGTAACGCTCTTGGCAACTTCCACCGCCCATGAATGAAAGTGGTCGGTGCGATTGCCAAAGGCCACAATCAGCCCGGTATCGGCAATGGCCTTCATCCGCGATCAAATCCCTTCCGGGTGGAAAGGTCGCGGGGCCCATCGATTTTCCCCGCGTGGCGCAGGAATCGCTGGGTGCCGGCTTCCGACCGGGCGCGCTCCAACTGTTGACGGATAATCCGGCCGGCGGGCAATCCTGTGCGGCGGCTCTTCTCTTCCAGCCAGCTCGCGAGTTCGGGTGTAAGTCGAACGCTGATTGTATGACTCATATGGTAGAAACGTATCACAAGCGGAGGTTGCCGTCAACCCTGCAAGGTGCCACGGGGCACTCGTTCATCACGCTCCGGCTGCGGCAAAATAGGCCGGAAACCTACGCTCATACGGCTTCTTCTCGCGATACGACCGCGCAAGCTCCATGTAAATTCCCAGGTCGCGGTCGAGGTCCGACTGCGTTCCGTCGAAATAAAAATTGCGGATGGGAATTCCGCCGTAGGCCTTCGAGAGCTTCGGATAGACGGCTTCGGTGACGATGCCGTTCATGCAGGTGAAGGGGCTGATGTCGATGATGCCGTCGGCGCCGTGTTTGGCCAGATAGGCGGCTTTGCCCACGCTTAAGACCATTTCACCCAGCGCGCCGCCGCTGGGAAGATAGGGCTGGGCAAGATCCAGGATCTCCTCAATCGGCGGTTCCTCGTAACCCACGAACTCTTCCGCGAACGGTGCGATCAAGGCGTGCTCATCGGCGTGCTGGATATGCGAGCGCAGGTAAGCCTTGCCCATCGCCAGCGACATGTTCCTGGCCGATCAGGTGCAGTTTGCGTTTCTGTTCGCTGTTGGTGTATTCCACCCACTCGCTGATATGGCTCAGGCAGGCTTCCGCGCCGTAGCTTTCCAGCTTGCGGATCAGGTCTTCATTGGAAAAAGTATTCAGGCGGCAGAAGATTTCACCCACTACGCCAATCAGCGGAATCTCGCGGTCATAGAGCGCCGGCACGCGCCGGAAGCGCTCGCGCGCGCGCGCCATCGATTCCACCATCGACGTCAAGCTGGCAGGCGGCGTCGGCGCAGCTCGTTCTCGATGGTCTTCACCAGGTCGGCCAGCGATTCCTGAAATGCGCCGTCGGCGGCGCCGGGCGTGGTCTCATAGGGACGGGTCTTGAGCAGCGCGCGGTGCAGCGTGTCCGCCGCCACCAGCGCCCGCCACGCCGTGCGCATGAAGGGGTTGGCGATGTCGCCCAGGTCGGCGTAACTGTTGCGGCTGGTGGGCGAGAGCACTTGCACATTTCCCCATCCCGCATCGCGCAGAATTTTGCGCAGAAAGGGCGCGTACTGCCCGAAGCGGCAGGGGCCTTCCGCCGTCGGCATGAAGAACGCGGTGCTGCTCAGGGTCAAAGCCGGGCTGCTCGATGACGCGCAGGAAATCCCCCACGGTGACCTTGGCGGGATAGCATTCATCGCCGGTGGTGTATTTGCCGCCCAATTCGCGCGTGCGCACATCGGAGGGCGGAGTGGGTTGCGCCTCGACTCCCAGCCAGCGGAACGCCGCCGAAAAGGCTTCCGGGCTGCCTTCGCCCATGGTGGGAACGTAGACCGACCTTGCCGCTCAGGGGATGGTCCGCGCCTATTTTGCGGCTGCGGTGGCGGTGGGGGAGGAGGGACATCGCAGAAATCCTTTGCTGTCGAGATACGCTTCGCAGCGCGTGATGAAGCCCGCGTCGTTGCGCGTGCCCGTCGAACTGCAGCACCAGCGAGGGTTTGCCCGCGGCTTCGTCCACAAACGATTTGATGTAGGAGTCGGGGCCGCACTTGAAGTTGGAGATGTAGACCAGGTGCAGATTGGGGTATCGCCGCACGATGCGCGCCGCCGCCAGGATGCGCCGTCCGGAATTCCAGTACATGTTGGGATTGACGTCGGAGATGTCCTCGGCGTCGAGCGGCAGCACTTCCATGGGCAGCACGTTGATGCCGTAAAGCGTGCGCAGCTTGCGCGGAATGTCGCAATTCACGCTGCGGTCAAAGATATTGTAGGGCCGCCCCACCAGCACCAGCGCGGGCTCGCCGGTTTCTTCCAGCCGCGCCAGCGCTTCCCGGCCCGCTTGCTGAAGCGCGTCGGCAAAGGTGCTTCTGCGCGGCATATGCCGGCCCGCACGGCCTCGGCGTTGACGCGGCGGTTTGATGCCCAGGCTGCGCGCAGAATTCCGCCAGCTCCTTTTCCACATGCTTGGGCCCGAAGCGGAAGTGCACGGTGGGCGTAAGAAACTTGGGGTTCGCCAGCTCCAGTTGGGGCGACGGCGCGAATCACGAAGGGCAGCGTCTGGTTCCATGGGCACAGGTGCGATTCCAGCCCGTCGTCCGGCGCTTCCACATTGACGGCGTTGGGAATCAAAATGTAATCGACGCACTTCTCCATCAGATCCTGCACGTGCCCGTGCGCCACCTTCACCGGGAAGCACGGCTGGGCGATGGCCAGCTCATCGCCCGCCATGGAAATCTTGCGGTCGGTGGGTGGAGAAACGACCACATCGAAACCCAGCTCCTGGAAGTATGCGCACCAGAAGGGGAAGCGGTCGTAATAGAACATGGTGCGCGGAATTCCCACCGTGCGGACTCCGCCGCCGCGGGGAGGCAGTTGGACTTCTTCCAGCAGCTTCTCGCGCCATTCCACCAGGTCCTCAATCACCGGCTGGCGGTCGGTCGTGCGCGCTTGCGGAACTTGTCCGAGCACTTGTCGCCCCAGTAGGTGCGCTGGCCCTCGATGTTGAATTCCTTCATGTCGCAGAAGTTGGAGCACGCCTGGCAGACAAACTCGCGCGTGGTGAAGTTCACGCGGCCCAGGTCGTAGCCGCGGAAGCGGCTGGGTTGGCCGGAGTCCTTCATCCGGTCGCGCGCAATCAGGGCCATGCCAATGGCGCCAATCACGCCATTGTGCGGCGGCACGATGATCTGCTTGCCGAGAATCTGCGAGAAAGCCGCGGCAACGGCATCGTTGTAGGCCGTGCCGCCCTGGAAGAAGATCACCTTGCCGATTTTGCGCCCGCGCACCACGCGGTTCAGATAGTTGAGCGCCACCGAGTAAGCCAGGCCCGCCGCGAGGTCGCCCACTTCCGCGCCCTTGTGCATCAGGCCGGTGACGTCGCGCTCCATGAAGACCGTGCAGCGCTCGCCCAGGCGCGCCGGGTTTGGCGAAGCCAGCGCCAGGCGCGCGAATTCTTCCTTGATGGCGATCCCCAGCTTCTCCGCCTGCTCTTCCAGGAACGAGCCCGTCCCCGCGGCGCAGGCTTCGTTCATGGTGAAGTCCACGACCACGCCCTTGTCGATGCGGATGAACTTGGAATCCTGCCCGCCGATTTCGAAGATCGTGTCCACGGCTCCATGCCCATCTGATTGCAAACGTGCATGGAGCCGGTCTTGTGGGCGGTGATCTCGTCGTTCACCGTGTCGGCGCCGACGAGTTCGCCGATCAGTTCGCGCCCGGAGCCGGTCGTGCCCACGCCGCGAATATCGAGCGCCGCCGCCCAGCTCCGCTTCAATCTCCTTCAGCCCGCGGTCGACCACCTCAATCGGCCGTCCCTGCGTGCGCAGGTAAATTTCCTTCAGCAGATTGCCGTCGGCATCGATCACCACGAGGTTGGTGCGAGACCGAGCCGATGTCGATGCCCAGATAGGCTTCAATCTGTAGGCGCTAGGTGTCAGGTGCCGGGTGGCAGGCGAAGCGAAAGCGTGCCACGTGGCGCTGTCTCTGATGCCTGATACGCTGAGCTACCTGGCACCTGGCACCTTCTCCTGTCGCCTTCGCGTCGCGATCCCGCAACAGCAGGACCTTCTCCATCGAGAGTGGCTCGGTGCAGGCGAAGCTCTTGCTTGCGCGGCCTCGTGCTGGCGAACTGGTGAATGCGCTTGAAGGAGCGCTTGCGGAATTCTTCGGCCTCCAGCATGGCCGCGCCCATCGCCCCCAGCCACGCGTAGTGCTCGGGGATCAGCAGGTCGCCCGCCTTCAGCTTGAAGGCTTCGCGCAGGGCGTTGCGCACTCCCTCATTGATCGCCACGCCGCCGATAAAGGCGACAGGCGGCACCACGGCGCGCCCCTTCACGATGCTCGACTTGTAATTGCGCGCCACGGCATCGCAAAGTCCGCGCAGAATCTGGTCGGTGGTGTAGCCCTTCTGCTGGGCGTGGATCATGTCGGTCTTGGCGAACACCGAGCAGCGTCCGGCAATCCGCGCCGCGCAGCTCGCCCCACACGCCGCGGGGCCCACCTGCTCGATGGAATAGAGCAGGCGCGAGGCCTGCTGGTCGATGAACGATCCCGTGCCCGCCGCGCACTCGCCGCTGGTCTGGTAGTCCACGATGCCCAGGTGCTTGCCGGTCGCGCCGGGGTCCAGGCGAATGTATTTGGACGCCTCGCCGCCCATCTCAAAGACCGTGCGCACCTGCGGGTAGAACATGCGCATGCCCTTGGCGATGGCGCGAAACTCATTCTCGAAATAAATGCCCAGCACCTTGGCAATCAGTTGGCTGCCCGAGCCCGTTACCCGGATGCCTTCCACGTCCTCTTCCGGCAGGAAATCGTAGAGTTCCTTCAGCAGGTCAAAGGTGGATTGAATGGGGCTGCCCTGCAATCGCCGGTAGCGCGAGAGCACCAGCGCCCGGCCGGAGAACGGGCTGGCATCCGGAAACGATGGCTGCATAGAAGGCCGCGGACTTCTCCGCGAGCGATTGAAAACGCGGCCCATCGTCCGGCCCGCCAATCGCCGCCAGTTTCAAGCTCACTGCGCCAATGTCCAATCCAATGTTGATGCTCATGCGGTTTCCCCGCCCTGGTTCCGGCAATGCCGGCTAAATCCATGTAACTAAACTTCTTACGCCTGTGTTCGCGCCCCCACCGTGGGGAATAAAAGGGAGAGACAAAGGAATCGGGTTAAAACACCCTAAGAATGAGTCCAGCCGTGTAAGCGGGCAATTCAGGTTCCGCAAGGCGGGTCGAGGCCCGCATTCGGACTCCTTGTCAGTGAAAAACGGAATCAGAGTCTGTTTTAGGAGGTCGTTGCGCCCCGCCCCCACGCTGCCGGAAAAACTGAAGGCCATGCCGAGCGTGGCGGCGGGTTCTGCGAATTTCAGATCATAGAGTGCGCGGATTTAGGGGGCGGGTTAATGGCTTGGATTCTCGAGTTTCAACTGGTACAGTTTTCGGGGCGGGTCACTGAATACAAAAAGTTACCTATCAAAGGGTACCTGACACCCTTTCGCCAATTTTCCCGCCGCTTTGCCAGCCCACGACTACGTTGTGCGGAACCTTTTGGACTCCTCTGAGTACTCCCGCATTCTCTCGGCGAGATCCTGCATTGGTGCCTGAATATGATGGGCGTGGATACCCGCTCGACGGATCAGAGTGAGCACTCGTTCGAAGAGACTCCGTGGATCACTGGTATGGTTGGACGGCAGAGCTTCGATTTCAGCTTTCTTTCGCGTCAAGTGTTCGATGTTGTCGGCGATGCGGCGGACCATTGCCGTCTGCACTTTGACCTGGTTTGCTTTGGGGCCAGCAAGGCTGTCCGCTATCATCTCTGACTTGCGCCTCCAAGCTTGGATCTTCTCCGGCATCGCCTGTGCGGCATATCGGCAACTCGACGAACACCTTCGTAGACGGCAGTTTCCTCCTTAGCAACAAACAGTCGCCGACCTGCCGCAACGACGCGCTTCCCGGCGGCTGCTCCCGCGACGGCGCCGAAGAGGCCAACGACAATTGCTCCTGCGGGACCGAACAGCAGCAATCCGATGCCTGCCCCCGCGTATTACCGGCCGTGCCGACAACTATCCTACCGCCGGTGTCAGTTGCGGTGCAGGTTAGCATAGCTGTGACATCGGTGCCCTTCACGAGCATGTAATAGAGGTTGAATGCTCCCGAAACGCCAAGCGATATCCACGGAATCTCGAAATCCGCCAAGCCCCCCCCTTGATCCAGCGTCTCCTCAGTTGCGTGTACTACCGCGTCATGATGGAGTGACGGGTCGACGTATACATTAGCGTGATCACCCACCCGATCTGCCAACTCAGCGTTCACAATGACAGGAATGTCAGGGTAGCGGTGCAAATGTCTCCAGAACCCCTCCCGAGTCATTCAGACATTTGATCTGGAACGGATGACCATCAACCTTTAGGTCCCATCCGGGATTGTTCGCCGTATCCGGGAACAGCACATCGTGGCCTTGTGCGATCAGGTGGTGAGCTTCGATTTGCTCGGCCACGTAACCCTGCAATTCGGAGTGGAGTCCATCCAGGCTCGCACCCGTCAGATCAGCTTTTGTGTCGGCAAATCGGGCGAAGCTGAGCACGGAATCCACATCGCCAGCGCGGGCAAACTCTACCCCCCTGACCACCTCTGGGTCAATGCGGATGTAGTCGTAAAGGAAATCGCTGAGCGTTAGTCCAGCATAAGCGACGTCTTCGGCGAGGGGCATCTTCTTCGTGACCGGGAAAAAACGAATTCACCAACCCCGCTATAACTTGGATTTGGCTGCTTGACGGGTTCCAGCAGTGCTTCTTCCACTCGACCTTGCTTCAGCAGCAAGTCAATTCGGTCGTTCGTGATGAACTTGCCCATCAGACCGTCTCCAATCCGTGATACCGCTTTTCGCTACCGGCCTGAGCGGCCTTGGCGCCAGTTATCGTCGTAGGCTTGATCGAGCGTCCTGGATCTACGAGTTCTTGGGTTGTCAGGCGGGTAGTGTCGGCCTCGGCTGAAAGCATTTGCAAGGACTTCTCTTCCATTCCACGCAGTAATGAAGCCGCGTATTGAGGATACCTGATTCCTTCAGTTGGCCAAGTGCTCTTGACTTGCTGAACAAGGGCGTCCTTGGCAGAATTCAGTTGAATGTTCAGAGATGATGCGTCGAGACCGTACTCAATATAGCCCCCAATCGTTGCCCAGAAGCCTGACTTGCCGTCACGCTTATGTTGGGCCTGTCTGATCTCGTTCTCAATGGTCTGGACACCTGCTGCGGCACCGATCAGCGACCCTCCCCAACGCCCGCTGGCAATGCTGTCTATTGCAGATTTGACCAGACGTGCCAACTTTTTTCCCAAGTTTTCGCGCTCAGCCGTGGCCTTTTGTTTTCGTTCATGAGCTTGAGAGAGTTCCCCGCGAGTTGCAGTAAGCCGCGCCCGTGCCTTGTTGCGAACAGACGTGGCTGTCGCTGTCTCCAAACGGTACTGGTCACGAAGGCGCCGCGCCTCTCCCCATCGCGACAGCGCCTCATCGACGGCCGCCTCCCGTTGCGAGGGGACTCTTGCCCTGAACCTCCATCCCTGAGAGGCAAAGGCTCGTGATAAATCAGGGGCGCCATCGAGCGTCGTAGGCCCGTGTTCTTCCAAACGTAGTACCAGATCCAAAGCCCCGCAAAGATCGGCAGCATCCACGCGTCGAAAGCACGGCAATCGTGGAACTGAGACCAACGTATGCTCCGAACGGTAATAGATGCAACGAGAGGATGGCTAAGAAGTCGTGCGGCCGTCGTGTAGAACGCGAACCCGAAGACTCTACGGCAGCAGCAAAAGCAGTCCACATAGCGCCGGTGGCAATCGCCTGCCGGATGGCGGATTCGGAAAGGTCTGAGCCCCCAGCGGTCCATAATGAACCGCTGCTGTTCGGCTGGGAGCGATTGCAGAAATTCTCGCACGCGGTGGACGAGGCTCTGCTGCTGTGTGGCGGGAAGTTCGTCCATCGCGATGTTTAGGCCACCGAAGATCTTTGCCATCTGAAACTCGATCATCGCACCAACATCGTTCCCGGTGAACTTAGCCTTTTTGTCTTCGCGGAGAATCTTGACCGCGGCCATGCAGAGGTCATCAGCCACCTCATTGAAATCAAGGCGCGTGCGGAGATCGTGTGCCGGGACACCCATCAGTTCCTGCAACTTACCAATAGCCATGAGTAGTCGCTCCCCATGGGGGAGGCCAGCGAACTCTTTTGATTTAGCAATCACCTTCTCGTGGAAATGATCCGAATTGCTTGACCAAGTTCCACGATTGATCTTGTTTCCAACTTTCTCGATCACTTCCGTGCCCTTGCTCCACATCAGGTTAAACAACGACAGTAGCTCGATGAGGGCGAGAGCTGATGAGAACGAATCATCGGAAGCAGACAACAGGGAGTCGGTCACGTGCGATGTCGCAGCAATGGTTGGCATTAGGCCCTCCTGCAAGAACTATGAAATTGCGTAGCACACCCTGAAGGGCGGCAATTTCCCAATGCGATCTCCCTCAAGGTTTTTTCTTCATGTGCTCATATCCTTGACACCTTACCCTTTGCATCCTTTTCCTCACGCTTACGTTCCATGAACTCACCAAAGCTGGCGCGATAAAAAGTCGGTCGGTTCTTTGTCAACGCGAACCTCTTGGACCAAGAGCCAGATGATGACGATAATCGTTCCACCTGGAACAATCAGCCAGATAAGGAATAAAGCCAGCCATGACTGCCAGCCTCCCGTTGACTCTAGCCATCGCTTCCAATTCATGGCTTGTTCCTCTATCCGCTCATCCGCCGAACATCCCTTTAATGAATCCCAGCAAGCCGCCGTCTTTTGCCTTGGGCTTGTTGTTCGGGCCGATGGTTACCGTCTTCTGATAGCGGACTGGTCCCACGCCTCCATAGAGCCTTGTTTTGCCTTCCATGTCGATGCTGGCTCGGGCGCCGGGGACGCCGACACTCAGGCGCGGCCCGCTCTTCGAGATATTGATCCTGACTCCCGGCAGAAGGCGAAATGATTTCCTGAAGAACCAGCCCATTTATTCCTCCCGATCGTGCATTCGCTCTGCCAGCCGCTGCATCTCCGACTTCAGTTGGAGGTTTTGGAACGTCCTCAGCCGGGGCAACCGCAACTGCCGCAGGGCCTGGAAAGCCTTTCGGCAATCGCTCATCAGTTCAGCAACGTTCAGACTGAGTCGCACGGTTTTGTAAGTGTTGATGGCCGCGTCAAGCATCAGTTTGGTGTGCTCGTTCTCACCGGCGATAGCGTTTTTCTGGTCGCGCAGCGTGCTGGCAAGGCAATGGCAAGCCTCAATGGTGGTGTTTGCAGCATCAATGTTCGCCCGTAACTGTTCCTTGGGACCGCCGCTGGCGATTTGGTTCTTTGCTTCGGTGATATTCTGGCGGGCTTCCTCTTCAAACGCGTGCAGCTTCGGTAGATGGACGTGATCGATCTCCTGGATGAATCGCACTTGGAGGCGGTCGATGGCGTAAACCAGCAACAGATACATGCCATAGTATCGTCGCGCCTGTGCGGGAAGCTCTTTGCTTTTCTCGGTCAGCCCCTCTAACTGGGTCGTCAGGGTCGAAATATTGCTGACGACCGCCGCCATCGAAACGAAATCGTCCTGAGTCACTGGCATCAGCAGGGAGTCAACGTCCCCATCGAACACCTCAATGCCAATCTGCTGGAGTTGATTGCGAAAGCGCTCTTTCAATTCGCCAATCTGGCGGCCAATGTCGGCGATATTGCGATCCTCGGCGGCAATCGATTCTTCCAGACCCTCCCGGCTTGGTTTCCATGGTTTTTCCCAGATGGCAAGCGACGCCTCCGGCAGGGCAGAGAGCCGTTGCTCACGGCACTTGGCGATCCGCTGTTGAG
The DNA here is from genome assembly GCA_963733285.1 of uncultured Acidobacteriota bacterium. Taxonomy (GTDB): domain Bacteria; phylum Acidobacteriota; class Terriglobia; order UBA7540; family UBA7540; genus Bog-366. The sequence continues at coordinate 82,895 of CAVTDA010000148.1, forward strand.
ATTCCGTGATATTGTCTATCGCTATGCCGCACCGCCCACGGAGCAGGTGGCCACGGCGCTGGCCCGCGCGCGCGACGTCTACGGCATCCGGCATCTCAGCTTCGACCGCGAGGCCCGCACCGTGCGCGTCGAATTCGACGCCACGCGACTGAACGCTGCCGAGGTCGGCGGATGCTCGCCGCCACCGGCCTCGAAATCGAGGAGAACCTGCCGCAGATCGCCGCTCCCGCACCGCAGCCGCCGCCCCCACTGCCTGACGCCCGCGCGTTGCGCAGGGGCTCCAACCTTGGTAATCTGGATAGGTCCACGCGGCTTCGCCCTGAAGCCAGCGCATGCTATACCTGGT